>JAEUNQ010000369.1 GCA_016790365.1 Thauera sp. | reverse complement strand
GTGGCCTCGACCTCGCCGCGGCCGTGCTGGCGCAGCCAGCGCAGGCACCAGTAGCGCTCCATGCCGCGCTGGAACTCGGCGTACTCGGCGTAGGTGAGCTCGAAGTCGCGCATCGCCGCCATCAGCTCGGCCGACTTGGGTGCGAAGGCGGGCGGCGTGCCCTGCAGCACCGAGATGATCTGCCATTGGTTGACCAGGTCGACGTAGCGCCGCAGCGGCGAGCTCGACCAGGCGTAGCAATCGACGCCCAGGCCTTCGTGCGGCGCGGCGACCGTGGTCATGCGCACCTTGCCGCCGCCCTGGGCGCGGTACAGCCCGGGGATGCCCGAGCGGTCGAGCAGCTTGCCCCAGGTCATGTTGGCGTGGATCATCAGCTCGGCCACGAGCTTGTCCATCGGCGAGCCGCGCAGGCGCCGGCCGATGCTGACGCGCCCCGGGCCGTCGGCGGTCTCCTCGGTCCAGTCCACGCTGAAGCCGAAGTCGATGCGGTCCTCGTTGCCGGCGGCCTTGCCGCGCCCGGCCTCGAGCACGGTGGCGAGGTCCCACAGCAGGGTGAGCTCGCGCTTCCACTGGAAGTCGGGGCCGCCGTTGTGGACGGTGTCGTCGTTGAAGACGGGCTCGATGTCGTGGTGGCGCAGGTTGGCCACGATCGGCACGAGCTCGACCCGGCTCTCCTCGCCGACGATCGCCAGCCCGGGGGTGATGTCGAGGTAGAGCGACACCGCCGGGCAGTCGCGGCCTTCTCCGAGGGTGAAGGTCTGCACGATCTCGTCGGGCAGCATGGTGATCTTGTTGCCCGGCATGTACACCGTGGACAGGCGCCGGCGCGCGATCGCGTCGAGTGCCGAGCCGCGTGCAAAGCCGAGCGCGGGGGCGGCGATGTGGATGCCGATGCGCCAGCCACCCTCGGCGCGCGGGGTCACCGAGAAGGCGTCGTCGATCTCGGTGGTGGAGGCGTCGTCGATCGAGAACGCGGCGACCTCGGCGCGCGGCAGCGCGCCGGGGAGCACGGGCACTTCGAGGGCGGGGAAGGCGGTGCCCTCCGGGAAGTGCTCGAAGAGAAAGCGGTTGTAGTGGAAGTCGTAGCTCGACGCGAGCGCGCCGCAGGCCAGCAGCAGGCGCGCGGCGGACAGCCCGCTGTCGACGCAGGCGGCCTCGAGGGCCTTGATCTCGGGGCGGTTGCGGTCGGGGCGGTAGAGCGCCTGCGGCAGCAGGGCGGCGAGCTCGGGTGGCAGGCGCCCGGCGACGAGCTCGGCGCGCATGTGCTCGATCGCGGCGGCTTGCTGGCGCTTCTTCTCGAGGCCGGCGAGCGCGGCCTGGAGGATGTCGGCGGGGGCCTTGCGGAAGCGCCCGCGCCCCTTGCGGTGGAACCAGATCGGCGCGGAGTGCAGGCGCAGCAGCAGGGCGGCCGATTCGACCGCGGTGGGCGTGCGGCCCTGGTATTCGGCGGCGAAGTCGGCGAAGGCGAATTCGTCCTCGCCGCAGACTTCCCAGAGGAATTCGACGTCCAGGACTTCGGCCTCGGCCTCGGCGCGTGCGAGCAGGTCGGACGGCCCGGGCTCGCGGAATTCCATCAGCACATGGGCGCGCTTGAGCTTCACCCGCTTGCCGTGGGTGTTCTCGACCTGCAGCGTGGCGTCGTTATCGGCGAGGATGGTCCCGGCCTTGAAGGCCCCGTCCTCTTCATACAGCACGAACATCGGCATCCGCCTGAAGAAAGCAAGCGCGCTAGTTTACTGGATTCGGGCCGCCGGCCCTATCGCGCGGTGCGAATGAGGGGCGATGGGGTGCGGAGGGCGATCCGGTGCCAGTCCGTTCCGGGCTGGGGCGGCGCCGCTTCGGCGCGGTGCCGATCCGGTACGTTCGGATTCGGCGCAGCTTCGATCCGGCCGCGGGGCCGGGATGGTGGGCGCCGCAGCCTCGCGGATTCGGCGCTGAGAACGTGGTGTCTTCCGGGGGCATCTGCCGACGGCGTCGATCCGCGACGGTTTCATGTGGAGCGGCGCAAGCCGCGAATACGGCGCTTCCGATACGCGCTGCGCCCATTTCACCGCCGCATTCGCGCCTTGCGGCGCTCCTACAGGATGCGTCGCGGCCTGGTGCGATGGAGGAGCGGCGCCAGCCGCGAATGCGGCCCATGGAATTCGCGCCCTCTTGCGCTTCCACAATCCGCCGTGAAGGCAGCGCTGTTCCCGGACCGCCCTGGCGATCATTCGACGATCCGGTCGAGGCCCCCTCCCTCAGCGCGCCGCCCGCGCCGTCTGCCGTCCGGCGCGGACCATGTCCGCCGAATACACCGCGAGCGCAAGCCAGATGAGCGCGAAGCCGACGAGCTGGGTGGTGTCGAAGGGCTCGCGGAAGAGCAGCACCGCCACCAGGAAGTTGAGGCTGGGGGCGATGTACTGCAGGAAGCCGACGGTGGCCAGCGGCAAGCGGCGGGCGCCCACGGCGAACAGCATCAGCGGGATGGCGGTGATCATGCCGGTGAGCGGCAGTAGCCACTCGGCCGGGTTGCCGCTGCCGAAGGCGAGGCTGCCCTGCGCGTGCAGCCACAGCAGCCAGGCGAGCGCCAGCGGGGCGACCACCAGGGTCTCGATGAAGAGGCCGCCCACCGCATCGACCGGGGCGCGCTTGCGCAGCAGGCCGTAGAGGCCGAAGGTGCCGGCGAGGAAGAGCGGGATCCACGGCAGGCTGCCGAGCTGCCAGACCCGCCAGGCCACCCCGGCGCAGGCGATCGCTACCGCCGTGGCCTGCAGCGGGCGCAGGCGTTCGCCGAGGAAGATCGCGCCCAGCGCCACGCTGACCAGGGGGTTGATGAAGTAGCCGAGGCTGGCCTCGAGCAGGCGACCGGCGTCGATCGCCCAGATGAAGACCAGCCAGTTGCTGCTGGTGAGCAGCGAGGTGAGCGCGAGCAGGGCGAGGAGGCGCGGTTGCCGGACCACGGCACCCACGCGCGTGAAGCCGCCGGTGAAGCGCAGCGTTGCCAGCATCAGCGCCAGCAGCAGGGCCGACCACAGCACGCGGTGGGCGACGATCTCGAAGGGGGGAACGCTGCCGAGAGCGCGGAAGTAGAGCGGCGCGAGGCCCCAGGTCACGAAGGCGGCGAGCGCGGCGAACATTCCTTGGCGTGCGGTGCGGGCGTCGGCTTCGGCAGGGGAGGCGGGGAGTGCCGCGGTGGCGCTGCGGGTCTGGGGGGCGGACAAGTCGGGATCCGGGGAACGAACGGGGGGGAAGGGGTAAGGGGGAGGCCGGGGCGCCGGGGGGCGCGTCGGGAGATCGGGAGAAGAGGGCACTGCGCCCGCGCGCATGGCGCGCGGGCGGGATCGGCGGTGCGGGGATCAGCCCGGCCGGCGTGCGCTCGCGACGAGGGTCCGGGCCGGCACGAGGAAGCCGTCGCGACCGTCGTCGCAGCAGTGGTGGGCGAGGTCGTCGACGACGGCTGCGCGCAGCTGCGCCTGGGTGGCCTCGGGCAGGCGGCCGAGCGCTTCCGCGGCGCCGCCGGCGAGATCCAGGAAGGCCTGCCAATAGGTGTCGGCGTCGGAGAAGTGGCAGGAGAACGTGCACGGCCGGATGTCGATGTCTTCGAAGCCGGCGGCGGCGAGGGTTTCGGTGAGCACTTCCGGCTGGCCGTAGCGGAACACCGAGGGGCGCGGCACCTTGGGCGGCGGCAGCAGGCGGGCGATGGTGTCCTGGGCGCGGTGGATCAGCGGCACGGTCTCGCGCGCGCCCCAAACCGACAGCGCCACCCGGCCGCCGGGCACGAGCACGCGGTGCATCTCGGCGAGCGCGCGCTCGGGGTGCGGGAAGATGAACAGCGCGAGGCCGGCGAGCACGCGGTCCATGCTGGCGTCGGCGAGGCACAGGTGCTCGGCGTCGGCGGCGGCGAAGCAGGGGGTGTCGGCGTGTTCGCCGCAGCGACGCGCGCCTTCGGCGAGCATGCCCTCGGCGATGTCGGTGGCGAGCACGCTGCCGCCGGGGGCGACGCGCAGCGCGGCCTGGCCGGCGAGCAGGCCGGGGCCGCTGGCGAGGTCGAGCA
>JAEUNQ010000343.1 GCA_016790365.1 Thauera sp. | reverse complement strand
GGGCTGCTCGCTGTGCATGGGCAACCAGGCGCAGATCCGCAAGGGCAGCACCGCGATGTCGACCTCGACGCGCAACTTCCCCAACCGCCTCGGCATCGACACCCGCGTCTATCTGGGTTCGGCCGAGCTGGCCGCGGTGTGCGCGCTGATGGGCAAGATCCCGTCGGTCGAGGAATACATGGCGCAGGTGGAAGTGGTGAACAAGAAGGCCGCCGACATCTACCGCTACATGAACTTCGACCAGATCGAGGAATTCCGCTCGGTCGCAGATACGGTGGAAGTTTGAGTCGGTAGCTAGCTGAAGCGCTGGGACGGCCGGGAGGCCGTCCTGGTGGAAAGGCCCCTCGTCAGCGATGGCGGGGGGCCTTGCTCTATGTGGGGCGGATGATCCTGGATCTCTCTCGCCCCATCACCCGCAGGGGCGAGCAAACCGGCGCAAGACCCGTGGTGGCAACTTTCTGTGGTCGTGGGCTTGCCCGCGTATCGACTGCTCGCCACCGCCGCGTTCGACGTACTGCGGTAGAGTTCGGCATGAATCACGATCCTGGCGTACGCACGATGAACCCCGCGCGCATCATCCGAAACGGCGCGGGCGAGGGCCTTCTGCTCGAACATGACACTGCCTGACGGCCTCTACGACCAACTCCTCACCGACGCCCTCCGCGATGCCGTCACCCGCGCGAACGACGCGCACGCCCACAGCCTCCAGCCCCTCACCGCCGAGGACGCGCCCGAGCGCCTTGCGGATGCGCTCGCCTCCCAACTCTCCCGCATCCTCGACGATCTGCACGGCGATGGCGCCGAGAAGCTCCGCCAGCAGCTCGACCTCGTCAATTTCCTCCTGGTCAGCCTGAAGCAGCGCCTCGGCAAGCGCGCGGACGAGGCCGAGACGCTCTCTGCGCCGCCCCAGATTCTCCAGTCCATCCACCGGCGCTCGCCCAAGCCGGCCATTCCGGAAACCGGCCTGGCCTTCCCCTGGCTTTTTACCGCGGGCAAGGGCTCGCCCTCGCTGCTGACCGAGCTGCGCCGCGAGCTGGCGGCCTGCGAGCAGGTGGACATCCTGGTGAGCTTCATCACCCATTCCGGCGTGCGCAAGCTGCTCGACATCCTGCAGTCGATCACCGCCGTTGGGCCGGACGGCAAGCCGCGCACGCGCCTGCGCGTGCTCACCACCACCTGTACCGGCGCCACCGAGGTCCGTGCGCTGGACGAACTCGCCCGGCTGCCGGGCTGCGAGATCCGTGTGTCGCTGGATGGGCGACGCACCCGGCTGCATGCCAAGGCCTGGCTGTTCCGCCGCCGTACCGGCTTCGGTTCCGCCTACGTGGGCAGCGCCAACCTGTCGGGCGCTGCCTTGATGGGCGGGCTGGAGTGGACGGTGAAGTTCACCGAGCGCGGCCAGACCGATCTGTTCGAACGCGCCAGCGCGCACTTCGAGACGCTGTGGGAAGACAGCGAGTTCCAGGGCTACGACCCTGCCAACCCGGCGCATCGCAAGGCGCTGGGTGAGGCGCTCAGGCGCGAGTCCGGAGACGAGCTGATCGCCCGCCCGAGCTATTTCGACCTCGAGCCCAAGGCCTATCAGCAGGAGATGCTCGACCAGCTGCAACTCGAGCGCGATCACGGCCGCTGGCGCAACCTGGTGGTCGCCGCGACCGGCACAGGCAAGACGGTCGTGGCCGCCTTCGACTACAAGCGGCTCTGCCAGCAGGCCGGCGGGCGACCGCGGCTGCTGTTCGTGGCGCACCGCGAGGAGATCCTCAAGCAGGCGCTGCGCACGTATCGCGAAGTGTTGCGCGACCACGCCTTTGGCGAGGTGCTGGTGGGCGGCGCGCAGCCCGAGGGCGTCGATCATCTGTTCGCCACCATCGACAGCGTGTCCGTGCGCGAGCTGGTGTCACGCTGCGGGGTGTCGCACTGGCATACCGTGGTGGTCGACGAGTGCCATCGCCTGGCGGCGGATCGCTTCGATGCATTCGTGAGCGCCGTGCGCCCGCGCGTGCTGCTCGGCCTGACCGCGACGCCGGAGCGCAGCGATGGCAGGCCGATCCTGGATTACTACGACAACCGGCCGGATGGCTCGCCGGCGGTCGAGCTTCGGCTCTGGCATGCGCTCGACCAGCAGTTGCTGTGCCCCTTCGAGTATTACGCCTGCGACGACGAGACCGACCTTTCGGCTGTGCCTTGGCAGCAGGCAGGGGAGGTCGCCGCGATCGACAAGCTGGTCACCGGCAATGACGTCCGCGCGCGGCTGGTGCTCGACGAGTGGCGGCGCCTGACGGGCAACCCGGCGCGCGGGCGCGCGTTGGTGTTCTGCGTCTCGGTGGCGCACGCGCAGGACATGACGGCGCGGCTGAACCGGGCCGGTATCAAGGCGCTGTGCGTGCTGGGCGACACGCCTACCGACGAGCGCCGACGCGCGCCCGAGCTGCTCGCACGGGGCGAGGTCGCCGCGCTGGTGACCTGCGACCTGTACAACGAGGGCGTCGACCTGCCGCTCGTCGATACGCTGCTGCTCCTGCGTCCGACGCAGAGCCCGGTGCTCTTCCAGCAGCAGATCGGCCGCGGCCTGCGTCTGGCCAAGGGCAAGGAGAGCTGCCTGATCCTGGATTTCGTCGGCCGGCATCGCGAGGAATTCCGCTTCGATCGCCTGCTGTCGACGCTCACCGGGCTGTCGCGCGCGCAGTTGATCGAGGCGGTGGACAAGGGCTTCGGCCTCCTGCCGCCGGGTTGCCACATCCACCTGCAGCGCCAGACCCGCGAGCAGGTGCTGCGCAGCCTGCGCAAGCTGGTGCAGCAGAACTGGCGGCGGTTGCGTACGGAGCTGCAGGCCTATGCCGCCCTGCGTGGTCGGGCCGACGTCCGGCTCGCGAGCTTCCTCGCCGAGCAGGCGATCGAGCTGGACGACCTCTATCGCAACAGCGGGCGCTCCGGCTGGACCAATCTCAAGCGCGACGCGGGCTTGCTGAACACGCCGGCAGGCAGCGAGGATGATTACTTCGGACGGCGTTTCGGCGATCTGCTCCACATCGACGACCCGGCGCGAATCGATCTCCTGCTGTCTTTGCGCGAGCCGGACGCGGCCTACCGGGCGCGGGACGAGCGCGATCGGCGCCTGCTTCAGATGCTCGCCTACCAGGTCGATGCGCAGCAGCATCAGAAGGGGAGCGGCGAGGATTTCCTGCAGCGGCTGCAGCATCACCCAGAGCAAGTGGCGGAGCTTGTCGAGCTGGGCGAAGTCTTGCAGGCGCGCAGCAGCTTGCAGGCGCAGGCGGTGCCGGGGCTGGAGGATGTGCCGCTCTGCCTGCACGCGGCGTACGGCATCCGCGAGATCCTGAGCGCGCTCGGCTGGCTGAGTCCGAGCCGGCGCACGCCCTTCCAGGCCGGCGTGCTCGCGCTGCACGAGCGCAAGGTCGAGCTGCTGTTCGTGACCTTGGACAAACGCGAGGGCTATCACGAGCGCATCGCATATCGGGATTACGCGATCAGTCCGGAGCTGTTTCACTGGCAGTCGCAGAACGCGGCGGGGCCGCAGACGCCGGCAGGGCGGCGGTACCTGGAGAGTCCAGGCAATGGCTGGCGCTTTCAGCTCTTCGTTCGTGCAGCAAAAGGAACGCCGTATCGCGCCTGCGGGCCGGTGACGCTGGAGCGGGCCGACGGCGCGAAGCCGATGAGCATCCACTGGCGGCTGGGCGTGCCTTTGCCGGGGCGGCTGTTCCGGGAGTTCAGCATCCTGCGTGGCGATTGAGCTGCAAACCGCGTGTGCCGTAAACGGCGCGAATCGTGCGATCGGCGATAATCTCCCCATGAATCCGCGCCGCCTCCCTTCCCGTATCGTCTGCCTGACCACCGAGACCGTCGAGGTCCTCTACGCCCTGAGCGAGGAGGACCGCATCGCAGGCATCAGTGGCTACACCGTGATCCCTCCGCGCGCACGCAAGGAGAAGCCGAAGGTGTTCGCCTTCTCGAGCGGCGACCTCGAGAAGATCCTCGCAGTCGGGCCGGACCTGGTGCTGGGGTTCTCCGACATGCAGGCGGACGTGGCGCGCGACCTGATCAAGGCGGGCGTGGCGGTGCATGTGTTCAACCAGCGCAGCGTCGAGGGCATCCTGGCGATGATCGAGACGGTGGGCCGGCTGGTGGGGGCGGAGGCGCGTGCGTTGGCCCTGGTGGCCGAGCTCGAGGCGACGATGGACACGGTGCGCGCGCGAGCGGCGGCGCTGGCGCGGCGGCCGCGGGTGTATTTCGAGGAGTGGGACGAGCCGCCGATCAGCGCGGTGGGCTGGGTTTCGGAGCTGATCAGCATCGCCGGCGGCGAAGACATCTTTGCCGAGCGCGCGCGCCACCCTGGCGCGGCGCAGCGCATCCTGGCCGATCCCCTGGAGGCGGCGCGGGCTGCGCCCGACATCGTCGTGGGGTCGTGGTGCGGCAAGCGTTTCCGCCCCGAGCGCGTCGCCGCGCGCGCGGGCTGGGCTGCGGTGCCGGCGGTGCGCGACGGCGAGCTGCACGAGGTGAAATCGGCGCTGATCCTCGCGCCCGGGCCGGTGGCGATCCGCGAGGGCCTGCCCGCGCTGGCCGAGATCATCGCGCGCTGGGCGGCGCAGACGCGCGACTGAGGTGGCGCCGGCGCACGACTCATCCTGCCGTCCAGGCACCCCCGTGGCAGGTGGACGGCTTGCCCGGCGTCGGGGCGGCGGATGGTCTCGCTTCATCGAGTCCGATCGACCAGACAACGCCTCCAGGATGAGTCCTTCCGGCCGCAGTGAAGCCCCGCAGCGCGTCGACGACATCCCGCGATCCCGATCGCGGCTGCTACCTGATCCTCGCGGCGAGTCTGCGCATGCAGAGCCTTGTGAAGGGGGGCGCCGTGGAGCTGGGTGGCTACCTGAACACGCTGGCCGGCCACGCATCCACGTGCCGCATGCGCTGCTCGGCTCGGGCAGTCTTCACTCAGCGCGACGGCGAGGCGCTGTCTAGACTGGAAGTGAGAGATCACCGCCAAGGGAGTGCGTCATGAACAGCATCCTGCCCAATGCTTCCACCCTCGCAGGCGCTTCGTTTCCGCCCGCCGATGCGGCACGGCAAGACAGCGTGGCCGGGTCGCGCCTGCAGCGCCAGGGAGCGGCCAGCGAGTCCGAGCTGCGCAAGGAGCTGAATGTAGGCATCCTGCAGGCCTCGATGCAGGTTTCGATCCGCTCGGGCGACCAGTCGCAGGCGCTGCTCTTCCGCTCCGCGATCGAGGGAATCAACGAGGCGCTCGCACCGACGCTGGGTCCGGATGCCATCCAGAACGCGATGGGCCAGGACAACACCGCCGAAGCGACCGCGGGGCGCATCGTGTCGATGTCGACCGGATTCTTCGAGGCCTACGCCGCCCGCCGTCCCGACGACGATCCGGAAACCGTGCTGCGCGATTTCATCGACGTGATCCGTGGCGGCTTCGAGAAGGGCTTCGGCGAGGCACGGGAGATCCTCGACGGGCTGGGGGTCTTCGCCGGTGCGGTCGAGACCGACGTGATGAAGACGCGCGAGCTGGTGCTGCAGGGTTACGACCGCTTCCTGCAGGATCGCCTGCCCGGTTCTGCTCAGGCAGTGTGATGGATCTGCGTCACCGGGAGTGGGGGCAGGTCATGCCGGTGAGGGAGTTCGATCTTGCGGCTCATGCGAAGCGGATGAATGATCTGGCGGAATCGAGGTTCTGGATCGAGTCGGGGTGATTGCTGCTACCCGCTCGGCTCGCGCCGGGGCCCATGGCATCGCGATCGCAGGATTGAACGGGTGTCGTTGACAGTGCGGAATTCTGCGCGCTATAAAATCGTGAGTTCCGCAGGCCATGTCGCAACCCGTGGTGCATTCCGATCATTCCAAAGCCACGGTTCCACCCATTGCAGTTCAAAACCGGAGGGGGTCAAGTGAATAAACAGGAACTGGTTGCAAGCATCGCGGAGAAGGCTGGCATGACCAAGGCAGATGCGGCGCGCGCATTGGACGCGACCGTCGCCGCGGTGACCGAGGCTCTCCGTCAGAATGAAACGGTCACTCTGGTCGGCTTTGGCTCCTTCTACGTGGGCGAGCGCGCCGCGCGCACCGGCCGCAACCCGCGCACCGGGAAGAACATCAAGATCAAGGCGGCCAAGGTTCCAAAATTCCGCGCTGGCAAAGGACTGAAGGATTCAGTAAACTAGCGGACTTTGCTGCTCCGGCATCCGCGCCGGGGAAAGCGCGGGTGCTTAGCTCAGTCGGTAGAGCGTCGCCCTTACAAGGCGAATGTCGGCGGTTCGACCCCGTCAGCACCCACCAAGAACGAGTATCACCCCGTGGCAGGTAGTATCAAAAACCCGCACAGCTCAAGGCTCTGCGGGTTTTTTCTTGTCTCAAGCAGTGTCACCAAGAAGCACGCCATACCGTTAGAGTTGGCGGTACACTCGGCGGTATACCGCGTGACCTGACGGTACACGGTCGGGCGGTGCAACCGGAGAGCCGCTGCCATGCCCCTGACCGATACTGCCGTTCGCCAAGCGAAGCCCGCCGACAAGGCTCGGAAGATGGCCGATGAGCGCGGCATGTACCTGCTGATCCAGCCTTCCGGCGCCAAACTGTGGCGCTTGGACTACCGCTTCGACGGCAAGCGCAAGACGCTTGCCCTTGGCGCCTATCCCGATGTGAGCCTCGCCGCCGCCCGGAAGGCACGCGACCAGGCGCGCGCGCAGCTCGCCGCCGGGGACGATCCGGGCGCGGTGCGCAAGGCGGAGAAGGCCGCGCGCGTTTTGGCGGTGGCGAACTCCTTCGAGGCGGTCGCGCGCGAGTGGTACGGACGGCAGGTTGCGACTTGGGCGCCGTCGCACAGCTCGAAAGTGATCGGCCTGCTTGAACGCGATCTTTTCCCCTGGCTGGGTTCGAGCCCGGTCGCCGACATCACACCCGTCGAGCTGCTGACAACCCTGCGGCGCATCGAGGCGCGCGGTGCCGTCGATACCGCGCACCGTGGAAAGCAGGTCGCGGGGCAGGTGTTCCGCTACGCCATTGCCACCGGAAGAGGGGAGCGCGACCCGTCCGCCGATCTGCGCGGCGCCCTGGCGCCGCCGAAAGGGGCGCACTTCGCCGCGATCACCGACGAAGCGGAGATCGGCGCCCTGCTGCGCGCCATCGATGCCTTCCACGGCACGCTGATCGTGCGCTGTGCGATCCGCCTGGCGCCGATGCTGTTTGTCCGCCCCGGCGAACTGCGGCAGATGGAATGGGCGGAGGTGGACCTTGAAAGCGCAGAGTGGTCGATACCATCCGACAAAATGAAGAAGCGTCGGGACCACATCGTCCCGCTGCCGCATCAGGCGGTGGCGATCCTGCGCGAACTGGAGCCATTCACCGGCCACGGTCGTTACGTGTTCCGCGGCTCGCGCGACTACGCCCGGCCCATGTCAGACGCTGCCATCAATGCCGCGTTGCGGCGCATGGGGTACGACACGAGGACCGAGATCACCGGGCACGGCTTCCGCGCGATGGCGCGCACGGTGCTGCATGAACAGCTCGGCGTCGACGTGGCCGTAATCGAGCACCAGCTCGCGCACCGGGTGCCGGACACCTTGGGCACTGCCTACAACCGGACAAGGTTCCTGACGCAGCGCAAGGCGATGATGCAGCGGTGGGCTGACTGGCTCGACCAGGTGCGCAAGGGCGCGGATGTCATCTCAATCGGCTTGTCGTTGCGGGCATGACGGCGAAACCTACCTTTCGCGATGGTCCGCACGCCTCTTCCGAAGGGGCGCTGATCGAACCGTTTCGCCTTGATGCTGGCAGTGTCGATAAGTTGTCCAAGGTGCTGGGTCGTGGCCTTTGTCCGTCTGAGATTCAACGCATCGGCGGCTTCGTCGAAACGATGCGTGGACTTCGTTTATCGTTCGCGCCCGCGTCATCGCAGGAAGTGAAATCGACCCTCCAGGCGATGGAGAAGGCTGCAGGCACCGTTGCTGTAGAGGCATTTGCCGACTGTGACCAGGATTCTAGATGCTGCATCGACCGCGCGCTGTATCACATGGGGGTGCGCGACTTCAACCGAATTCACCCTAAGATGATTCGTACAGCCGCAGCGCGGGCGCTGCAGACGCTCCAGCCGGCTGAGAGCGGTCGACGTTCGATCTGGTATCGCCAGCGATTTGCAGCGGCGGTGCCAGATCTGTGGAAGGAATTGACCGGCGCTGCTGGTAGCGCCTGGAGTCGTGGCGAATTCAGTTCGCCCTTGGTCGAATTCTCTGTTTGTTTGCTTGAGCTGATTGATCCGGGTTGGAAAGCAGAGGGCCGCGATCGCTCCGGACTCAGCAAGCAGATTCGGAAGGTTATTGCCTGTGATCGTAAAAGCTAGCTCCGATTAAATCGCTCCACGTCGCGCCATGCAGGCGCAACAAGGAGCGAGCAATGCAACACCAACGCAATTCGATGCCCGCCGCCCTGGCGAACTTCGACCAGTTGCCCGATTCGGCAATGGTCGATGTCAGGACCGTTTCTGCTGTCCTGGGTCGATCCCCCTCTTCGATCTGGCGTGACGCCAGAAACGGCAGGTTGCCGGCACCCATCAAGACCGGCCCGGCCTGCACCCGCTGGAACGTGGCCGCCATACGTCGCCACCTGGCCGCGCTGGGTGTGCCGGCATGACCACGCCCACGCCCTACGACAAGCCATCAAGGCAGGACCGCCGGCAGAAACGCACCTGGAAGCGCAAGAAGCCGGCGCGGTCCGGCTTGACACGGTCGACCGCTCCCCGGCATCATCCCGCCTGCCTGCAGACAACAGGCAACGGGATTGGCGTCCCGAATGACGACGGCGGACGATTCCGCCACCCTGGCGGATTTTTTACGTCCACCGCATGCGTTGCTCCGTCTATGGCGGGCCGTGTGGGAGAGCCGCAAGGCTCGCCGGTTCCGTTGTCCCGGTACGCCAATCCCGCACGCGCCCGCCACCCCCGATTGGCGTCGGGGGTCGGGCTAAAAGCCAACCGACACGGAGCATCAACCATGCGTACTACAGCATCGGGCACGCGCGCACCCGCGCCGACCTCGCCCACACTCACCCCGGAACTGCTTTCCGACGTAACCAAGGCGCTGCAATCCGCTGAAGGCTGCACCGCCGCCGCACTGTGGATTGCGCAGCACCACCCTCGGCTCGATGATCTGCTGATCTTGGTCGAAGGCATCGAACGCCATGCCGCCCTCGCCCGCGCTGCCCTGGCGAAGGTCGAAGGGGGTGCGTCATGAGCACGATCACCCTTGAAGAAAAGTACGCGGCCCTCCGCGAGGAAGTCAGCCGGATGGCGAGCGGTTTCGCTGCGCTGCTCGTGGCCATCGAGAAAGATCCCGATATCGCCGCTGATGTCTGCCGAGTCTACGAGATCTACGCCTGCGGTGTGCTGGACGAACACCCCATCCAGCATAAAGGGGGTGAAGCATGATCCGCCCCCTTTACGACACCATGTCGACGCTGTTCGAGTATGCGAAAGACCGCATCAGCGTTGCCGAGCTGGAATCGTTCGCTGGCCTGACCGAGCACGCCGTCGACGAAGCCCGGCGCCTCGCCGACGTTTGCGAAGGCATCGCGTGCACGGTTTCCAGTGACGCTCAAGGCGATATCCGATCCGGATCGTTCGAGGGCGCCGATGGCGTCTACACGCTGCTGTGTGCGCTGTCGCATTCCTTCGACACGCTCGCCGCGATGGCCCATGTCGGCGACCAGGCGGCAGCCAGCCTGCATCGTCGGCGGATGGAGGGGCGTTCATGAGCACGATCACCCGCATCCGCGTTTATCGCGCCCTGCGCCGCATCGCCGGCCCGGCGCTGGCCTACCGTCTGAGCTTCGGCGGGAGGGCGTGACCATGAGCGACACGAAGAAAACGCCCGATTGTGCGCACGACAACGCCGCCATCGCCGTCTGCGTCCTGAATCAGCTCCTGGCGCTGGCGTCGAGCATTCGGAAGCTCTCCGCCACCCCCGGCGAGAGCTGCCACGTTCCCCACCTTGCCGACCTGGCCGTCATGCACGCGATGGATTGGGTGGAGCACTTCGAGGAACAGGTCGCGCTGCATGTGGCGCTCGACAACGAGAAGAAGGGGGCGAACGCATGAGCGCCGGCAACTACCCCAAGGGCGCCGGCCTGGGCCGCGACGCCAACCCGCACCGGCCGGCGCTGATCGACTTCGAGTGGGCGATGCAGCACGGTAGCCGGGCGCAGCGGCGCGAGATCCTGCGCATGCTCAAGATGCAGAGCCGGCAGGGGGTGCCTGGCGCCGACGAGGCGCTGCGGACCCTCGCCGGCATGTCGCGGGCGCATCGCATGTGGCGTGTGAGCCTGCCCGGCCGCACCCCCTTCACCGTCTTCTGCGCGCAGGGCGCGACCGCCGACGAAATGCGGCAGCAGTGGCCTGGCGCCGCGCTGGAGGTGGCCCGTGGACAATGAGTTCCTGAACGCCATCGCCGCCGCGGGCCTGGCGCCGGTCAAGGCGCTCGAACTGCCCGAGGGGCGCATCGTCCGCTTCCGGGTGGAGGGCGACAAGGCCGGGAGCCGCAACGGGTGGGCGATCCTGCATTGCCACCCGATCCCGGCCGGCGCCTTCGGCTCGTGGAAGACCGGCGAGCAACACACCTGGCGAGCCACGACCAACGAGACCGCCACGCCGGCAGAGCGTGCCGAGCTGCAGCGCAAGCTGCAGGCGGCACAGCAGGCGCGAGCGGCCGAAGAGGCGCGCGTTCATGCCGAGGCCGCAGCGCGGGCGCTGAAGCTGTGGAGCGGCGCCAAGCCGGCGACCGACGATCACCCCTACCTGCGCGCCAAGGGCGTGCACGCCTACGGCCTGCGGGCGCTACGCGATCAACTGATGGTGCCGGCGCGAGACGCTGACGGCCACCTGCATACCCTGCAGTTCATCGGCCCCGACGGCTCGAAACGCTTCCTCACGGGCGGCCGCATCGCCGGCTGCTACTACGCCATCGGACGCCCCGACGACGCGCTGCTGCTGGCCGAAGGCTACGCGACGGCGGCCACGCTTCACCAGGCCACCGGGCGCGCGGTGGCCGTGTGCTTCAACTGCGGCAACCTCGTGGCCGTGGCCCGCGCCCTGCGGGCCAAGTTCCCCCGCCTGTGCTTCGTGGTGTGCGCCGACAACGACACCGCCACCCCCGGCAATCCTGGCTTGACCGCCGCGCACCAGGCCGCCAAGGCCATCGGCGGGCGTGTGGCCGTGCCGAGCTTCGAGGGGTCGGCTCATGGATAAGCCGACCGACTTCAACGACCTGGCGCAGCTCGCCGGCCCCGAGGCGGTCAAGGCCACCGTCGACAAGGTCCTGGCCGATGTCGCGGCCGGTGCCGCCGCGCCCGCCGCAGTGCAGACGCCTGCAAGCGGCTGGCCGGACCCGATCTTGCCCGGCATGGTCAAGGCCCCCGAGATCCCCGCCACGATCCCGCCCGGCTGGCTGGGAGCGATGGCCGGCGCGGTGGCGGACTCGACGCAGACGCCGCCGGCCCTGGCCGTCATGGTTGGTCTGTCGGTCCTCGCCGCTGTGCTGCAGCGCAGATACGAGGTGGCGCCCTTCGGCGACGACTACACCGAGCCGCTCGCGCTGTGGACGCTCACCGCCCTGCCGAGCGGCGCCCGCAAGTCGGCAGTGTTCTCCGCGATGACCGCGCCGTTGTTGCGCTGGGAGAAGCGGGAATACGACCGAGGCCGCGCCGAGCGTGGGCGGGTGGCGTCGGCGCGCAAGGTCGCCGAGAAGCGGATCGAGCGCCTGCTTGTGGATGCCGGCAAGGCCAAGGATGACCACGAGCTCGAGCGCATCCGCGCCGAGATCCAGCACGAGAAGGACGCCATGCCCGCCGAGCTGCGCGCGCCTCGCCTCTTCACCGAGGACGTAACCGCCGAGCGCCTTCAGGCCATGCTCGCGGAGTACGGAGAGCGCATGGCGCTGCTGTCCGACGAGGCCGGCATCTTCCAAATCATGGCCGGCATCTACAACGGCGGATCCGCCAACCTGGACGCCTTCCTGAAAGGGCACGCCGGGACCGCGATGCGCGTGGACCGAGCGGGTCGCGAGGCGCACGTCGACAAACCGGCGCTGACCTTCGGTCTGGCCGTGCAGCCGGGCGTGCTGTCCGAGGTGGCCGCATCCCGCCGCTTCCGGGACTCCGGCCTGCTCGCGCGCTTCCTGTTCGCCATGCCGTGCAGCAACGTGGGCAAGCGCGACGTGCGGCGCCGGGTGGCGATCCCCGACCAGGTGCGCGAGGACTACGAGGTAGCGCTCTTCCGGCTGCTGGAGGACGTGCCCGCCGTGATCGGAAAGCCGCGCGTGCTGCCCATGACAGAACCCGCTTTCGAGCTGTGGGCGGACTTCGCGCAGGAGATCGAAGACCACCAGGGCGAAGGCGGACGCTACGAGGCTATCAGCGACTGGACCAGCAAGCTGCCCGGCGCAGTGGCGCGCATCGCCGCGTTACTCGAGCTGGCCGAAGTGGGGCGGCACGCCGAAGAGGTGAGCGAGATCACCACGCGCCGCGCTGTCGAGCTGGGGCGGCTGCTGATCCCACACGCACAGGCTGCGTTCGGCCTGCTGGGCACCGATGGCGTCGACGCCGACGCGGGCGCCATCGTGAAGTGGATCAAGGCGCACGACCTGGCCGAGTTCAGCCGGCGCGAATGCCAAAAGGCGATGGAGGGCCGATTCCGCAACCTGGAGCGCCTGACCAAGGCCCTGCAGCGACTGGAGCAGCAGGACGTGCTGCGGAACTACACCAGGCGCAACAAGGGCGCACCGCCGACCGAGGCATGTGCCGTCAATCCCAAGCTTCTGTCGACTTAATCTACATTGTCGCCATATAGCTATTTTTAACCTTTTTCTTCTTCTATATGAATCACTTACGGCTAAGCGATCTACCCCCGTCGACAATGTCGACAAACTCGACAGACCGGAACCGCGCGGAAGAGTCTGTCGACATTGTCGACATTGTCGACGGGGCAGATTGCCCCAATCGTGCTGCTCATAACACCGGCTACAGCCTGTGGGCTGATTGGTCCGCTGCTGGGGGTGGGGGCGGTCGAAAGTCCAGCCCCTTTGCCGGCAGGACCGAGCGGTCCCTCAAATTTTTGTGCGCGCAGGTTTTAAGGGGGGGGGTACTACCTACGAGGCAAAGGGTAGGTTCGTTGACTCGTCGGCGTTCAGTGTTACAATCGCGCCATCGCTTCTCCGGCCGCTCCACGGGCGCCCGGTTCAAAGCGATCCGAATTCGGCAGTCTCCACGAGGCGGGCGCGTTTTCAAGCACTGTTTTTTTAACAGGCTTGGGCGCGCCCGCTTTGCGTTTGCTTTAGCCTAATTTGGAGATCGGATTCATGAGTAGTGGCATTCAAGCGCAACGCGAAGTCGTTGCAAAGCACATCGTCGAGGTTGAGGCTGAATTGGCGAAGCAAGGAATCCAGCTTGAGGGCGGTGACTCACGGAAGGAACTTGTTTCGCATCGTGCCGACATTCGGCGAGCGGTAAACGTGGTCCGCGAGCGTCAAACCGCCTTGGCTAGCAAGTCTTCAACCTGGTCGGATAAGGACCAGCGCGAATATGAGCGGAATTCGAATCTCATGTCTGCCATGGGCGCAATCATCGAGATCGATAACATCACCCTTGCACTGATGTCCCACGATGAACCGCGCGGGGGCTCGTCCTCTGAAAGCTGGAAGGGGAGCAAAGGGGAACTTCGCATTCTCGGGAGGAGCGACCGCTTAGGGTCCGCGGGCGCGCTGACGCCAAATTTCGGATTCGGCGAATTCGTTGCTTCGATGGTTCGCGGCTCGGCCAATCCGGACATTCGCGCAAGCCTGACCGAGGGGACCGACTCTGCAGGCGGCTATACCGTGCCCGATCACCTGATGGCCGAAGTGATTGATGCAATGCGTTCTAAAACGGTCGTTATCCAGGCGGGAGCACTGACGGTTCCTCTGGACACGGAGAAGACCACCATCGCGCGCCTGGAGTCTGATCCGGTGGCGGGCTGGCGTTTTGAGCTCGGTAACGTCGCAAACGGTGACCCGACTTTTGGCGCCGTCACTTTCCAGGCGAGAAGCCTTGCTTGTCTCGTGAAAATTTCGCGTGAGCTTCTGGAGGATAGCGCGAACATCGATTCCGCACTCGTAAACGCCTTCGCTGGCGCCATGGCGGGCGAACTTGACAGGGTGGCTTTATTTGGCACTGGCATCGCTCCGGAGCCTCGTGGTGTATTCAATACGGGCAATGTTTTGTCCGTTTCGATGGGCCAGAACGGCGGCGCGATTTCGGGATATGGGAAGCTCCTTGATGCACTGTATGAGCTGGAAAACGCGAACGCCAATCCGCCCTCTGCGATGGTTATGTCTCCTCGTACATCCCGCGCGTTTAACGGGCTGACGGACAATACCGGCCAACCGCTGAATGCTCCGGAACCGGTGCGGGCCGTGCCGCGGTTTTCCTCAACAATCGTTCCGGTGAACCAGGGGCATGGCACGGCGACGAACGCCAGTTCCATAATCTGCGGTGACTTCTCCAGGCTGCTTATCGGCATTCGGACCGTTCTCCGGATCGATGTCCTTAAGGAGACCTTCGCCAGCACGATGGAATATGGTTTCCTCGCGCATCTTCGGGCAGATATTGCGGTCGCGACGCCGAAGGCATTTGTCGTCGTGAAGGGTGTCATTCCATAATCGATCATCCTGTATTGGATGATCTGGCGGCTAAGTCGTGAGTCCCGCCTTGTGTCAAAGTAACCACGACAGCCGGTGACGCCTCGTGATGGAGGCGGGCGCCGGCAAACATAAGTGCAGACGTGTGCAGGATCGAAGATTGATTTTTTGACGGTATCGATGACGGTATACTGTAATTGAAGTTCATCAAAAATCAGTGCTTACGCGGGTTTCGGCGATCTTTTGGGTAGAGTCAGCACCCACCACCGAATACGTTGATTCCTCAGCGAAACAAAAGGCCCGGACAGCGCTCCGGGCCTTTTTTCATCGGGCGGCGGAAATCCTGGGTGCTCGGGGGCTGCGTCACCGTGGCATTCGCGCCCGTCGGCGCTCGTGCGCAACGACTGGCCCGATGCAGGAGCGGCGGAAGCCGCGAAGCGGGCGCGGATGGGGCGGTGACGTACCTTCCAATTCGTCGACCGACGCCAGACCGCGCGACCCTCCTTGCAACAACCCGTTTCGTCGCTTGCCCGGCGATCCGGTTTAAAATATCAATGCTTGATGTAAATGCTGGGCGGCATCCAGGCTGTCGCGGCAAGTGTTTACCGAACAGGGCGATCCAGTCGCATTGCCGATGCCTCGCGCCCTGGCAACGCCGATCCCCGATCTGCCGGGGGCATCATCACCTGCTTGCCCATCCTCGTTGCCTTTCACTGCCGGAACTCGCCGATGTCCCTCTCCCGACTGTTCTCGCTGCCCGCTGCCTTGTCGGCGGGGCCGCGCGAGAGGGTGCTGGGGACGCTGGGGGTGGCGGTAGGGCTGGGGTGTACCGAGTGGATCGGCTACCTGGCGCTAGGCGGGCAGCTGCCCTGGTTCATCATCCCGATGGGGGCTTCGGCGGTGCTGCTGTTCTGCGTCCCGGCGAGTCCGCTCGCGCAGCCTTGGCCGAGCCTGGCCGGCAATCTCGTGTCGGCGTTGATCGGGGTGGGCTGCTATCGGTGGCTGGGCGAGACCGGAGCGGCGGTCGCGCTCGCGGGCTGCCTGGCGGTGGGGGCGATGTTCGCGTTGCGCTGCTTGCATCCGCCAGGCGGGGCGGTGGCGCTGACGGCGGTGCTGGGCGGCCCGTTGGTGCATGAACTCGGCTACGGGTTCGCGTTGATGCCGGTGCTCGCCAACACGGTGGCGATGCTGGTGATCGCATTCCTGTTCAACAACCTGGTCGGCCGACGCTATCCGCATCTGGCACCGACGCGCCCTCAGCCGCACGACACGGTCGATCCGCTGCCGAGCAAGCGTGTCGGCTTTCGCGCGGAAGACCTCGACGCGGCGCTGGCCTCGTTCGGCGAGGTGCTCGACGTCGACCGCGACGACCTGGAGGAGATCATGGTGCGCGCGCAGATGAATGCGCGCCGGCGCACCTGGGGCGCGCTGCGTTGCGCCGACATCATGTCGCGCGACGTGGTGAGCGTGGGCCCGCAGGCATCGGTGGACGAGGCCTGGGCGCTGCTCGCGCACCACCGTATCAAGGCCTTGCCGGTGGTCGAGGAGGGCGGCCGGCTGGTCGGCATCGTGTCGGTGCCGGACTTCTTCATCGATCGCCACAACCCCGAGCCGAAGCCCGTGCCACGCATGAGCTCCGCCCGCGTGGTCGCCGAGATCATGAGTGCGCGCGTGCGCAGCGCCCGCCCCGGGCAGTCGCTTGCCGACCTGGTGGGGGCGTTCTCGGACGGCGGCCTGCATCACCTGCCGGTGGCCGACGAGGACGGCAGGCTGGTCGGCATGATCACCCAGTCGGACGTCGTGGCGGCGCTCTTCGCCGGCGAGCGCGCCGGCTAGGGGGCTGGAGCGGTCCCGGATGTGCCGCAGCGCGAAGGAGTAGCATTGCAGATGGATAGCCGTCACAAGGGAGAACGAGCCATGAACGATCGAACGAATGCCGCGAGCGGCGAGACTCGCGTCGAGAAGCTCAAGGGGATGCTCGGATTCCAGCAGCAGGCGATCGTGAGCCGCATGCTGGTGAAGAACGCCGCCGGCAGCGTCACGTTGTTCGCCTTCGACAAGGGGGAGGGACTCAGCGAGCACACCGCGCCCTTCGATGCGCTGCTGATCGGCGTGGAGGGCGAGGCGGAGGTGCGCGTTGGCGCCGACATCCACGCGCTGGGCGAGGGCGAGACCTTGCTCATCCCTGCAGGGGCGCCGCATGCGGTGGCGCCGCAATCGCAGTTCAAGATGCTGCTGGTGATGCTCAAGGGCGAGCGCAAGGCCTGAGCAAGGAAGTCGGCACTTGCCGGGCGTCCCCGCGCGGACCTGAGCGTGCAGGCGCCCCGGGAACGATATTGGAGAGCGTGGTCATGGCGAAGAAGTTTCCTCTTCATCCAAAGAACCCCGAGCGCATCTGCTGGGGGTGCGACAAGTATTGCCCGGTCGATGCGCTCGGCTGCGGCAATGGCTCGGGACGGACTCAGCATCCGATCGAGTTGCTCGGTGACGACTGGTATACCTATGGCGACTGGGGAATCGACCCGGAAGACCCCGCCACACCGGGCAGGAAGAAGGTGGAGTGAGCGCGCAGGCGCTCGGCCGCGGCGCTTCCGGTCATGCGCATGAAACCTGGGTGGAAGACGATCCGGGATGTTTTCGGAGTGAATCGTAGGCACAGGTGTCGTGCTTGGGCAGAGAATGCTGCAGTGCAACAAAAAAGTGTTGACGACCGGATCCAGCCCGCTATAATCGGCTCCATTGTGCGGTGCAGCAGAACGAAGCCGAAAGGGTTTCAGGCATCAAGGCCGCATGGACCGAGACGTTTTCTCGCAACATCGACTCCACTGCAACTCAACAGGAAGCCAGCCATGACCAAGATCCAGACCCCCGAGCAGTTCGCCGCCGTCGGCCAAGCCAACCTCGAAGCCATGATGTCGCTCGCCAACAGCGCCATCGCCCGCGCCGAGCGCCTGGCCGAGCTCAACCTCAACACCGTGCGTTCGGTGCTCGAGGACAGCGTCGCCACCACCCGCAAGCTGGCCGAAGCCAAGGACCCGCAGCAGCTCGCCAAGCTCCAGGGCGAACTGACCAAGCCGATGCTCGACAAGGCCGTCGCTTACGCCCGTAGTGTCCAGGAGATCGCTACCGAAGGTCAGCAGGAAGTCTCGAACCTGTTCGAGAAGCAGATCGCCGACCTGAACAAGCGCTTCCACGACATGCTCGAGCAGGCCGCCAAGCAGGCGCCCGCCGGTTCCGAAGGCGTCTTCGAGGCCGTTCGTTCGGCGATGAACACCGCCAACAGCCTGTACGACAACGCCAGCAAGGCCGCCCGCCAGGCTGCCGAAGTCGCCGAAGCCAACATGGCCGCCGCGACCGAAGCCACCGTCAAGGCCGTCGGAGCCGCGACCAAGAAGTAATCGCGTCACCGCCTGGAGGCGTCCGCGCCTCCTCGCAGCAAGAGGCCGCCCGGCACCCGCCGCGCGGCCTTTTTGTCGTGGCGGCGGTCGTTCCAGAGGCTGGTCCCGGTTTGTGCAGGAGCGCCGGAAGGCGCGAACATCACCAGATCCGGCCTTCAAGCAATCGACGCGCATCCCGCCCCCCACTGTGCCTCGCGTCGCGCAATGCCGTGCTTGACGCCCGGCGGCTCGCCTTCTAGAATGCGGCCTCTTTTCGGGAGGGCGGTTAGCTCAGCGGTAGAGCACTGCCTTCACACGGCAGGGGTCACTGGTTCGATCCCAGTACCGCCCACCACCCGCAGCGGTGGCGCACCTTCCGAAGAATCCTGCACCAGGATGC
>JAEUNQ010000238.1 GCA_016790365.1 Thauera sp. | reverse complement strand
CTGAGCGACGACGACCTGCCGGCCCCGCGCGGCCGGCAAGACCAAGAGGGAAAAACAAATGGCTGACTTTATCAGCGGTTTCTGGAACATGTATGTGATGGTCCTCGTGACCCTCTCCATCCTGTTCTGTGTGTTCGTGCTCGTGTCGAACATGACCAAGCGCGAGAAAGGGGAGGTCGGACTGCACGGTCACGTGTGGGACGAGACGCTCGCCGAGTACAGCAACCCGCTGCCGCGCTGGTGGATGTACCTGTTCTGGATCACCATCGTGTTCGGCGTCGTGTACCTTGCGATCTACCCGGGCTTCGGCAACAGCAACCAGAGCCGTGGCCAGTGGGCGCAGTACGACGCCGAGATGCAGGCGGCGCAGGAGCGTTTCGGTCCGGTGTTCGCCAAGTATCGCGAGATGGACGTGATGGCGGTCGCCGCCGATCCCGAGGCCAACGCGATGGGCAAGCGTCTTTTCCTGACCTACTGCCAGCAGTGCCACGGCGCCGCGGCACAGGGTGCGAAGAGCTTCCCCAACCTGACCGACAGCGAGTGGCTGTGGGGTGGTGAGCCGGAGAACATCAAGGAGACCATCACCAACGGCCGCAACGGCGTGATGCCCCCGTTCGGGCCTGCGCTCGGTGCCGACGGCGTCAAGGATGTCGCCAACTACGTGCGTTCGTTGAACGGCCTCGCCCACGACTCCGTCCGTGCGCAGCGCGGCAAGGAAGGCTTCGAGGCCAACTGCGTGGCCTGCCACGGTGCGGACGCCAAGGGCAACCCGATGCTCGGCGCGCCCAACCTGACCGACAACCGCTGGCTGTACGGCTCGTCCGAGGCGGTGATCACTGAAACCATCACCCTCGGCCGCAACAACCAGATGCCCGCGTTCGGTGCCTTCCTCGGCGAGGACAAGGTCCACCTGCTCACCGCCTACGTGCTGAGCCTGAGCAAGAAGTAAGCGTTACCCGCAGCAACTGCAGCAAGCATCGCATCCCCGGGAGGAGGGGCCCTCCCGGGGTTCTCGATAACAACAAGAACAAGAATTCATCGGTACCAAGGCCATGAACAGCGCATCCCCCGAGCCGCAGAAGGCGGCGAAACCTTCCAACCCCGAGTCCGCTCAGGACACCCTCTACGCCTCCCGCAAGAAGCTCTACGTCCGCTCGGTCACCGGGCTGTTCGCCAACTGGCGATGGGCGTTGGTATGGATCACCCAGATCGTGTTCTACGGTCTGCCCTGGTTGAGCTGGAACGACCGCCAGGCGGTGCTGCTCCACCTGACCGAGCGCAAGTTCTACATCTTCGGCTGGGTGTTCTGGCCGCAGGACGTGTTCTTCCTCGCGATCCTGCTGATCATCTCCGCCTACGCGCTGTTCTTCTTCACCGCGATCGCAGGCCGCCTGTGGTGCGGCTACGCTTGTCCGCAGACGGTCTACACCGAGATCTTCATGTGGATCGAGGAGAAGATCGAGGGTGACCACACCCGCCGCCAGAAGCTCGATCGCGCACCGATGAGCGCTGCCAAGGCCATGCGCCGCGGCGCCAAGTTCCTCGCCTGGGGCGTCGTCGCGCTGTGGACCGGCTTCACCTTCGTGGCCTACTTCTCGCCGCTCGACGAACTCCTGGCCTCCTTCAACGGCCTCACCTTCGGGCCTTGGGAAACCTTCTGGATCCTGTTCTACGGTGGGTTCACCTACCTTTTCGCCGGTGTGCTGCGCGAACAGGTGTGCAAGTACATGTGCCCGTACGCCCGCTTCCAGGCGGTGATGTTCGATCCCGACACCCTGGTCATCACCTACGACGAGGCCCGTGGCGAGCCCCGCGGCACGCGGAAGAAGGGCGTTGACCCGCGCTCCGTGTCCAAGGGCGACTGCATCGACTGCGGCATCTGCGTCCAGGTCTGTCCGACCGGAATCGACATTCGCGACGGCCTGCAGTACGAATGCATCGGCTGCGCCGCCTGCATCGACGCCTGCGACCAGGTCATGGACAAGATGAACTACCCGCGCGGGCTGATCCGCTATTCGACCGAGAACGCGATGAAGCGCAACTGGGGCTCGAAGGAGATCCTCGGGCACGTGTTCCGGCCGCGCACGCTGATCTACGGCGCCGTCCTCGCCCTCATCAGCATCGCCTTTGTCTGGGGGCTGGCGGCTCGCGAGCCGCTGCGGGTCGACGTGCTGCGCGACCGCTCCTCGCTCGGGCAGGAGATCGAGGGCGGGCTGATCGAGAACGTCTACCAGCTCCAGGTCATGAACATGACCGAGGCTGCGCGCACGTTCAACATCGGCGTGACCGGTCTGAACGGCATCCGCATCGAGGGCCCGCAGCGCGTCGAGGTGGCGCCGGCCGCGGCGCAGTCGGTCACCGTGCAGGTGCATGTGCCCTACGACGAGGGCAAGCCGGGTGCCAACACGATCTTCTTCGACATCGCCGCGGAAGACGACCCCTCCTTGACCCTCAAGGAAGAGACCACTTTCCTGGTGCCACGCTGACATGCGAAGCAATAAACCCGAAGCCCCGGTCGAACCCTGGTACCGCCAGGGCTGGCCCTGGTTCCTGATCGCGCTGCCGGCGACCGCTGTGGTCGCCGGCATCGCGACCCTGGTGATCGCCGCGAAGACCTTCGACGGCATGGTGGTCGACGACTACTACAAGGAAGGCCGTGCGATCGTGCAGACGATCGGCCGCGTCGAGCACGCCCGCGAGCTCGGCCTGCGCGCCGCGCTGCGCATCCGCAGCGAGGCGATCCACGTGGAGCTGACCGCCACCGAGCCTGGCAGCCTGCCGTCGAGCATCCGCCTCACCGTCGCCCACCCGACGCGCGGGGGGCTGGACCAGGAGCTGGTCGTCGAAGGGCGCTCCGGTGTGTATGAGGCCGAGCTCGCCCCGCTGAGCACCGGCCGCTGGTTGTTCGTGATAGAAGATGAGGCCCGAAGCTGGAGAATGGACGGGTCCGCTTACCTCCCCGCAGAGATGGAGATCCGGATCGATCCGAATGTCTGATTTTCTTGCAAAGGGAGAAGCACCATGGCCTGGGAGTTGTTGTTCACGAGCGATATCGGTCTGCTGAGCCTCTTCACCATCGTCTTCATTCTGGTGATGGGCGCCTACCTGTACCGCTTCGCCCGCCGCCACATGGCGGAGGACGAGCAGAAGGCCCGTACCACCCGCTGACCAGCGATCCGCATTGCGGATGAAAACGGCCCGCTTTAGGCGGGCCGTCTGCTTTTGGGGCGTCCCTGCGGCGCAGGGTGTTTCAACGATAGACCAGCACCGGCGTCTTGCTGTGGGTCAGCACCTTCTGCGTCTCGGAGCCGAGCAGCAGGCCGGCGATGCCGCGGCGGCCGTGCGAGGCCATGAAGATCAGGTCGCAACCGTGGCGGTCGGCGGCGTCGATGATCGCTTCGTAGGGTACCTCGTTGACCGCGGTGTCGCTGTCGCAGGCCACGCCGTCCGCTTCCGCTGCGCCTCTTGCCTTGCTCAGGATCGCCTCGGCCTCGGCCGAGGCCGATTTTGCGAACTGCTCCGGGGTGGTCGGGTCGATCAGCGCGCCCTCGCCGTAGATCGGCATCGGGAAGTCGGGCTGCGAATAGAAGAAAGTGATGCGCGCGCCGGACTCCTTCGCGAAGGAGACGGCACGGGCGACCGTGCTGTCCGAGAGTGCCGAGCCGTCGGTCGGTACCAGGATGTGCTTGAACATGACGTACGCTCCCTGTGGTGTGTCACGCTCCGATTATAGCGAGGGGATGGGGCTCGCCACGATTGATCGTGATCAAGCCGTCGAGCGATCGTGGCAGGCACAGTGGGAATCCGTGAAGAATCAGCGAGACCTGCGATGAAGCTCACCTTTCTCGGTGCCGCTGGCGAGGTCACCGGATCCTGCCTGCGCGTCGATCACGAGCACGGTGCATTCCTGGTGGATTGCGGGCTCTTCCAGGGCGGGCGCGAAGCCGACCGCAAGAACCGCAATGCGCTGGATTTCGAGCTGCGCGGGATCGACTTCGTGCTCCTCACCCACGCCCACCTGGACCATTCCGGATTGCTGCCGCGCCTGGTTGCGCTCGGCTACCGCGGGCGGATCTTCGCCACCACGGCCACCGTCGATCTGCTCGGTGTGATGCTTATGGACTCCGCCCACATCCAGGAGAAAGAGGCCGAATGGGCGTTGCGCGACACGCGCTCGCGCAAGGCCGCGCGCAGGGCGGAGGTGGCGCCGCTATATACCGTGGAGCAGGCGCGCACCAGCCTCGGCCGCCTCGTCGCCGCCGACTACGACGCGTGGATCGAGCCCGGCGCGGGCGTGCGCTGCCGCTTCCGCGACGCGGGGCACATCCTCGGCTCGGCGATCATCGAGATCGACGTCGGCGAGCGCGGGCGCATGCGCCGGCTGGTGGCCTCGGGCGATATCGGCCAGCCGATGCGGCCGGTGCTGCGGGATCCGGTACGGATCGCGCACGCCGACTACCTTTGCGTCGAATCCACCTACGGCAATCGCGCCCACCGCTCCTTCGCGGCGACCTGCGAGGAGCTCGCGGTGGCGCTGCGGCGCACGCTCGAGGTGGACGGCGGCAATGTGATCATCCCGGCCTTCGCCGTCGGGCGTACCCAGGAGGTGCTCTTCGTGCTCGCGGACCTCGTGCGCGCCGGGCGCATCGGCCGGCTCGACGTCGTGGTCGATTCGCCCATGGCCTCCGCGGTGACCGCGCTCACCGTACGCCACGCCGATCTCTGGGACGAGGAGACGCGTGCGCTCTACGCCTGGGCCGAGGCCAACCCCGGGCGCTTCCGCGTCCGTTTCGTGCAGGACGTGGAGGAGTCGATGGCACTCAACACGGTGCCGGGCGGGCTGGTGGTGATTTCAGCGAGTGGCATGTGCGATGCCGGGCGGATCAAGCACCACCTGCGCCACAACCTCGGCCGACGCGAGTGCGCGGTGGTCATCGCGGGTTTCCAGGCTGCCGGCACGCTCGGCCGCAGGCTGGTCGACGGCGCGCACCAGGTCACCCTGTTCGGCGAGCGCATCCCGGTGCGCGCGCACATCCACACCATCGGCGGGCTGTCCGCGCACGCCGACCAGCCGGCGCTGCTCGACTGGCTGCGCGGCTTCGGCGAGGCGCCGCGGCGCACCTTCGTGGTCCACGGCGAGCCCACCGCGTCGGCCGCCTTCGTCGAGGCGGTGGAACGCGAGTTGGGCTGGGGCGGGGTCGAGGCGGCGCAGGCCGGCGTACCGATCGTACTGAAGTGAGCGTTCGCGTGCAGGTGGGCCGGAAGGCCGGCGAGGGGCGCTCAGGCGTTGTAGCGCGACAGTCGCACTGGATCGTGCAGGCTCACGCGCTTGCCCTGCACCGTGATCAGACCGGCGTCGCTGAGGTCGTGGAAGATGCGCGAGAGGGTCTCGGGCGTCAGGTTGAGTCGCGAGGCGATCACCTGCTTGCTCGTCGGCAGGGCGATCTCGCAGGGTGCGTCGCTGTCGGCCACCTGCAGCAGGTAGCCGATCACGCGCTGGGTGCTCGAGCGCAGCGAGTAGGTCTCGACGTCCTGGATCAGGCCGTGCAGGCGGATCGCCATGCCGGCGAGGAGCTTGCGTGCGAAGGTGGAGTCCTGGTCGATGAGTTCGCTGACCACCGCCTGGCCGACGTGCACCAGCACGGTCTCGCTCAGCGCCTCGGCGAACACAGGGTAGGGGTGGTTCATGAACATCACCGCCTCGCCGAAGCTCTGCATGGCGCCGATGATCTCGACGACCTTCTCGGTACCCTGCGAGGACGAGAAGGCGAGCTTGACCTGGCCGGAGACCACGAAGTAAAAGCCGTGCGGCAGGTCGCCGCGCTGGAACAGCACCTCGCCGCGGGCGACCTGGCGTTCGCGGGTGTAGCGTGCGACCAGCTGGATGTCCGCCTCCGACAGTTCGCTGAACAGCGGAATGCGGCGCAGCAGGGAGGGGATGTCGAGCGGGGTCGTGTTGGGCATCTGGAACTCTCCGTCTGGGGGCGCGATTTTAATTCAGCCGGCTGCCGATCGGCGCCCGGGCCGGCTTTCGAAAGGACTTTGGATGTACTACCTGATCAAGAACCTGCACGTGACCTGTGTTGTGCTCAGCGCAGTCGGCTTCCTGCTGCGCGGCACCTGGATGCTCACCGGCAGCGCCCTGCTGCAGCACCGACTGACCCGGGTCCTGCCGCATCTCGTCGACAGCACGCTGCTGCTATCGGCGATCGCGCTGGCGGTGATGATCCAGCAGTACCCCTTCAGCGCGGGCTGGGTCACCGCCAAGGTGATCGGCCTGCTCGCCTACATCCTGCTCGGAACGGTGGCGCTCAAGCGCGGGCGAACCCGGGGCGTGCGGATCGCGGCATTCGCCGCCGCGATCCTGGTGTATGCGTGGATCGTGTCGGTGGCGCTGAGCAAGAACGTCGCCGGCTACCTCGCCTGAGGGCGCGCAGCGTGCGTCCTCCCTGCCCGGCGCGCTCAGCGCGCGCCGTGCTGGTGCTGGATCAGCCGCTTGAGGCCGGCGGGGTCGAGCAGATGCACGTGCTTCTGTTGCACCGAGATCAGCCCCTCCTCCTGGAAGCGCGAGAAGGCGCGCGACACCGTCTCCAGCTTGAGCCCGAGGTAGGAGCCGATTTCCTCGCGGGTCATGCGCAGGTTGAACTCGCTCGGCGAGAAACCGCGCGCAGTGAAGCGCTGCGACATGTTGAGCAGGAAGGCGGCGAGCCGCTCCTCGGCGCGCATCGAGCCGAGCAGCATCATCACGCCGTGGTCGCGCACGATCTCTCGGCTCATCACCTTGTGGAACTGGAGCTGCAGACCCTCGATCTCGTGCGACATCTGCTCGAGCTTGTCGTAGGCGATGACGCAGACCTCGCTGTCCTCGAGCGCCACCGCGTTGCAGCTGTGCGACTCGGTGCTGATGCCGTCGAGACCGAGGATCTCGCCGGTCATCTGGAAGCCGGTCACCTGCTCGCGACCGTCCTCGAGCAGGACGTCGGTCTTGAACGAACCTGCGCGGATCGCGTAGATCGCTTCGAAGGAATCGCCCGCGCGGTACAGGTTGTGCTGCCGCTTGACCTTGCGTCGGGAGCCGACCAGTTCGTCGAGTCGGCTCAGTTCGCGATCGGACATCCCGAAGGGCAGGCACAACTCGACGAGGTTGCACTGCGAACAGGCCGATTTGAGCCCATCCACGGTAATTGGCACGCTAGCCCTCATCTGCACGATAATCCTGCTTTCCTGACATTAGAGACGCCTGCGCTCACGCGGCGGGATTGCTAATCACAGCCGTTGACCCAAGTCAACCAACATAACGAAGGCTTCTGCCATTGTTCTGCAGACAGCCCGCCAGCAAGATCATGAAAAGCCAGACCGACCTCATCTTCGACCCGCAACTGATCCGAAAATTCGACATCAACGGGCCGCGCTACACCTCCTATCCCACGGCGGACCGCTTCGTCGAGGCCTTCAATGCGGAAGCGCTGCGGGCCTGGCTGGCCAAGCGGGCGGTGGGCGGCGTAAGCAAACCGCTCTCATTATACTTCCACATCCCGTTCTGCAACACGATCTGCTATTACTGCGCCTGCAACAAGATCATTACCAAGGATCATGGACGCTCGGCCAAGTATCTGAAATATCTCGCAAAAGAAATCGAGATGCAGGCGGCCTGCCTGGAGGGCAGCCGCCAGGTCACCCAGCTCCACCTCGGCGGCGGCACGCCGACCTTCCTGTCACACGACGAGATGCGCGAGCTCATGGCGGCGGTGCGCGAGCACTTCACGCTGGTGCCCAACGGCGAATACTCGATCGAGGTCGACCCGCGCAAGGTCGACTTCGACACCGTGAAGCTGCTCGCCGAGCTCGGCTTCAACCGCATGAGCGTGGGCGTGCAGGACTTCGCCGAGGACGTGCAGCAGGCGGTCAACCGCATCCAGAGCTTCGACGAGACCAAGCTGGTGATCGACGCGGCGCGCGCCAACGGCTTCAAGTCGGTGAGCATGGACCTGATCTACGGACTGCCGCGGCAGAACCCGACCAGCTTCGACCGCACGCTCGATCAGGTGCTGGAGATCTCGCCCGATCGCATCTCGCTGTACAGCTACGCCCACCTTCCGGGCCTGTTCAAGCCGCAGCGCCGCATCAACAGCGGCGACATGCCCACCGCCGACACCAAGCTGCAACTGCTGCAGCTCGGCATCCGCCGGCTCACCGAAGCGGGTTACGTGTACATCGGCATGGACCATTTCGCCAAGCCCGACGACGAGCTCACCATCGCCCAGCGCCAGGGCCGCCTGCACCGCAACTTCCAGGGCTACTCCACCCACGCCGAGTGCGACCTGCTCGCCTTCGGGGTGTCGGCGATCGGCAAGATCGGCCCGGTGTATGCGCAGAACGTGAAGACGCTCGACGAGTACTACGACGCGCTCGACCGCGACGAGCTGCCGGTGCTGCGCGGCATCGAGCTCACCGCCGACGACCTGCTGCGGCGCGCGATCATCCAGGCGCTGATGTGCCACTTCGAGCTCTCGATGCAGTCGATCGAGAT
>JAEUNQ010000327.1 GCA_016790365.1 Thauera sp. | reverse complement strand
GCGGCGGTTGCGCGAATCGGCAACGACCATGTTGAAGAACGGGCGCTTTTTGGCGCCACCACGGGCAAGGCGAATGACGACCATCTGGATGTTCCTGATCGGTGGATGCGAAAAACCGCGGATTATAGGGGAGTCGCCCGCTGCGGACAAGGTTTTCTTGCGGCTGACCACCGAATCCGCCGCTCTTCGACGTCGCACGGAGCCGGTGTCCGCCGCGTTGCGGCTTGCGCGCGCGGGATGGGGATAGAATGCGCTCAGAACAGTCATTTCCCGGGGACCATGGAAGCGCCTTCGACACCGTCCGACGCCGAGCAGATGCTGCTCCGCTGGCTCGAGAGCGAGCCGGCGGACGCGGTCGAGGACGATCTCGCCGCACTGCGGGCGCACATGCACGACGCCTTCGGTAGTGCCGGTGCGGGGACGAACAGCGAGTTGTTGAGCGCGCTTGCCGAGCGCATCGGCGACATCGGTGGTCGCCTGCGTTCGCTGCTGCTCGCTCGCCAGCTCCCGGTCGAGGTGTCGCTATTCGAGGCGAACGAGCAGCTGTGCCTTCTCGCGCTCGATGTGGCGACGGCGATCGCCAACGCCGCAGGCGAGGCGGGGGATGGTCGGGTGGCTCTTTCCGGGCCTGCTGTCGAGCTCTGCGAGTACGCGATCGGGCTGGTGAACGAGATCTTCGTGCTCAGTCGACTTGCGGCGGCGCAGCCGCCCGCCGGGACCTGGCGGCTGGCGCATGAGTTCGCTGTCCGCCGCGAGGTCGCTTCGTTGGCGAGCGAAGATCCCTTGCGCTGTGCCTACCTGCGGCTGCTCGCGGTCGCGGTCGCACAGCCCGAGGGGCTGACGGGCCGCGAGATCGCCTGGCTGCACGATTTCCTCGATGCGCGCGTGCTCGGTGCCGCTGGCCTTGCGAGCGGCGTGGGCGACACGAGCGCCTCGGCGTGGTGGATCGACCTCGGCGCCGACCTTGGGCCGCAGGCCGTGGCGCGGCGGCCGGCGCCCTCCGGCTCGGCCCTGGTTGGCGAGGTGTGGAGTTTCAATCCGCGCCCGATGGCACAGAAGCTGGGCGAATGTGTCGAGTGGGTGACCGCACGAATGACTGCGGCCGAGCTTGCCGGCATACAGGGCGAGGTGGATCCGCTGACCGTCGAGGAGGGGCTTTTCCCACCCGGCCTTTCGCCGCTCGAGACCGTGGCCCTGCTGCGTCGCCTGCGCAGCCACTGGATGGCGGCGCCGGTGCGCGGGCAGCCGCGCCGCCAGCACCAGTACGTCGCGCAAGTGGGGATCGGGCTGCAGGCGGTGTGGGATCTCGGTGCGGCGGGCGGGCACGATCCGGCGCTGGTGCAGGAGTGGATGGTCCTCAACGAGAGCCCGGGTGGCCTCGCGATCATGAGCGTGGCGGGCGTGCGCGGCGAGATCGAGGCGGGGGGTGCGCTGGCCCTGCGGCGCAATCCGGAGCAGGCGTGGTCGGTGTGCATCGTGCGCTGGGTGCGCAGCGATTGTCCGGGACAGGTGGAGGTGGGGCTGCAGATCATCGGGCATTCCTTCCATCCGGTCATGGTCGGCTTTCGCGGTCGTGCAGTGCAGCAACTCTCGCCGGCTCTCGCCCTGCCGGTCATGGAGCCGCTTCGGCGCCATCCGGCGATGCTTGCCGTGGCCGGGACCTATGCGTCGCGCCGTTTCGTGTTCGTGCGCGAGCTGCAGACGGTCTATGTCGCCCAGGCGCGTGCGCTCGGGCTGGACATGCAGACGCCGAGCGTCGAACTTTTCCAGTACGAGATCGATCCCTATCCCATCTGAGCGGGCGCTCGTCGGCCGTTGCAGTGCTCCGTGCGAGCGACGCGAGTCGCGATCGATGCATGTGGCCCGCGACACGCTCGGATCGCTCCGATGTGGTCCGGCTCGGGTCGCTCCCGTGGGTGGGATGGGGCCCGGTTTCCGGGGCTGCGGGCGGGCGTTGCCGTTGGCGCGATATAATCCGGTCCCCTTCTGGAGCAGGCATCCGATGCACGAAATCCTCGTCCTCTATTACAGCCATCGCGGTTCGGTGCGCGCGCTCGCCGAGCACATCGCCGCCGGCATCCATCAGGTGCCGGGCGCGGTGGCGCGGGTGCGCACGGTGCCGCGGGTGTCCACCGTTTGCGAGGCGGTCGAGGACGACATTCCCGCCTCGGGGCCGCCCTACGTCGAGGTGGCCGACCTGGAGGAGTGCGTCGGCTTGGCGCTCGGCAGCCCGACCCGCTTCGGCAACATGGCGGCGCCGATGAAATACTTCCTCGACGGGCTCGCGGGCGCCTGGCTCAACGGTGCGCTCGAGGGCAAGCCCGGCTGCGTGTTCACCTCTTCGTCGAGCCTGCACGGCGGGCAGGAGAGCACGCTGCTGTCGATGATGCTGCCGCTGTTCCACCACGGGATGCTGGTGCTGGGGCTGCCGTTCTCCGAGCCGGCGCTCGGCGAGACGCGCACGGGCGGGACGCCCTATGGCGCGAGCCATGTGTCCGGGAGCGAGGGCGATGCCGCGCTCAGTGCCGAGGAGGTCGCGCTCGCGCAGGCGCAGGGTCGGCGCCTGGCCGAGGCGGCGCTGCGACTGGCGGGGGCACGATGAACGCACGAACTCTGAGTCGGGTGTCGAGTGTCGCGCTGCTGGCGCTCATCGCACTCTGCGTGGTCTGGGAGGGGTGGCTCGCCCCGCTGCGTCCGGGCGGCTCGTGGATGATGCTGAAGGCACTGCCCCTGCTGCCGGCGGTTTTCGGCGTGCTGCGCGGCCGGCGCTACACCTCGCAGTGGCTGTCGATGCTGTCGCTGCTGTATTTCACCGAGGGCGTGCTGCGCGCCTCCGACCCCGGGCTCATCGGCGTGTTCGCTCTGGTCGAGGTCTTCCTCGCGGTGGTGCTGTTCACCAGCACGATGCTGCATGCGCGCGCGACGGCGCCGTCGCGCGCGCAGTGAGGCGTGAGGGTAAGGCCTGAGGAGCGGGGCGGTCCGCGCTCGACCGTCCGCCCCCTCTGTCTGCAAAACCACACGGGCTTCGAGTCGGGTGCGGGCCTTCCGGCAGCCCCGCACCTGACCCCTCGCTCCTGACGCCTCACGCCCCTTACACCTGCGGGTTGAGCCGCTCCGCGCCCGCGTGCAGCTTGTTGAGCGCATTCAGGTAAGCCTTCGCCGAGGCGACGATGATGTCGGTGTCGGCGCCCTGGCCGTCCATTACGCGGCCGTCGCGCGACAGGCGCACGGTGACCTCGCCCTGCGCGTCGGTGCCGCTGGTGATCGCGTTCACCGAGTACAGCAGCAGCTCGCTGCCCGTCGTGGCGACCGTCTCGATCGCCTTGAACGCGGCATCGACCGGGCCGGAGCCGTTGGCGCGCGCCTGCTTCTCGGCGCCGCCGATCGACAGGGTGATCTCGGCCACCGGGGTCTCGCCGGTCTCAGAGTGGAAGCGGGTCGACACCAGGCGGTACTGCTCCGGCGCCGGGGTGACCGCCTCGTCGCGCATCAGCGCGGTGAGGTCCTCGTCGAAGATCTCCGACTTGCGGTCGGCGAGCTCCTTGAAGCGCGCGAAGGCCTGGTTGAGGTGTTCCTCGCTCTCGATCTCGATACCGAGCTCCAGCAGGCGGGCGCGGAAGGCGTTGCGGCCCGAGAGCTTGCCGAGCACGAGCTTGTTGGCGCCCCAGCCCACGTCCTCGGCGCGCATGATCTCGTAGGTCTCGCGGTGCTTGAGCACGCCGTCCTGGTGGATGCCGGACTCGTGCGCGAAGGCGTTGGCACCGACGATCGCCTTGTTGGGCTGAACCGGATAGCCGGTGATTTGCGACACCAGCTTCGAGGCCGGCACGATCTGCGTGGTCTCGATGCCGGTCTCGACCGGAAAGACGTCGGCGCGGGTGCGCACCGCCATGACGATCTCCTCGAGCGAGGCGTTGCCGGCGCGCTCGCCGAGGCCGTTGATCGTGCACTCGACCTGGCGCGCGCCCGCGCGCACCGCGGCGAGCGAGTTGGCCACGGCCAGGCCGAGGTCGTTGTGGCAATGCACCGACCACACCACCTTGTCGGAGTTGGGCACGCGCTCGATCAGGGTGCGTACGGTGGCGGCGAACTGTTCGGGAACGTTGTAGCCGACGGTGTCGGGCACGTTGATGGTCTTCGCGCCGGCGTCGATGACGGCCTCGAAGATGCGCGCCAGGAAGTCGATCTCGGAGCGGCCGGCGTCCTCGGCGGAGAACTCGACGTCGTCGGTGTATTCGCGCGCCCAGCCGATCGCCTTGACCGCCTGCTCGACGACCTGGTCGGGCGTCATGCGCAGCTTCTTCTCCATGTGGATCGGGCTGGTGGCGATGAAGGTGTGGATGCGACCGTGCGCCGCGGGGCGGATGGCCTCGCCAGCGCGGCGGATGTCATGCTCGTTCGCGCGCGCCAGCGTGCACACGGTGGACTCCTTGATCGCCTCGGCGATCGAGCGCACCGCCTCGAAGTCGCCGTTGGAGGCCGCGGCGAAGCCCGCCTCGATCACGTCCACGCGCATGCGCTCGAGCTGGCGTGCGATGCGCAGCTTCTCGTCGCGCGTCATCGACGCGCCGGGGCTTTGCTCGCCGTCGCGCAAGGTGGTGTCGAAGATGATCAGCTTGTCTTTCATGGCTTGCTCCCGGGGTCGGATGAAGCGCCCTCGACGGGCGCGGCGGCGGTGTCGCCGGCTTGTTCGGTGTGTGCCGGCGCTTGCGCTGCGGCGGGGTCGGAACGGTGCGACCGACGTCGGCGCCAGCGCAATGCGGCGATGACGTAGCCGGAGCCTGCGTAGGCGAGGAAGAGGCCGAACAGGATGCCGGGGGGATAGCTGGAAATGAGCGCGAAGGCAAGCACGAGCGCGATCAGCACGATGAAGGGCACGCTCTTGCGCAGGTTGATGCTCTTGCCGCTCCAGAACAGCACGCTACTGACCATCGATACGCCGGCGAAGATGGTCAGTACGGCAGCGTACCAGCGCAGGTCGTTGCCGGCGAAGCCGTTGTCGATGCCCACCCACACCATGCCGGCCACCAGCGCCGCCGCGGCCGGGCTGGGCAGGCCCTGGAAGTAGCGCTTGTCGACCACGTCGATGTTGGTATTGAAGCGCGCCAGGCGCAGGGCGGCGCCCGCGCAGTAGATGAAGGCAGCGACCCAGCCGAGCTTGCCGAGGTCCTGCAGCGCCCATTCATACATCACCAGCGCCGGCGCGGCGCCGAAGGAGACCATGTCGGACAGCGAGTCGTACTCGGCGCCGAACTCGCTCTGGGTGTTGGTCATGCGGGCAATGCGGCCGTCGAGGCCGTCGAGCACCATGGCAACGAAGATCGCCACCGCGGCGTACTCGAAGCGCTGGTTCATCGCCTGCACGATCGCATAGAAGCCGGCGAACAGCGCCGCAGTGGTGAACAGGTTCGGCAGGATGTAGATGCCGCGGCGGCGCTTGTCGGGCAAGGGCGGCGGGGCGTGTTCGATATCGGGCACCTTGGGTGTCGCCTCCGTGGAATCCAGGAACGTCATTTTAGCGCACGCACACGCGGACCCGCCTGCAAAAGCGCGCTACGCCGTACGGCAGTCGCGCAATGCACATGGCCGGCGCCCCAATGAAAAAAGCCGGCACCGCGAATGCGGTACCGGCCCTTGGACCGAACGCCGGGGCGATCAGTTCTTCGACTTGTCGACCAGGGCCTTGGCCTTGATCCACGGCATCATGTCGCGCAGCTGGCCACCTACCTTCTCGATCTGGTGGTCGGCGTTCAGGCGGCGGTAGGCGGTCATGCTCGGGTAGTTGGTCTTGCCCTCGAGGATGAACATCTTGGCGTATTCACCAGTCTGGATGCGCTTCAGCGCGTTGCGCATGGCGGCGCGCGACTGCTCGTTGATGACCTCGGGCCCGGTCACGTACTCGCCGTACTCGGCGTTGTTCGAGATCGAGTAGTTCATGTTGGCGATGCCGCCCTCGTACATCAGGTCGACGATCAGCTTGAGCTCGTGCAGGCACTC
>JAEUNQ010000275.1 GCA_016790365.1 Thauera sp. | reverse complement strand
GGTGTGCAGCAGCGTGGTCTTGCCCGCGCCGTTGGGGCCGAGCAGCACCAGGCACTCGCCCGCCGCCAGGCTCAGGCTGAACTCGCAGCACAGCCAGCGCTCGCCCACCCGGAGCGCGAGGCGCTCGGCCTCGAGCAGCGGGGCGGCGTCCACGGGCAAGGCGCGGCGGGCGGCGTTCATGCCTTGCCGCGCGGGCTGCGCGAGAGCAGGAAGAGGAAGACCGGTACGCCGATCAGCGCGGTGAGCACGCCCACCGGCAGCTGCTGCGGCGCCATCACGGTGCGCGCGGCGGTGTCGGCCAGGGTCAGCAGGGTGCCGCCGGCGAGCGCCGCGGCGGGGATCAACACGCGCTGGTCATTGCCGAGCACCAGGCGCACCAGGTGCGGCACCACCAGGCCGACGAAGCCGACCGAACCGACCAGCGTCACCGAGGTCGCCGTGAGCAGCGAGGCCAGCACGTACAAGGCAATGCGCAGATGGCCGACGCGCACGCCGAGCGCACGCGCGGTGAGTTCGCCGCGTGCCAGCACGTTGAGGTCACGCGCGAAGGGCATCACCGCGACCAGCGCCAGCGCCAGCACCACCAGCGCCGGCCACGGCCGCGCCGCCGCACTGGCGTCGCCCATCATCCAGAACAGCATCGACATCACCCGCGTATCGGGCGCCAGCGCCAGCATCAGCGACACCGCCGCGCCGCAGCCGGCGGCGACGATCACGCCGGTCAGCAGCAGGCGCGTCTGCGTCCAGCTGCCGTCGCCATGGGCGAGCCCGAAGACGAGCAGCATCGCCGCCAACGCCCCGGCGAAGGCCGACACATCCACCCAGAACATCGCCGCGCCGAGCACCATCGCCCCCAGCGCCCCCACCGCCGCGCCGCCCGAGATGCCGAGGATGTAGGGGTCGGCGAGCGGGTTGCGCAGCAGCACCTGCATCAGCGCGCCTGCGGTGGCGAGCAGGCCGCCGCAGGCGAAGGCGGCGAGGGCGCGGGGGAGGCGGAGTTCGCGGATGATGGTGGAAGCTTGCCCCTCTCCCGGGCGGAAGATGGCAGTCAGCACGTCAGCGAAGCCGACCTGCAATTCTCCCACGCGCAGGCTGAGCAGGACTGCAACGGCGGCCCCCACGAGGAGTCCGCCGAGTACGGCGAGCAGTCGGTGTCGCTCAGGCATGCGCCAGTACTCCAGCACCCCTTGATCAGAACGTGAGTCGCGCGCCGACTTTCCACGTGCGCTCGAAGTCGATCGGATAGATGGCGTCATCCCGCACCCACAGCCCGTTTTCCCGGTCGAAAAGGTTGCTGACCGCGGCATAGAGCTCGGCGTCCTTGGTCACGCGGTGACGATAGGCGACATCGGTCGATTGATAGGCTCGCTGCTTCTGCGCATTGTTATTGTCGAAGTCGTCCGCTGCCCAAGCTTTGCTGCGCCAGGTGTGGGACAGGTTCAGGTTGCCCCTGTCCGTCACACGGACGTTGAAACCTGCGACCAGACTGTGCCGGGATACGCCGGGCAGTTCCTTCCCATCATAGGCACCACCGCCATCCGCCTCACGATCGATGATCGCGCGCGTCCATGCGTAGTTGACCAGGCCCGTCACGTTCGGCGTGATCTGCAGGCTGTCCTGCACTTCAACGCCGTACTTGTGCGATTTGTCGATGTTCGTGTTTTTCCCCTCCCAGGCACTAATCTTGTAGTAGAAGATTTCGTTCTCGAGGCGGGAATGGAACACGGAGAGCTTTAGCCGGTTGCGGTCGGTCAGGTGATTAAGGCCGACGGTGACGGTGCGCGCTTGGGCCGGCTCGATGAAGCCATTGAAGATGACCTCGTACGTATCCCAGTCGGTCGAGAAGAACCGGTCGATGTCGGGCGTCAGGAAGGCATCACTGTACGTGGCGAACACGGACAGTGCAGGATCGATGCGGTAATTCGCTCCCACCTCCCACGAGGTCAGGCTGTCATCCGCATCCAGGGACTTTCCGGCATCCGGCTTGTACGCGTACTCCACCCGTTCCCGGCGGACACCGCCCGACAACGTCAGGGCGTCAAGCGCGTACTGCCCCTGGACGTACCAGCCAAGATTTTCCTTCGTCGTAACGCTGTCCGACTGCGAACGTTCGCCATCGAAGCGATGCACACCGGCATTGAGCGCGAGTCCACCACGCGAAAACTGAAGCGCGATCTCATCGGACAGATAGCGGTAGTCGGAGGTCCAGCCCGAAACCGGATACTTCGACATCTTGTCTTCGTCGTGATGCTGGGCGCTGAGGCGCCACTCCGGATTCAACGCGTAATCGGCACCCAGGCTCCAGTGATCGGTATCGAGTTTCTGGCGGGTGTAATTACGCCCCTTGTTCATACCAGGATCGGTCTGGAATTGGGTGAGCGACAGCGAGCTCGGATAGCGCGTATCGATCCGCGACGCACCCGCCTCGAAATCCAGACGCATCGCGTCGACCGGTTTGCCACCCGCGGCGAAACGCCAGGTATTCGCCTCGGACTGGTCGCGATGCCCGGAGGGGTCCTTGTCGCTGAAGCCACCGAAGCGGCTATGGTCCAGCGTGGCGGAAAGATCGAAGCGGTCACGCACGATCCCTGCCGAAGCCACGGCACCGCGCGCGCCATAATTCCCGGCGTAAGCGTCGAGGCTCGCGCCATCACGTGCCTTGGTGTAGATCTGGATGGTGCCGGCGGTCGCACCGTCGCCGTACAAGACCGAACCGCTGCCCTTTGTGATCTCGATCCGTTCGACATCCGCAAGCGAGATCGACCCGATGAGTTGTGGAGCCATGTCGATGTTGTTCAGTCTGCGTCCATCAACAGAAATGACGACGTTCTGATGGCCGTTGGCGTTGCCGTAGCCGCGCATGCTGATCTGCGGGGTGTAGCGGTTGCCGTAGCTCGGTGTCACCTGCAGCGAGGTCTGCTGCGCCAGGTACTCGTAAAGCGAGCTTACGCCGGAGCGCTCGATGTCTTCCCGGGTATGCACCTCGGAGGCATAAGGGGCGTCCTGATCCTGCATGTCGACGCGAGTGGCCGACACGACGACCGTCTGACCAACGGTCTCCTGCGCCCACACACCTTGGGCCATCACCGACACCGCTGCGCCGACTGCGGCAGCCAGACATGAAACACGAAACTTCATTGTAATTTTCTCCCTTCGCCATGCCGCGCGTCCCCGCACGCCATGGCAACTTCACATGGACGCACCGCGAGCCGAGTCGAGCCGAAGAGAGCAGAGAACAAACCGCGCCCGTCGCCGCCACCCCGCGGCACATCCGCCAATCCGCGTTCCGGCCGGTCTCCGGGCTCGTGCGCTGTGCCGGCCTGATGGCCGGACGGGTGGGTCGCCTTCCCGGGAGTGGAGTCCCAGTGGCTGCATGACGCACCTTGCGCGCACTTACCGTTGCGGGGGCAGCACAGGCATTGCGGCCTCGTTTGCGAGGGGCCGCGCACCTGTTTCCCGTTTAACCCGGGGCGAGAAACGCCCGCGGGCACCGATAACGCG
>JAEUNQ010000256.1 GCA_016790365.1 Thauera sp. | reverse complement strand
GGGGTGATCGCGCTCACCGGCATCGCGGTGAACTCGGCGATCGTGCTCATCGACGCCGCCAACGAGCGTCGCGCCGCCGGCATGAGCGTGCAGCACGCTGCGATCTACGCCGCGCGTCGCCGTGTGGTGCCGATCCTGATCACCTCCACGACCACCATCGGCGGGCTGCTCTCGCTCGCCATCGGGCTGGGTGGGAAGTCGCTGATGTGGGGGCCGGTGGCGGCGAGCATCGTATGGGGGCTGGGCTTCTCCACCGTGCTGACCCTGTTCGCGGTGCCGCTGGTGTATCGGATGGCGATGCAACGCGGTGGCCGATAGAATGCTGCACCGCGGCGGGCTCGCCGCCCCAGCCCCTCACCGACCCTGCCCGCCATGGACGCCTTCCTCGTCTCCACCGCCATCGTCGCCCTCGCCGAGATCGGCGACAAGACGCAGCTGCTCGCCTTCATCCTCGCCGCGCGCTTCCGTCGGCCGTGGCCGATCGTGCTGGGCATCCTGGTTGCGACCCTGGCCAACCACGCCTTCGCCGCCGCGGTCGGCACCTGGCTGACCACGCTGATGGGGCCACAGACACTGCGCTGGGTGCTCGGGCTGTCCTTCATCGCGATGGCGGTGTGGACGCTGATCCCGGACAAGCTCGACGAGGACGAGGCCAGGCTGCCGCGGCTGGGCGTGTTCGGCGCCACCCTGGTGGCTTTCTTCCTCGCCGAGATGGGCGACAAGACGCAGATCGCCACCGTGGCGCTGGCAGCGCAGTACCAGGCCCTGATCGCGGTAGTGGCCGGCACCACGCTGGGCATGATGATCGCCAACGTGCCTGCGGTGCTGCTCGGCGACCGCATCGCCACACGCATGCCGGTGAAGCTGGTGCACGGCATCGCGGCGGCGATCTTCCTCGGCCTGGGTATCGCGACCCTGACGGGCGCCGGCGAGGGGCTGGGCTTCTGAGCACCCCGCGGTGGTGAGGGGGGACGGACGCAGGCGGGCGAGGGCTGCTATGCTTGAGCGCTTTTGCGATCCGGCCTGATGGAATCCTCCTTTCGCCGCGGTGCCCGGGAGGGCATGCGCGACTTCCTGCCGCTTTCGGTCGGCCTGGTGCCCTGGGCGATCGTCACCGGCATCGCGATGCGCTCGATTGGCCTGTCGCCGCTCGAGGCCATGGGCATGAACCTGCTGGTCTATGCCGGCACTGCCCAGCTCGGCACCTTGCCGCTGATCGGCAGCGGTGCACCGCTGTGGCTGATCTTCCTGACCGCGATGGTGCTCAACCTGCGCTTCGTCATCTTCAGCGCGACGCTGGCGCCGGTCTTTCATGATCACCGCTTCATGCGCCGGCTGGCTTCGAGCTATCTGCTCGTCGATGGCATGTTCGCGGTCGGCGCGGACAAGCTGCAAAGGGCCGACGACCCGCACTGGCGCTGGGGCTACTACATCGTGCCATCGGCGTACTGCTGGCTGCTCTGGCAGCTCTGCGGCATCGTGGGTGTGTTCGGCGCCGGGGTGATTCCGCAGGACTGGTCGCTGGAGTTCATGACCACGATCGCGCTGACGGTGATGATGATCCCGATGTTGCGCGAGAAGCCGATGTGGGTGGCTGCGCTGGTGGGAGGGCTGGGGGCGGTGCTGCTGCGCGAGCTGCCGCTGCGCCTGGGGCTGATCGCCGGCATCGCGCTCGGCATCGCCGCCGGCTTCATCGCCGAGCGCGCGCTGTCGGGGAGGGCGGAGAGATGATCGAAGGGGTGATGAGCGAGGGCCTGTGGCTGTGGTTGACGCTGCTGGCGATCGGCTCGACGACGATCATGACGCGCGGCAGCTTCATCCTTGCCGGCGAGAAGGGCCGCCTGCCGCCCGCATTGCAGCGTGCGCTGCGCTATGCGCCGGCGGCGGCGCTGTCGGCGCTGGTGGTGCCCGACCTGTTGCTCGACGGCGGCGGCGTCGATCCCTTCAACCCAAAGCTGGCGGCCGGGCTGGTGGTCATCGTGGTGGCCACGCGGTGGCGCAATCCCTGGCTGCCCTTCATCCTCGGGATGGCCGTGCTGCTGGTGCTGCGCAAGGGGGCCGGCTGGTAGGGCCTGCGGAAGAAAAACGCCGCGCCCACCTCGCGGCGGTACACGGCGTTCGGGCGCGAGGTCCGCGGGCGGCCATCGGCGACCGCCCGCGGTCCGCGATCACTCGATCGCGGAGGCCGACTTGGCCATCTCGCGCAGGGCGAACTTCTGGATCTTGCCGGTCGAGGTCTTGGGCAGCACGCAGAACTCGATGAACTTGGGCACCTTGTAGCGCGCCAGGTGTTCGCGGCAGTGCGCGACGATGTCGTCGGCCGTTACCCCGGCGCCTTCCTTGACCTCGATGTAGGCCGCCGGTACCTCGCCCCACTTCTCGTCGGGCTTGGCGACCACCGCCGCGGTCAGCACCGCCGGGTGGCGGTACAGCACCTCTTCCACCTCGAGCGAGGAGATGTTCTCGCCGCCGGAGATGATCACGTCCTTGGAGCGGTCCTTGATCTTGACGTAGCCGTCCGGGTGCATGACCGCGAGGTCGCCGGTGTGGAACCAGCCGCCGGCGAAGGACTCCTGGGTGGCCTTCTCGTTCTTGAGGTAGCCCTTCATCACCAGGTTGCCGCGGAACATGATCTCGCCCATGGTCTCGCCGTCGGCGGGCACCGGCTCCATCGTCACCGGGTCGAGCACGGTGATCGCTTCCTGCATGTGGTAGCGCACGCCCTGGCGGCCGTTCCGCTCGGCGCGGCGGTCGATCGGCAGCGCGTCCCACTCGGGGTGCTTGGCGCACACCGAGGCCGGGCCGTAGGTTTCGGTCAGGCCATAGACGTGGGTGATGTCGAAGCCGATCTTCTCGGCGCCTTCGATGATCGCGGCCGGGGGCGCGGCACCGGCGATGAGGCCGGCGACGCTGTGCTCGATGCCGGCACGCAGGCCGTCGGGGGCGTTGATCAGCATGCCGTAGACGATCGGTGCGCCGCACATGTGGGTCACCTTGTGGCGGCGGATCAGCTCGTAGATCAGCGCCGGGTCGACCTTGCGCAGGCAGACGTTGACGCCGGCGTTGGCTGCCATGGTCCACGGGAAGCACCAGCCGTTGCAGTGGAACATCGGCAGCGTCCACAGGTAGGCCGAGTGCTGCGGCATGCCCCAGCTGATGATGTTGGAGGCGGCATTCAGATACGCGCCGCGGTGGTGGTACACCACGCCCTTGGGGTTGCCGGTGGTGCCGGAGGTGTAGTTGAGCGCGATCGCGTCCCACTCGTCCGCGGGCAGCTTCCACTGGAAGTCGGGGTTGCCGCCGGCGAGGAAGTCCTCGTACAGCAAGGTGCCGACGCGTTCGGTGCCCGGGTACTCGGGGTCGAGGGCGTCGATCACCAGGGGCTTGTCGCCGGGCAGCAGCTCGAGCGCGGCGCGGACCACGCCGGCGAACTCGGGGTCGGTGATCAGCACCTGGGCTTCGCCGTGCTGCAGCATGAAGGCGATGGCGTCGGCGTCGAGGCGGGTGTTGAGGGTGTTGAGGACCGCGCCGGTCATCGGCACGCCGAAGTGCGCCTCGAACATCGACGGCACGTTGGGTAGCATGCACGCGACCGTGTCGCCCTTCTTCACGCCGTGCGCGACCAGGGCGCTCGCCAGGCGGCGGCAGCGCTCGTAGGTCTGGCTCCAGGTGTAGGCGAGCGTGCCATGGACGACGCTGGTGCGCGTCGGATAGACCATGGCGGTGCGCTCGATGAAGCTCAGCGGCGACAGCGGTACGTAGTTGGCCGCGTTCTTGTCGAGGCCTTGCTGATATGCGTTTTGCGACATCCTTTTCCTCTCCCGTTCATATGAAGACAAACTGGTCGGGCCGGCGTCCCGCGCGGGATTCGGTCCATACCGTATAGTATGGAGGATGGCGTCGATCTTGTCTGCAGTTCTCCTGCGCGCAAGGCCTGTGAAAGCAGCCTGAGGCGCTCAGGCGGGCTGCACCCAGATGTGGCGCGACACCGCGTGCTCGATCGCGAGCTCGACGTGCTCGCACAATAGCACCGTCATCGGCTGCTGCTGCAATACCTTCACCGCATGCGCGGCGGACAGCCCGTAGGCATGGAGCTGCTCGCGCTGCAGCGGGTCGATCTCGTCGCCGAAGTCGTCGATCCGGACCATTCGGCCGACCGGGGTGCCGATCAGGCGGATGCGTTCGTGGGGCTGCGGGATGGGCTTGGAGGGGGTGGCGTTCATGGCGCGGATTCCTCTCAAGAAACAAAACTAGCCGGGGCGGTTTTCATGCGGCTGCCCCGATGGGGTTGATCTGGAACCCGAGCGCGGTGGCTCGGCGTTTGAGTGCAGCGATGCTGCGCTCGCGTTGCAGTTCTTCGTATCGCTGCTGCC
>JAEUNQ010000233.1 GCA_016790365.1 Thauera sp. | reverse complement strand
ACCAGGCCGGCGGGGTTGCCGCTGGCGTGGAAGACGAGGTCGCAGTCGCCATGCGCCTGGTCCGGCAGGCGGTGAACCAGGCCGAGCGCGGCGGCGAGGCGGGCGCGGCCGGGGTCGGTGTCGATCAGCTCGAGCTCGACCCCGGGGATGCGCGCGCACAGCCAGGCGACCAGGCTGCCGACCACGCCGGCGCCGACCACCGCGACGCGGTCGCCCACCGCGGGGGCGCCGTCCCAGCAGGCGTTGATCGCGGTCTCGAGGTTGGCGGCCAGCACCGCGCGCGCTGCGGGCACGCCCTCGGGCAGGGGAACGACGGCGTCGGCCGGCACCACGTAGCGTTGCTGGTGCGGGTGCAGGCAGAACACCGTGCGGCCGTGCAGCGCGGCGGCCGCGGCGCCGACGCCGTCCTCGACGACGCCGACGCCGATGTAGCCGTACTTGAGCGGCGCGGGGAAATCGCCCTCCTGGAAGGGGGCGCGCATGCGCTGGTGTTCGCTCTCGGGCACCTCGCCGCGGAACACCAGGCTCTCGGTCCCGCGGCTGACCGCACTGTAGAGGTTGCGCACGAGGACCTCGCCCTCGCCGGGCGGGCGCAGCGGCGCCGGGCGCAGCTCGCCGCAGCCCGGGCGGACGGTCCAGAAGGCGAGGTTGGGGACGGACATGCAGCGCTCCTTGTGCGAACCCTTTCGCGCGGCGGATGATCGAAGCAGGCATGGTAGCAGGGCGCCGCAGCCCCTGTAGGAGCGCCGCCAGGCGCGAATGGGGCCTGAACGACGTGGGAAAAGGGGCGAAAGGGCAACATGGCGATGGAGCAGGGCGGATCTTGCGTGCGGCGCGGCGGACTTCCCCGCCTGTGGCTGGAACTGGCCGGCGGTTTCGGGGGCGTCGTCGCGCTCCTCGCGCTGGCGATGACGACGCTGGCGCTGCCGGCTGGCGCCGCATGGGCGGCGGGCGCGGTGTCGCTCGCCATCTCCGCGTTGATCCTCCACTTCCGGCGCGATCCGTGCGACGGGCTGGGGCCGGCGAACCGGGTGACGCTGGCGCGCGCGGCGCTGGTCGCCGTGCTCGCCGGGGCGCTCGCCGCACCCGAGTGGGTGGATGCGCATCCCGTTGCGATCGCCATCGTCGCCGCGATCGCCCTGCTGCTCGACGGCGTCGATGGCTGGGTGGCGCGGCGCTGGCGCTGCGAGAGCGAATTCGGCGCGCGCTTCGACATGGAGCTCGACGCCTTCCTGATCCTCGTCCTGTGCGTGCACCTGCTCGCGATGGACAAGGCGGGGCCCTGGGTGCTGGCGATCGGTGCGATGCGCTACGCCTTCGTGGCGGCGATGCGGCCCTGGCCCTGGCTGGAGCGGCCGCTGCCCGACAGTCGCCGGCGCAAGCTGGTCTGCGTTTGGCAGGTCGCCAGCCTGCTGCTGTGCCTGCTGCCGGCGATCGGTGGCGTCCTCGCGGCGGCGCTGCTGGTCCCGGCGCTCGTGTTGCTGGCGTGGTCCTTCGCGGTGGACGTGCGCTGGCTGTATCGAACGCGTCCGCGACGCTGAGCGCGGGCGTTCGTCGTCCGATCGCGGGTGCCTCACCCGCAAGTCCCTGGAGGAGGAAGAAAGATGGAATCGCGCAAACGCTTGTCCCGCATGCTCGCCGCGACTGCGCTCGCCGGCATCCTCGGCGTCGCGCCAGCCTGGGCGGAACCGCGCAGCTACACGATCGACCCGGATCATTTCGCCATCGGCTTCCAGGTCGACCACATCGGCTACGCCGACATCATCGGCATGTTCCTCAAGGCGAGCGGACGCTTCGAGTACGACGAGGCGGCGCGCACATTGAAGTCGGGCCGGGTGGTGGTGGCTGCCGACAGCGTGTTCAGCAACCACGATGCGCGTGACCGCCATGTGCGCGACAGCGACTTCCTCGATGCGAAGAAGCATCCCGAGATCGTCTTCGAAGCCACTGGCTTCGAGCCGGGCGCGGAGCGCGACGGGCGCCTGGAGGGCAAGCTCGCCGGGCGCCTGACCCTGCTCGGACAGACCCATCCGGTGGTGCTCGATGTGACGCTGAACAAGGCTGCGACCTATCCCTTCGGCCACCGCAAGCACACGCTCGGCATCTCGGCGCGCACGACGATCGAGCGCAGCCGCTGGGGCATGGACTACGGCGTGAGCCGCGGCATGGTGGGCGATGCGGTGGAGCTGAGCTTCGAGCTGGAGGCGATGCGCGACGATTGAGGCGGTGGCGGCGGAGCCTGCGTCGGCGGCCGCCTCAGCCGCCGATGTAGGACATCTCGATCTTGCGCAGTGCGGCGGTCTCGGCGGTGCGGATCTCGGAGTAGCGATCCTCGCGCCCCTGCCACACCTGGGCGATGGCGGCGTCGATGCGGGCGTCGTCCGCGCCCTCGCGCAGCAGGGCGCGCAGGTCGTGGCCCTGCTGCGCGAACAGGCAGGTGTAGAGCTGGCCTTCGGTGGACAGGCGGATGCGGGTGCAGCCCGAGCAGAAGGCCTGGGTCACCGAGGAGATCACGCCGATCTCGCCGGCACCATCCTTGTAGCGCCAGCGTTCGGCGACCTCGCCCTCGTAGTTGGGGTCGATCGGCTCGAGCGGGAAGAGCCGGTCGATGCGCTCGACGACCTCGCGCGAGGGCAGCACCTCGTCCATCTTCCAGCCGTTGGAGGCGCCCACGTCCATGAACTCGATGAAGCGCAGGATGTGGCCGCTGTTGCGGAAGTGCGCGGCCATCGGCTCGATGTCGGTGTCGTTGGTGCCGCGCTTGACCACCATGTTGACCTTGATCGGGCCCAGGCCGACCGCCCTGGCCGCCTCGATGCCCTCGAGCACCTTCTCCACCGGGTAGTCGGCGTCGTTCATGTGCCGGAACAGGGCGTCGTCGAGCGCGTCCAGGCTCACGGTGACGCGGTGCAGGCCGGCGTCCTTGAGCCGGCGTGCCAGCTTCGGCAGCAGCACGCCGTTGGTGGTGAGGGTGATCTCGACCCCGTCGAGCGTGGCGAGCATGCCGATCAGGCGGTCGACGTCCTTGCGCAGCAGCGGCTCGCCGCCGGTGATGCGGATCTTGCGCACCCCGCGCGCGACGAACAGCCGCGCCACGCGCAGGATCTCCTCGAAGCTCAGCAGCTGGCGGCGCGGCAGGAAGGCGTAGTCGTCGCCGAAGACCTCGCGCGGCATGCAGTACACGCAGCGGAAGTTGCAGCGGTCGGTGACCGAGATGCGCAGGTCGCGCACGCTGCGCGCACGGCGGTCGAGCAGCGCCGCGCCGGGTGCCGGAACGAGCGCGGGGTCGGCGGGGGCGAGAGGGGACGCGGCCTGCTGGATCGGGATGACTTTCATGGTCGGCTGCGGCTGCGGGCTGAGGTTCGGGTTGCGGGATTATCGATTCGTGGACAGCGCGGTGCAAGGCGCGGTTCGCACGGGTGCGTTTCGCGTCTTGCGAGGCGCGTGCGGGATTCCACCGCCGCCTTCGCGCCTGCCGGCGCTCCTACGGCGCGAGCCGAGAAGGTTCCTGTAGGAGCGGCGCAAGCCGCGAATGGGGCTTCGAAGCGGCGATGGCGCGGATTCCAGGCGCCGTGTTCGCGCCTTGCGGCGCTCCTACAGGAACCATCGTACGTCCTGACGCCCTGTAGGAGCTGCGGCAGCTGCGAACCCGGCGGGCGTGGATCACGGGGCCTGCGGGGTGGGGTGTATCATTGCGCTCCCTGCCGCTCCGGCACCAGAAGAAAGATCAAATCCATGGCCGATCTCGTGCCACTGCCGGCGACGGCATTGCGCAAGCGCTGCGACCCCGCCTGCTTCAGCTTCGACACCACCGAATCCCTCGCCGACCACGCCGGCGACCTTGGCCAGGAGCGCGCCGTCGAGGCGATCCGCTTCGGCCTCGCGATGGGCCACACCGGCTATCACGTCTTCGTGCTCGGCGATGCCGGCAGCGGCAAGCACGCGACCACCTTCCGCCTGCTGCGCGAGCGTGCGGCGCGCGAGGACGTGCCGCCCGACCTGTGCTACCTGCACAACTTCGAAGAAGCCCTCAAGCCCAGGCTGCTGACCCTGCCCGCCGGGCGCGGCGCGGCACTGCGCACGTGCATGCAGACCTTCATCCGCGACCTCGGTCCGGCGCTCGGCGCCGCGCTCGACAGCGACGCGCACGTCGAGCGCGTCGAGTCGCTGCAGAGCGCGCACAAGGCGCGCGAGGAGGGGGCGCTGCGCGAGCTCGGCCAGGCCTGCAACGCGGAGGGTATCTCGCTGCTGCAGACCCCCGAGGGCTTCGTGTTCGCGCCCACCAAGGACGGCGAACCGCTGTCGCCCGAGGCCTTCGAGGCCTTGCCCGAGGACGAGCGCAAGGCCATCGAGGTGCGCATCGGCGAGTGGAGCGACCGCCTCGAAGACCTGCTCAACGACTTCCCCGGCTGGCGCAAGTCGGTGCGCGAGTCGATCGACCGCGCCGAGCGCGAGGTGCTCGGCCCCGCGGTCGCCCACCTGCTGCGCGAGGTGCGTGAGGCGCATGAGGACCTGCCTGCCGTGCTCGCCTTTCTCGATGCGGTCGAGCGCGACGTCATCGACAGCGCGGTGCGCGGCACCATGCTCGACGAGGAGGACGACGAGGCGCCCGAGCCCGAGGAGAACACGCGCTACCACCGCTACCAGGTCAAGCTGCTGGTGGACCACTCCGCCTCGCAGGGCGCGCCGGTGGTATTCGAGAACAACCCCGGCTACGGCAACCTCATCGGCCGCATCGAGCACGTCGTGCAGCAGGGCAACCAGGTCAGCCACTTCAACCTGATCCGCGCCGGTGCGCTGCACCGCGCCAACGGCGGCTACCTGGTGCTCGACGCCGAGCGCCTGCTGTCGCAGCCTTTCGCCTGGGAAGGCCTCAAGCGCAGCCTGCGCGCGGGCGAGATCCGTATCGAGCCGCCGGCCGAGGCGCAGGGCTGGAGCGGGGCGCTGACCCTGGAGCCCGAGGCGGTGCCGAGCGCGCTGAAGGTGGTGCTGATCGGTGACCGCGAGGTCTACTACCTGCTGATGGAGCACGACCCGGAGTTCGCCGACCTGTTCAAGGTGGCGGCCGACTTCAACGACGACATCCTGCGCACGCCCGAGAACGAGTGCGAGTACGCCCGCCTGATGGCGCTGCTCGCACGCGGCGCGAAGCTGCTGGCGGTCGAGCGCAGCGGCGTGGCGCGCCTGGTCGAGGAGGCCTCGCGCCTGGCCGAGGACTCGGGGCGCCTGTCGCTCAACACCCGCGCGCTCTCCGACCTGATGCGCGAGGCCGACTTCCACGCCCGCCAGAAGGGCCTTGCCGCCACGACGCGTGCCGAGGTCGAGGACGCGCTCGCCGCCCGCGCTCGGCGCGCCAACCGCTACCCGACCCGCGTGCTGGAGTCGATCCTCGACGGCACCACGCTGATCTCCACCACCGGCGAGCGCGCCGGGCAGATCAACGGCCTGGTGGTGATCGAGCTCGCCGGCGAGCACTTCGGCCACCCGGTGCGCATCACCGCCACGGTGCGCATGGGCGAGGGCGACGTGGTCGACATCGAGCGCGAGACCGAGCTCGGCGGCGCGATCCACTCCAAGGGCGTGCTGATCCTGTCGGCCTTCCTCGCCGCGCGCTACGCACGCCACCAGCCGCTGTCGCTGTCGGCGAGCCTGGTGTTCGAGCAGTCCTACGCGCCGGTCGAGGGCGACTCGGCCTCGCTCGCCGAGCTGTGCGCGCTGCTGTCGGCGCTGACCCAGGTGCCGATCCAGCAGCGCTTCGCGATCACCGGTTCGGTGAACCAGTTCGGCGAGGTGCAGGTCATCGGCGGCGTGAACGAGAAGATCGAGGGCTTCTTCGACCTGTGCAGCGCGCGCGGCCTGGACGGCACGCAGGGCGTGGTGATCCCGGCGGCGAGCATTCGCCACCTGATGCTGCGCGAGGACGTGGTGCAGGCCGCGGCCGAGGGCCGCTTCCGCATCCACGCGGTGAAGACGGTGGACGAGGCGATGACGGTGCTGACCGGCGTCGAGGCCGGCGAGCCCGACGCCAAGGGCGTGATCCCCAAGGGCACGCTCAACCACAAGATCGCCACCGTGCTCGCCGAGATGACCGCCGCGCGCCACGCCTACTCGGACGCCGAGGGCGCCGCCGGCGCCCGCCAGCACCGCCGCCGGCACGGGGTGTGAGCCCGCGCCGGCGGGGTCGGCTTACGAGAACATGTCCTCGTAGATGGTCTGCGCCCAGTTGAAGTCCTGCGAGATCGTCGCAGGGGTGCGCTCGTTGTAGTCGATCTGGGTCTGCTCGATGATGCCCTGGGCGTTGAGCTTGTAGTCGAACTGCACCGAGATGCCCTCCTGCGGGGCGGTGTTGACCATCATGAAGCACAGGTTGTCCGGGAGCCTGTACTCGGGCTCCCGCCCGGCCTCGCGCTCGGAGATGTAGTAGGCGACGATGCGCGCGTGGCGGTTGGCGACGTGGCCGGCCTTGGGGTAGAAGCCGAACTGCGGCGACACGAAGCCGACCGCGTCGCCGATGACGAAGACCTCCTTGTCCGCGCGGTCGTGCAGGAAGAGTGGATCGACGTCGGCCCAGCCGCCGCTCGGGTTGCCCGCGCCGGGCCGCGGCACCAGGCCCGCCTTCCAGGCGAGGTCGCCGGCCTGGTGCGGGGCCATCAGGATCGCGTGCTGGAAGTCGAAGTCGCCCGCCTCGGTACGGATCCGGCGCTTGAACGGGTCGATCTCCTCGACGCGCGCGTCGGGCACGTAGGTAATGATGTCCTTGTACAGCTCCTCGAAGGTGGAACGGAAGCCCGGCCCGATCGGGCGCGCGCCGTCCTTGTGGTCGAGGATGTAGATGCGGCCCGGGATCTTCTTCTGCTTGAACATCGACGCGATCAGGCAGGCGCGCTCGTAGGGGCTGGGCGGGCAGCGCTGCGGCGGGGGCGGCAGGGTCATCACCAGGTCGCCGCCCTTGAAGGCGTGGAGCGCGTTCTTGAGGTGGAAATGCTCGGCGCTGGGGATGTAGGCGGCGGGAAAGCGCGCCCGGGTGGCCTCGGCCATGCGGCGGTCGTTGCCGAACCAGGCCTCGTAGTTGTAGCGGATGCCGGGGGCGACGATCAGGTAGTCGTA
>JAEUNQ010000220.1 GCA_016790365.1 Thauera sp. | reverse complement strand
GCGAAGGCCGACAGCATGGCGTAGTGGGTGGCGGTGAAGCGCTGGTTGCACAGCCCCATCAGCAACGCGACGAAGGCCACCGTGCCCATGCCGCCGCTGATGTTCTCGCCGGCGATCACGGTCAGCAGCAGCCAGTCGAGCGCGGCCGGCGCATCGATCGCCACGAAGCCCCAGTCGAAGGCCGGCACCATGACCGCGCCCCAGGCCCCCTTGCCGAGCTCGGCGAGCAGGTAGAAGCCGAAGTTCGACACCAGTTGCAGCACGCCGAACAGCAGCAGCGACCGGTACAAGGCCAGCCGCGTCATGATCAGCCCGCCGATGAAGGCGCCGAGGATGGTCAGCCAGATCCCGATCACCTTGTTGGCAATGCCGACCTCTTCCTGCGCGAAGCCCATGCCCTTGATCAGGAAGGGCGTGGTCAGGCTGCCGGCGAAGGCGTCGCCGAGCTTGTAGAGGATGATCAGCGCCAGGAAGGCCGCCGCACCCTGCTGTGCGAAGTAGCTCGACAGCGAGCGGTTGAGTGTCTCGAAGCCGGCGCGCTGCGCCGCCCACCACGCCAGCGGCAGGGCGAGCGCGATCTCGGCGAGGATGAACAGGAGCTGGATCCAGCGGTTGGCGTCGTCGGGGTCGAGGCCGAGCAGGATCAGCGCCTGGCGAGCGATCCAGTAGCCGGCGGCGACGCCGGCGAGCATCGCGGCGAAGCCGACCAGCTCGCGCCTGGGGTCGGAGTCGAGCGGCTTCAGCGCCGCCGACACGCGCGGCAAGGCCAGCAGCGACACCACGCCGCAGGCCGCCATGATCAGCGCCATGGTCTCGTACACCCGCGGCCACGACGCCCACTGCCCGGCCCAGATCAGCGCGATGCCGCCGGACAGGATCATCGCCAGGCGATAGGCGAACACATGCACCGAGGCGCCCAGTCCGCGCTCGGCCTCGGGCAGGAGGTCGGTGCGGTAGGCGTCGACCACCACGTCCTGCGAGGCCGACAGGAAGGCGATCGCCACCGCCGCGGCGGCGAAGAGGCCGGGCGTGGCCGTGGGCGACAGGCCCGCCATCCACCACAGCAACACCGCGAGTGCCAGTTGCGTCAGCACCAGCCAGCCGCGCCGGCGGCCCAGCCAGGGCGGCTCGAAGCGATCCATCAGCGGTGCCCACAGGAACTTGAAGGTGTAGGGCACGCCCACCAGGCCGAAGAAGCCGATGGTGGCGAGGTCCACGCCGTCGACCGTCAGCCAGGCCTGCATGGCCTGGCCAGTCAGCGCGAGTGGCAGGCCGGAGGCGAAGCCGAGCACCAGGATGGCGGACAGGCGCCACGCGCGCGCGAAGGCAGGTGGGGGAGAGGCGGGCAAGGGGGCGCCAGGCGGGGTGTTGCAGGGCCGCGCATTATCGCAGATCATCCGCGGCCCCCCGGTTTACACAATTCGATACTTTGCTTGCGTCCGACACGTTCTGACTCAACAATGCCGGGAAAGCCAAATTCCCCGTTTCGTGGAGGTCGTTTTTCATGTCCCACACCGTGACCGTGGTCTTCGGAAGCGAGCGCGAGTACGAGTTCCCGCTGCGCGACGCCGATGTCGCCTCGACCACCAAGGAGCAGGCCCGCAACTGGTTCGCCAGGGAGTTCGAGGACCTCGAATGCACCCCGTCCAATCCGATGGGCAAGGTGCTCGTCCTCGACATGGTGCTCAACGTCGCCAAGTACGGTGGCGAGAGCCGTTTCGAGCAGGCCGGAGAATGGGCGCGCAAGTTTGCGCTCCACACGGCAGTCGCGCTCGACCGTCCGGCTGTGCGGGTGGACGTCTCATCCTTCGTGGTCGGCTGATCGCTTCTTCCGCCCGGGATGACGCCGCTTCCTGCGGCGATCATCCCTTACAGCACTCCGCGACCGCACTCTTCGGGAGGTAGGGGCCGGACTGCGAGGCGCTCAGCCGTTGCGACCGAGTCGGTACACCGCCACGCTGGCAAGGAAGTTGGGCTCGGCCAGCACCAATTTACCCTCGTCGAACGCCAGGCGCTCATGCACCGCGATGCCGTTCAACTCGCATAGGGCGTCGAAGTCGGCGATGGTGAAGAAGCGCACGTTGGGCGTGTTGAACCACTGGTGCGGCAAGCTCTCCGATACCGGCATGCGACCGTTGAGGATGCTCTGGCGGTGCCGCCAGTAGCCGAAGTTCGGGAAGCTCACCACCGCCTCGCGGCCCACGCGCAGCATCTCGTGCAGGATGCCCTGGGTGTTGTGCATGGCCTGCAGCGACAGGCTCATGATCACATGGTCGAAGAAGCCGTCCTCGAGGCCCACCAAGCCCTTCTCGAGGTCCATCTGGATCACGTTCACGCCGTTGTTGACGCTGGCGAGCAGCTTGTCGGGATCGTTCTCGACCCCATAGCCCTGCACCTGGCGCACGTCCATCAGGTGGCGCAACAGTTCGCCGTCACCGCAGCCGAGGTCGAGTACCTTCTCGCCAGGCTCGATCCACTGGGTGATCACGTCGTAGTCGTAGCGGTAGGCAGTCATTTCACACCTCGATGCGGTCGAACCAGGCCGACAGCAGCTTGTGATAGCGCGGCTCGTCGAGCAGGAAGGAGTCGTGGCCGGCCGGGCAGTCGATCTCGGCATAGCTGACGTTGCGGCGGTTGTGCAGCAGCGCGTAGACGATCTCGCGCGAGCGCTCGGGCGAGAAGCGCCAGTCGGTGGTGAAGGACACCACCAGGAAGTCTGCACTGGCTCGGGCAAGCGCGGCGGGCAGGTTGCCGCCGTACTCGAAGGCGGGGTCGAAGTAGTCGAGCGCCTTGGTGGTCAGCAGGTAGGTGTTGGCGTCGAAGTAGCCGGCGAACTTGTCGCCCTGGTAGCGCAGGTAGGACTCGATCTCGAACTCGACGTCGTAGCTGTAGGTGTTGCGGCCGTGGCGCAGGCTGCGGCCGAATTTCTCCGCCATCGAGTCGTC
>JAEUNQ010000168.1 GCA_016790365.1 Thauera sp. | reverse complement strand
TCTTCTTCTCGCCGTTGATGTCGATGGTGACGTCGCCCGACGAAACCAGCTTGGAGCGGGCAGCGATGATGAACACGGCCAGTGCGAGCACGATGGCGGTGAACATCCCGATGCCGAGGATGATTTCGGTATTCATCGTTTCACGGTCTCCTTAGAGCTGCACGCCAGAGAACGACATGAAGCCGAGCGACATCAGGCCGATGGTGATGAAGGTGATGCCCAGGCCCTGAAGCCCCTCGGGCACGTCACTGTACTTGAGCTTCTCGCGGATGCCGGCGAGCAGCGCGATCGCCAGCGCCCACGAGGCGCCCGAGCCGATGCCATACACCGTGCTCTCGGCAAGGTTGTAGTCGCGCTCCACCATGAACAGCGAGCCGGCCATGATCGCGCAGTTCACCGTGATCAGCGGCAGGAAGACGCCGAGCGCGTTGTAGAGGCTGGGCACGTACTTGTCGAGCAGCATCTCGAGGATCTGCACGATCGCCGCGATCACGCCGATGTACGACAGCAGGCCGAGGAAGGACAGATCGACATCCGGCAGCCCGGCCCACGCCAGCGCGCCTTCGCGCAGCAGGTAGGTGTAGATGAGGTTGTTGGCCGGCACGGTGATGGTCTGCACCACGACCACCGCGATGCCGAGGCCGATCGCGGTCTCCACCTTCTTCGAGATCGCGATGAAGGTGCACATGCCGAGGAAGAAGGCGAGCGCCATGTTCTCGATGAACACGGCCCGCACGAAGAGGCTCAGATAGTGTTCCATTTCAGTAGGCTTCCTTTTCCACGACCTGCGGCGCCATCCGGAAGGCGGGCTGCTCGACCTGCTCGCGGCGCCAGGTGCGCAGCGCCCAGATCAGCAGGCCGATCAGGAAGAACGCCGAGGGCGGCAGCAGCAGCAGGCCGTTGGGCACGTACCAGCCGCCATCCTTGGCGAGCGCGATGATCTCGACGCCGAAGAGCTTGCCGGCACCGAAGAGCTCGCGGATCACGCCCAGGGTGAGCAGCACCACGCTGTAGCCGAGGCCGTTGCCGATGCCGTCCCAGAACGACAGGATCGGCGGGTTCTGCATGGCGAAGGCTTCGGCGCGGCCCATCACGATGCAGTTGGTGATGATGAGGCCGACGAACACCGAGAGCTGCTTGGACAGGCCGTAGGCGTAGGCCTTGAGGATCTGGTCCACCACGATGACCAGGGACGCGATGATCACCATCTGCACGATCATGCGGATCGAGCTCGGGATCTGGTTGCGGATCATCGAGATGAACAGGTTGGAGAACCCGGTCACCAGCGTGAGCGCGAGCGACATCACCAGCGCGGTCTGCAGGTTGGACGTGACCGCGAGCGCCGAGCAGATACCGAGGATCTGCAGGCCGATCGGGTTGTTGGCGAAGACCGGATTGAACAGGACTTCCTTGACGGTGGGCTTGGCCATGATCAGACCCCCTTGCTACGCAGTTTGGCGAGATAGGGGCCGAAGCCCTGCTCGCCGAGCCAGAACTGGATCAAACGGTCGACGCCGTTGCTGGTCAGGGTTGCACCGGCGAGCGCGTCGACCTGGTGCCTGGCGCCCGGGCTGGCCGGATCGACCCCGCCCTTGACGATGCGGATCACCGGCTTGCCCTGCTCATCGAACAGCTGCTTGCCCGGCCACAGCGCCTTCCAGTTGGGATTGTCGACCTCGCCGCCGAGACCCGGAGTCTCGGCGTGCTGGTAGAAGCCGAGGCCGACCACGGTATTGAGGTCGCCCTTGACGGCGACGAAGCCGTGCAGCGTGGACCACAGGCCGTAGCCGCGCACCGGCAGGATCAGCGACTCGAGCTTGCCGTCCTGCTCGACCATGTAGACAGTGGTGTAGCGCTCGCGCCGCTTGATCAGCGCGATGTCCTCCTCGCCGGCGAGCGCGTCGGAGAGCTTGGGGTCGCGCGCCGCCTTGAGCGGGTCGAACACGGCCGGATCGTGGGCGTCGGTGTATTCGCCGGTCTCGAGGTCGACCACGCGCGCCTGGATGCGGCTGGCGAAGAGGTCCTTGACTTCGCGCGAGGACAGGTCGCCCTGCCCCAGCCCGGCGATGGACAGGATGCTGCGCTGCTTGTCGAGCTGGCGGTTCTCGATCTGCACCGGCTTGAGCGACACCGCCGCCCCGGCGACGAAGACCGAACTGACGAGGCTGACCGCGAGCGCCACCAGCAGCGTGCGGCTCGTCGATTCTTTAGTGGACATTGCGCGCGAGCCTCCGCTTGATGTTGGCCGCCACCACGTAGTGGTCGATCAGCGGCGCACAAAGGTTGCCGAACAGGATGGCGAGCATGATCCCCTCGGGGAAGGCGGGGTTCACCACGCGCACCAGCACGGTCATCACGCCGACCACCGCACCGAAGATCCACTTGCCGGTGTTGGTCATCGAGGCCGAGACCGGATCGGTGGCCATGAACATCATGCCGAAGGCGAATCCGCCCATCACGAGGTGCCAGTGCCAGGGCACGGCGAACATCGGGTTGGTGTCCGAGCCGATCGCGTTGAGCAGCAGGCTGCTCGCGACCATGCCGAGGAAGACACCGGAGACGATGCGCCAGGAGGCGATCTTCATCACCAGCAGCACCGCACCGCCGATCAGGATGGCGAGCGTGCTGGTCTCGCCGATCGAGCCATGCACCGTGCCGAGGAAGGCGCTCATCCAGTCGATGCCGGCGCCGGCCACCGCCTCGATCCCGCCGGCAGCGCCGAGAGACAGCATGGTGGCCCCGGTGAAGCCGTCGACCGCGGTCCACACCGCGTCGCCCGACATCTCGGCAGGATAGGCGAAGTACAGGAAGGCGCGGCCGGCGAGCGCGGGGTTGAGGAAGTTCTTCCCGGTCCCCCCGAAGACTTCCTTGGCGATCACCACGCCGAAGCTGATGCCGAGCGCCACCTGCCAGAGCGGAGTGTCGGGCGGCAGGGTCAACGCGAACAGCACCGAGGTGACGAAGAAGCCTTCGTTGACCTCGTGCTTGCGGATCGACGCGAACAGGACCTCCCAGAATCCGCCGACGATGAAGGTCGTCAGGTAGATCGGCAGGAAATAGGCCGCGCCGTGGATGAAGTTGTCCCACAAGCTGCCCGGATCGAAGCCGGCGAACGCGCCGATGAGGCCGATGCGCCAGCCTTCCTGCGCCGCCATCAGCTCGGCGCTGCCGGCGAGGATGGTGTTGGCCTGGTAGCCGACGTTCCACATGCCGAAGAACATGGCCGGGAAGGTGCACAGCCACACCGTGATCATCATGCGCTTGAGGTCGAGACCGTCGCGCACGTGGGCGGTGGTGCGGGTGACACTGCCCGGCTTGAACAGGCCGGTGTCGATGGCTTCGTAGAGGGCATAGAACCGCTCGTACTTGCCGCCCTTTTCGAAATGATGCTCGATGCTGTCGAGCCAGGAGCGCAGACTCATGCTCAACCCTCCTTCTCGATTCGAGTCAGGTTGTCCCGCAGGATGGGACCGTATTCGTACTTGCCCGCGCACACGTAGGTGCACAGCGCGAGATCTTCCTCGTCGAGCTCGAGGCAGCCGAGCTTCTGCGCCATCTCGGTGTCGCCGACGATCAGCGAACGCAGCAGCTGCGTGGGCAGGATATCGAGCGGCATCACCTCCTCGTAGTTCCCGATCGGCACCATCGCGCGCGGCGAGCCGTTGGTGGAGGTGGTGAAGTCGAACAGCCTGTCCGGCGAGAGCTTGGAAAGATAGAGGTTCATCACCGAATGCTTGTTCGCGCCAGCGCGCAGGTAATGCAGCATCTCGCGCTCGGTACCCTCTTCCAGGCAGGACACCTGCAGGTGGTAGCGGCCGAGATAGGCGCAGGCGCCGCGCGAGGTGCGCCCGCCGAACACCGAGCCCGAGATCACGCGCACCTTTTTCCCGGCCTTAAGCTCACCGGCGGCGAGCTCGTCCAGGCTGGCACCGAGGCGGGTGCGGACGAGGCGCGGCTTCACGGCCATCGGGCCTGCGATCGACACCACACGCTCGGTCCACAGGCGGCCGGTGGAGAAGAGCTTGCCGACCGCGATCGTGTCCTGGTAGTTGAGCGACCACACCGACTTCTCGGCATGCACCGGATCGAGGAAGTGGATGTGGGTACCGGCCAGACCGGCCGGGTGCGGGCCTGCGAAGGCCTCGGTGCGCACGTCGGCCAGCCCGGAGCAGGGCATCCGGGCGCCATCTGCGTGGCAGACGACGACCGGCGCGATGCGCGCAAGCACGCGTACGCCACGGGCGAAGTCGTCCTTGTATTCGGCGATCACGACGGTCGGGTCCGCGGCAAGCGGGTGGGTGTCCATTGCAGTGACGAAGATCGAGTGCGGCTTCGCGTCGATCGCCGGCACCTTGCTGAAGGGACGCGCGCGCAGCGCCGTCCACAGCCCGGAGTCGATCAGGTTCGTGCGTACCGCCGGATCGTCGAGCCTGTCGATCTCGGCATCGCCGTAGCGCGCGAACTCGACCGCCTCGTCGCCCTCGAGATCGATGACCACCGACTGCAGCAGGCGCTGCTCGCCGCGATGGATGGCACTCACCGTACCGGCGCCAGGAGCGGTGAAGGTCACGCCCGGCGTCTTCTTGTCGGAGAACAGGACCTGGCCGAGCTTCACCCGATCGCCGACCTGCACCGCCATGGTCGGCTTCATGCCGTGATAGTCGAAGCCGATGACGGCCACGCTGCGCACCGGCCTCCCGGCCTCGATGCGCTGCTCGGGGGCACCGGTGATGGGCAGGTCCAGACCGCGTTTGATTCTGATCATGCGCTTCTCGCCCGTTGATTCCACTGAAGGCACGGGCCACCCGAAAACGCATCCGGAGCCGCCAGGCGTCCGGACGCCGGGGCGGTCCCGCGTCGATAAACGCCCGGATTATAAAAGATTGTTACCTCGGGATCACGTCCGCACGCATGCGGAACTCCCCGTATCCGTACAATCCACAGTACCGGAAAACCCCGTGTGGCGCGGGAAATGGCATCGATTTGACATGCTGCATCACAGCATCCAAGAACAGCGAGGCCGCCGGGGCACCCTTGGAGCCCCGACGGCCATTACTCAGAATTTAGCAAGCTATTGCTCAGACTGGATTTTGCACCGCAGCATCACACGCGCTCGAACACCCCCGCCGCACCCATGCCAGTGCCGATGCACATGCTGATCATGCCGTAGCGCAGGCCGGGGTCGCGCTGCATCGCCGCCATCAGCGTCGCGGTACGGATCGCACCGGTCGCACCCAGCGGATGGCCGAGGGCGATCGCGCCGCCGAGCGGGTTGACCTTCGCCGGATCCATCTCGAGCTGGCGCATCACCGCCAGCGCCTGGGCGGCGAAGGCCTCGTTGAGCTCGGTCCAGCCGATGTCGGCCATCGCCACGCCTGCACGCGCCAGAGCACGTGGAATGGCCTCGACCGGACCGATGCCCATCACCTCGGGCGGCACGCCGGCGACCGCGAAGCTGGAGAAGCGCGCGATCGGCTTGAGGTCGTAGCGCTTCACCGCGGCCTCGCTCATCAGCAGCACGGCCGCGGCGCCGTCAGACATCTGCGAGCTGTTGCCCGCGGTCACCGAACCACGCGCTGCGAACACCGGGCGCAGCTTGCCCAGCTTGTCGGCCGCGGCGTCGGAGCGCGGGCCCTCGTCGTGCTCGACCAGGCGCTCGGTGATGCGCACCGTGCCGTCCGCGCCGGGCGCGTAGGACCTCACCGCATAGGGCACGATCTCGTCGCTGAATTGGCCTGTTGCGATCGCGGCGCAGGCACGGCGGTGCGACTCGACCGCGAAGGCGTCCTGATCCTCGCGGCTTACCTTCCATTGCTGCGCGACCTTCTCCGCGGTCAGGCCCATGCCGTAGGCGATGGACAGGTTCTCGGCGCGCGCGAAGATCTCGGGGTTGAGGCTGACCTTGTTGCCCATGATCTGCGGCATCGCGCTCATGCTCTCGGTGCCGGCGGCGATCATCACGTCGGCCTCGCCGAGGCGGATGCGGTTGGCGGCATCCGCCACCGCTTGCAGGCCGGAGGCGCAGAAGCGGTTGATGGTGATGCCCGGCACGCTGTCGGGCAGCCCGGCCAGCAGCAGGCCGATGCGCGCCACGTTCATGCCCTGCTCGGCCTCGGGCATCGCGCAGCCGGTGACGACGTCGCCGATCTCGCGCGTGTCGAGGTTGGGCACCTTCGCGAGCACCGCGCGCAGCACCGTGGCCAGCATGTCGTCGGGGCGCACGGCGCGGAAGGCGCCGTTGCGCTTGGCGACCGGCGTGCGCACCGCGGCGACGATGTAGGCGTCCTGGATCTGTTTGCTCATTGTCTCGTTCTCCCTCAGTTGCGCAGCGGCTTGCCGGTTTCGAGCATGTGCGCGATGCGCTGCTGGGTCTTCTCGGTCTTGAGCAGCTCGACGAACTGCGCGCGCTCCACATCGAGGATCCACTGCT
>JAEUNQ010000159.1 GCA_016790365.1 Thauera sp. | reverse complement strand
GGCACCATCGTCGATGGCGCCGAGCCGGCCGGCGTGGTCGCCGGCGACACCTTCGCCCGCCTGATCCGCGAGGCGCGCGAGGACGAGGACATCAAGGCGCTGGTGCTGCGCATCGACAGCCCGGGCGGCAGCGCCTGGGCGTCCGAGCTGATCCGGCGCGAGCTGCAGCTCACCCGCGAGGCCGGCAAGCCGGTGATCGCGTCGATGAGCTCGGTGGCGGCCTCGGGCGGCTACTGGATCGCCACCGGCGCCGACGAGATCTGGGCGGCGCCCTCCACGGTGACCGGCTCGATCGGCATCTTCGGCCTCTTCCCCGAGTTCTCCGAGCCGCTGCGCCGGCTCGGCATCGGCGTCGATGGCGTCGCCACCGCGCCGCTCGCCGGCGCGCTCGATCCGCGGCGTCCGCTCGACCCCGCCGCGGCCGAGGCCATGCAGCTCGGCATCGAGCACGGCTACCGGCGCTTCCTCGAGGTCGTCGCGCAGGCGCGCAAGATGACGGTCGCGGAGGTTGACGCGGTCGCCCGCGGCCGCGTGTGGACCGGAGAGGCGGCGAGCGGGCTTGGGCTGGTGGACAAGCTCGGCAGCCTGGAGGACGCGATCGCCGCCGCGGCCGCGCGCGCCGGCCTCGCCCGGCATGACGTGGTGTGGCCGGCGGCGGGCGAGTCCTTCGAGCAGCGTATGCTGCGCCGGCTGCTGCGCGTCGGCGACGACCTCGGCATCGACCTGGCGGGCCGCATCGCGCCGGCCGCGCCGCTCGCCGTCGCAGCCGCGGACGTGGAGCACGCCGCCCGCGAACTGCTGCGCTGGAACGATCCGCGCCATCACTACCTGCACTGCCTGTGCGACGCGCCTTGAAAGGGCGCGCTCGCATACCCACATCACACCGCAAGGAGGATGCCTTGAAACTCACCAGCCAGAGCTTCACCGACGGCGCCCGCATCCCGGGCGAATTCGCCTTCTGCATTCCGGCCGAAGAAGGCCACGTCTGCCTGGGCGGCAACCGCAACCCGCAGCTGTCGTGGACCGAGGTCCCCGCGGGCACGATGTCCTTCGTGCTCGTCTGCCACGACCCCGACGTGCCGAGCAAGGGCGACGACGTCAACCAGGAAGGCCGCACGGTGCCTGCCAGCCTGCCGCGGGTGGACTTTTTCCACTGGGTGGTGGTCGATCTGCCGGCCGAGCTGCGCGCGATCGACGCCGGGCATTTCTCCGCCGAGGTCACCCCGGGCGGCAAGCCGGGTCCGGAGGCCGCGCTCGGCGCGCGCCACGGCGTGAACGATTACACCGCCTGGTTCGCCGGCGACGAGTCGATGAAGGGCGACTATCACGGCTACGACGGCCCCTGCCCGCCGTGGAATGACGAGATCCTGCACCACTACGTGTTCACGCTGTACGCGCTCGACGTCGCGCGCTGCGCGGTCGAGAGCCGCTTTACCGGACAGGACGTGCGTGCAGCGATCGCCGGCCACGTGCTCGCCGAGGCGAAGCTCACCGGCACCTATGCGCTGAACCCGGCGCTCGCCGCCAAATAAGCGGCACGCGGGGATGGGACTGCGGACGGGAACGGGAGCGGCGGGCCTGCGGTGCATGCGGTGCACGCGGTCCCGGTGGGAGCGGGTTTGCCCGCGAATGCAGCGATCGAAACCTGCACACCCATCCTGCGACCGACCGCCCATTCGCGGCTGCCGCCGCTCCTACATGGGCCGAAACCGCGGCGGTTTGTGTAGGAGCGCCGGCAGCCGCGAATGCAGCGTTCGACCCTGAGCCGTTCGCTGGCCAGCCCGCTCCCGCCCCGCAACGCAAGCTGAGGCCTCGATGTTCGAATTTCTCCAAGGGACCGCCTTCGGACTGCTGGTCTCCTTCGTGCCCTGGTTCATGGCCGGGATGTACGACCCGCGCCTGGTGGTGCCGGAGGAGCTCGCCTCGCGCTGGCAGGTCATCCTGCGCTACGCGGTGGCCATGCCCTCGGTCGCGACCCTGCTGCTGCTGACTTCGCTGTGGGGCGGCTTCGGCGCCAGCCTGGGCGGCTGGCTCGCCGGCCTCGCCGCGGCCCCGGCCGCGCTCTTCCTGGAGCGGCGCTGGCGGCGCTGGCGCGAGGGCCGCGCCGGCAAGGAGCGCGCCGCCGCGCGCGAGCGCGCACGCACGGAGCTCGCGCGCGAACGCCGCGAGCGCGACCTGCTGACCCTGGACCCCGACTTCGTCCCCGCCGACGCCGACGCGGTGGTGATGCAGCTGTGGGAGGTCAAGCGCGAGCTCGTCGGCCTGCGCCGGCCCGACCTCGCCGTGCAGGCCGACCGCCTGTTCACCCGCTACCACCGCGCGCTCGACGTGCTCGACGAGAAGTTCGACCGCCGCGAGGTCACCTACGAGCGCGCCCGCGGCCTGGTCGGCGAGGTCGGCAGCGGTGCCGCCGCCGGCCTGGGCGCGATGGTCGCGCTGGTGCAGGGCAGCGTTGGCCTCGACGCCGACTTCGTGCGCGAGCGCCTCGAGCGCGAGGCCGCCCGCATCGGCGGCACCGAGCGCGAGGCCCTGCAGCGCCGGCTCGCGCTCGCCGACGAGACCGAGCGCCGCCTCGGCGAGATCGCCGCCGGCAACGAGGCGGCGCTGACCGCCCTCGACCACGTCGCGGTCGCGGTGGCGCGCATCGACACCGGCCGCGGCCAGCCCGCCGGTGCCACCGAGCAGGCCCTGCAGGAGCTGCGCCGCTTCGCCGAGCGCGCCGGCCTCTACGGCCGCCAGCAATGAACCGAGGATGCCCCCGATGAGCCTGCCGCTGCGATCCCTTCTCCGTATCCTTCCCCGCGCCCCCGAGCGTGACCTGGGCGGAGGCGGGCGCCCGCGCTCGGGCCTGTCGCTGCCGCCGATCGAGGACATCGCGCGCGAGACCCTGCCGCCGCAGGACGCCGAGCCGGCCGAGGACGCCGAACTCGCCCCGCTCGCCGACGCCTTCGTGCGCGACGCGCTCGCCGCCGGCGAGGAGGCGCTGCAGCGCCAGCGCGAGGCGGTCGACACCATGGGCATCGAGCTGCAGCGCCAGGCCGCCTGGCGCAGCGAGATGCTGCAGGCGCCGATCCGCAAGCTCGCCCATCAGGGCGACGAGGGCGGCCCGGTGGCGCAGGCCCTGGTCGCGCTGCGCGACAAGATGCAGGACCTCGACCCTGCGCGCCAGAAGCTGAGCGGCGAGGGCCTGTCGCGCGCGCTGTCCTTCATCCCCGGCGTCGGCAAGCCGATGCAGCGTTACTTCCAGAAGTACGAGAAGGCGCAGGACGCGCTCGACGCCATCATCCGCGACCTGCAGGGCGGCGCCGACATGCTGCGCCGCGACAACCTCACCCT
>JAEUNQ010000131.1 GCA_016790365.1 Thauera sp. | reverse complement strand
TCCGCGAGTTGCTGCACGGTGGCCCGCCGCCGGTTCCCGCTCGCGAACGCGCCATCGGCAGCGTGTCGGTGTGCAGCCATCTGACGGTAGCCGACGGCATCGAGGTGGTCATCGATCCGCAGCGTGCGGGGCTGAGTCCCGAGGCGGTGAGGCAGTTCATCCAGGGCGTGATGACTGCCTTCAAGGCGGTGCAGGGCGAAGAAGACGGTGCTTCGCAGGTGGATCCGGCGAACACGAACAAGAACGAACGACAGGCGGGAGAATCATGATGAAGCAGCAATCGGCACGGCTTGAGACGCGCGCGGGTGAGGCAATGGCGCTCAAGGGCGTGCGCTTCGAGGGCACGCTGCGCGGCACGCTTTTCGAGGCGAGCCTCGAGCAGCGCTTTGCCAACCCCTTCGATCGCCATGTCGAGCTCGTCTACACCTTCCCGCTGCCTTGGGCGGCCGTCCTGCTCGGGGTCGAGGTCCTGATTGGCGATCGCCGTCTGTCCGGTGCGGTGGTCGAGAAGAAGCAGGCCGAGCAGGGCTATGAGGATGCAATTGCCGAAGGCAACACGGCCATCCTGCTCGAGCAGAATTTCGATGGCAGCTACACGCTGAACCTGGGCAACCTCGCACCCAGGGAGACCTGTGTGGTGCGGCTACGCTACGCCCAGGTGCTCCAGTTCGAGCAGCATGGCCTGCGCCTGGTGGTGCCCACCGTGATCGCCCCGCGTTATGGCGATCCGGTCGCCGATGCCGGCTTGAGGCCGCACCAGGTGGTCGAGCATGACCTGATGGTGGCGTACCCGTTCGAGCTCAGCCTGCGCGTCGAGGGCGCCCTCGCACGCGCCCGCATCGGCTCGCCGAGCCATCCGCTGTCGATGCGCCTGGAAGGCGAGGGCGAGACGACGGCGATGGTCGTGTCGCTTGCGCGCGGTGGCTGTCTCGATCGGGACTTCATCCTCGTGCTCGATGAGGTTGCACAGGATTCGCTCGCCCTGTGTGCGCAGGACACGGTGCAGCCGGGCGCGGTCACCGTGCTTGCGAGCTTCTGCCCGCGCGTGCCGGCTTCGGTTCATCCGCTCGCGGTAAAGATCCTGGTGGACTGCTCGGGCTCGATGCAGGGCGACAGAATTGCCGCCGCGCGTCGTGCGCTGCAGGCCATCGTCGCCGGCCTGCGCGAGGGTGAGCGGTTCTCGCTGTCACGCTTCGGCAGCACCGTCGAGCATCGCTCGCGCGCGCTGTGGCGCACGAGCCCCGCGACCCGGCTGGCCGGGCAGCGCTGGGCGGCACAGTTGCAAGCCGACCTGGGCGGCACCGAGATGGAGAAGGCGCTGGACTCCACGTTGGCCCTGGCCGGAGACGCAGCGGTAAGCCCCGGCGCTGGCGAAGGTGCCGCGCCGGTCGATCTGCTCCTCATCACCGATGGCCAGATCCACGCCATCGAGCGCACGGTGGCGAAGGCGCGCGCGCTTGGTCACCGGATGTTCGTGGTCGGTATCGGCAGCGCCCCTGCCGAGGGTGTGCTGCGCCGCCTGGCCGACGAGACCGGCGGTGCGTGCGACTTCGTCGCACCCGGAGAGGCCGTGGAATCGGCCGTGCTGCGCATGTTTGCGCGCTTGCGCTCGCAGCGCATGGCGTCCCTGGAGCCTGTGTGGCCGGCCGGTGCGAAGCCTGTGTGGATGAGTGCGCTACCCGGCTCGGTGTTCGATGGTGACGCGGTGACCGTGTGGGCACGCTTTGCGCAGATGCCGGATGGGACAGTGCGTCTGGTCGGCAGGCGCACGCACGCCCCTGCGCCTGAATCGCTGGGCGAAGCCTGCCTGACAGCTGCCGACCATGATGCAACGCTCAGCCGGATGGCTGTTGCCGCGCAGATCGAAACCGTGCTCGCCGCCGAGGGCGTCCACTCGCGTCAGGCGCTCGAACTGGCTGTCGCATATCAACTGGTCAGCTCGCTGACGCATTTCCTGCTCGTCGAGACGCGTGCTGAAGCCGACAAGCCGGCGGACATGCCCGATCTCGTGAAGGTGCCCTCGATGCTGCCCGCCGGCTTTGGCGGGCTCGGCAGTCTCGATTTCTGCATCGACCCCTGCATGGCGCCGCTCACCGTGAATGAGGCGCCGGAGCACTATGGCTCACCCGCTGCGGCAAGCGGTGCGTATCTCGACTTCGACGATCCCTTCGATGCGCCCGTGGTCCTGCGCTCGGGTCGGCGTGCGGATCGCGGCGATACGCCCAACAAAGCTGGTACCTATGACATCCCGGCTTTCCTGCGCCGCAGCTCGAACCAGGACGCCGGGCAGCCACCCCGGGACGATCCGCGTTACTGGAGTTCCGAACCGCATTACACAGGTCTTACCCCGCTTGGCCTGACACAGTGGTTGCGCAGTCATCCGCAGGTCGAATGGCCGCAAGGCTATGCCGAGCTGCGCCGAATCGGTGTCGGTGCGGAGGTGCTCGACTGGCTGGAGTTCGTGCTCGCTGAAGGGGAGAGCGAGGCCCGGGTCGTCGCCTGCTTTGTCCAGGCGATGGCGCAGCGCGATCTGCACGAAGCGCTGCTATCGGACACCGGCGCGCTTGGTAGGCTCAAGGTCTTGGCACAACGCTTGGCACCGGGTGTTGCACTGAAGGTCATGCAACATGATCCTGCAGCCGAGTCGATCCTTGCTCGCCTGCAGGTGTTTGTAAGCACGCTGCGGGCAGAGCGCTGGCCCGACTGCGTCTTTGCGCTCCAGGACGGGGCGTCGGCGCTCGAGCAGTCGGGTGTCGGCATTGGATAGAGGCAGGGAAACGTAAGGGAGCAGCCATGCCCGTGAAGACCGTCCTCGACGGCAGCGCCGTACCGGTCAGGATCTGGACCGACGACATCGATGAAGGCTCGAAGGCGCAGCTCGCCAACATTGCGAGCCTGCCCTTCATCCACCACCACGTCGCTGCCATGCCCGACGTGCATCTGGGCATCGGCGCGACCATCGGCTCGGTCATCGCCACCCACCAGGCGATCATCCCGGCGGCGGTGGGTGTCGATATCGGCTGCGGCATGGTCGCCGCGCGCCTGTCACTCACCGCCAACGACATCGACGAGAAGCGGCTGAGGAAGGTGTTCGATCAGATCACCCGCGACGTACCGGTCGGCCGTAACCAGCATGCGGACGGCCGGGTGCTGGTCGATGCAGTGCGCCCCTTCGAGCCGGGCCTCAAGGCCCTGACCGAGCGCCACCCGCAACTGCTCAAGGCCTTCGGCAAGTTCTCCAAGTGGGCGAACCAGATGGGCACGCTCGGCGGGGGCAACCACTTCATCGAGGTCTGCCTAGACGAGCATGCGCAGGTCTGGGTGATGCTGCACTCGGGCAGCCGGGGCATCGGTAACGCCATCGCGACGTACTTCATCGAGCTGGCGAGAAAGGACATGGCGCGCCACATGATCCACCTGCCTGATCGCGATCTGGCCTACTTTGCCGAGGGCAGCGAGCACTTCGCCGATTACGTCGAGGCGGTGCACTGGGCGCAGGAGTACGCGATGGCCAACCGCCAGGCGATGCTCGATCTCGTGCTCGCGGGACTGGCGCGCCACTTGCCGCCCTTTACGGTCACCACCGAGGCGGTGAACTGCCACCACAACTACGTCGCCCGCGAGCACCACTACGGCGCCGACGTGTGGGTGACGCGCAAGGGCGCGATCCGTGCGGGGGACGGCGAGCTCGGCATCGTCCCCGGCAGCATGGGCGCGCGCAGCTACATCGTGCGCGGCAAGGGCAACGCGGAGAGCTTCTGTTCCAGCGCCCACGGCGCCGGCCGGCGCATGAGCCGCACGGCAGCGACGAAGCGCTTCACCGAGGCCGATCTCGCCCGCCAGACCGAAGGGGTGATCTGCCGCAAGGACAAGGGCGTGGTGGACGAGATTCCCGGGGCGTACAAGGACATCGACGAAGTGATGGCCAACCAGCGCGATCTGACCGAGGTGCTGCACACGCTCAAGCAGGTGGTGTGCGTGAAGGGGTAGGGGATCGACGCGGGGGGCGGCGCCAGGCCGCTCACGGCGCTGGGGTGCCCTGGTACTGCACCAACGCATGGTCGGATGAGGCTGCTGTGGTCTGAATTGTAGTTTACATAACACATATTCTAGCTGTTTTTGATGTAGAGCCTGGCGCACGCAGATGTCACTCGTAAGCACTCCGTGGGACCGCCTTGCGCCACAGGCGTCCTGCACTCGATCGAAAACCTTGGTGCGGGGAAAGAGACTCGAACTCTCACGCCTTGCGGCGCTGGAACCTAAATCCAGTGCGTCTACCAATTCCGCCATCCCCGCACACACCCGGACAAGCGAAGCGGCGCGCATTATACACGTGCCACCTCGTGTCCCGGCGGGCTCGAATCGAAGCCCGCCGGCTCCCGCCGCTCCCGCAAGGCCGCGACGCGGCGGGCGGGCTCAACCCGTGTTGCGGCCGTAGGTATCCTCGAAGCGCACGATATCGTCCTCGCCAAGGTAGCTGCCCGACTGCACCTCGATGATCTCGAGCGGCACCTTGCCCGGGTTCGACAGGCGGTGGGTGTGGCCGAGCGGGATGTAGGTCGATTCGTTCTCGGCAAGCAGGAAACTGCGCTCGCCGTTGGTGACCTCGGCGGTACCCTTGACCACGATCCAGTGCTCGGCGCGGTGGTGGTGCATCTGCAGGCTGAGCTTGGCGCCCGGGTTGACCACGATGCGCTTGACCTGGAAGCGCTCGCCGGCGTCGATCGAGTCGTACCATCCCCACGGGCGATAGACCTTGCGATGGCTCTGGGTGAGCGTGCGGCCCTCGGCCTTGAGGCGGGCGACCACCTTCTTGACGTCCTGCGTGCGGTCCTTGTGCGCGACCATGACCGCATCGGGCGTCTCGACCACCACCATGTCCTCGCAGCCCACCGCCGCGACCAGGCGGCTGCCGGCGTGCACCAGGGTGTTGCGGCAGGCCTCGAAGAGCACCTCGCCGCGCGCGGCGTTGCCCTCGCCGTCCTTGGCCGACACCGCCCACAGCGCGTCCCACGCACCGACGTCGGACCAGCCGGCCGACAGCGGCACGACCACGCCCTGCCCCAGCTCCGGCGCCTCGGCGAGCTTTTCCATCACCGCGTAGTCGATGGAGTCGCTCGGGCTGCGCTCGAAGGCGGCGGTGTCGAGGCGGATGAAGTCGGCGTCGTGGGTGCAGGCGGCCACCGCCGCGGCGCACGCCGCGGCCATCTCGGGCGCGAAGCGGCGGATCGCCGCCAGCCACACCGAGGCCTTCATCATGAAGATGCCGCTGTTCCAGTAATAGGCCCCGCTGGCGACGTAGGCCTCGGCGGTCGCACGGTCGGGCTTCTCAACGAACTCCAGCAGCGCGCGCGCGCCCTCGCCGTCCGTCAGCGCCTCGCCGCTGCGGATGTAGCCGTAGCCGGTCTCGGCGCGGTCGGGCACGATGCCGAAGGTCACCAGCGCCCCCTTCGCCGCCGCCTTCGCACCGACCGCGATCGCGTGCTGGAAGGCGGGCTGCTCGGTGATCACGTGGTCGGCGGGCATCACCAGCAGGATCGGGTCGCCCTCCTCCGTCGCCGCCAGCGCGGCGAGAGTGAGTGCCGGCGCGGTGTTGCGCCCGACCGGCTCGAGCACGATCTGCGGCGAACGCACACCGATCTGGCGCAACTGCTCGGCGATGATGAAGCGGTATTCCTCGTTGGTGACGACCAGCGGGCGCGGGTCGACCTCGCCGCCCGGGAAGTCCTTCAGCCGCAGCGCGGTCTCCTGCAACAGCGAGCGCTCGCCGGTGAGCGGCAGGAGTTGCTTGGGATAGCTCTCGCGCGAGGCTGGCCACAGTCGGGTGCCGGAGCCGCCGGAGAGGATCACGCTCTTGATGGTCATGCGTCTGGTCCTTGCGTTGCTCTGTCGTTCGGTCGGGTGAGTCAGTCGAGGATCTCGCGCAGCATGCGGGCGACGCCGTCGCGCCAGTCGGGCAACGCGATGTCGAAGCGTTCGCGCAGTCGCGAGGTGTCGAGCCGGGAATTGAGCGGCCGCGCCGCGGCAGTCGGGTAGTCGTGCGTGCCGATCGGCGCGATCTCGCCCACCTTCAGCGCAGCGCCCAGTTCGCGCGCCTGCTCGATCACGAAGCTCGCGTAACCGTGCCAGCTCGTTTCGCCGGCGGCGGCGAGGTGGTAGGTGCCGCCCAGACTGTGGTCCCTGCGTTCGGCACGGATGGCGTGGGCGCTGACGTCGGCGATCAGCTCCGCACCGGTGGGCGCGCCGTGCTGGTCGGAGATCACCGTCAGGCGTTCGCGCTCGGCCGCCAGGCGCAGCATCGTGCGTGCGAAATTGCCACCGCGCGCCGCATACACCCAGGATGTACGCAGGATCAGGTGGCGACAGCCCGCAGCGCGGATCGCCTCTTCGCCGGCGAGCTTGGTGCGCCCGTACGCCGACAAGGGCGCGGTCGGAGCGTCCTCGCGCCAGGGCGTGTCACCGCTGCCGTCGAAGACGTAGTCGGTCGAGTAATGCACCAATAGCGCGCCCACCGCCGCCGCCGCGCAGGCGAGCACGCCCGGCGCCTCGGCGTTGATGCGCTGCGCGCGCTCGACCTCGGTCTCGGCCTTGTCGACGGCGGTGTAGGCTGCGGCGTTGACGATGACGTCGGGGGCCAGCCGGCGCACGCTGCGGTCGAGGCCCTCGAGGTCCTCGAGATCGCCGCGCAGGCCGTCGGCGCCGCCACGGTCGAGCGCGACGACGGTGCCGAGCGGCGCGAGCGCACGCTGCAGCTCCCAACCGACCTGGCCGTTCTTGCCCAGCAGCAGGATCTTCATGCCTGCGCCTCGCGGCCGGCATAGTTGCGCGCCACCCAGTCGCGGTAAGCGCCGCTCTGCACGTTGGCGATCCAGCCGGGGTTGTCCAGGTACCACTGCACCGTCTTGCGGATGCCGGTCTGGAAGGTCTCCGCCGGGCGCCAGCCGAGCTCGCGCTCGATCTTGCGCGCGTCGATCGCGTAGCGGCGGTCGTGGCCGGGGCGATCCTTCACGTAGGTGATGAGCCGCGCGTAGCTGCCGGCCGCATCTGGGCGGAGCTCGTCGAGCAGCGCGCAAAGCGTATGCACGATGTCGATGTTGGCCATCTCGTTCCAGCCACCGACGTTGTAGGTCTCGCCGAGCTGGCCGCGCGCCAGCACCTCGCGGATCGCGCTGCAGTGGTCGCCCACATACAGCCAGTCGCGCACGTTCCGGCCGTCGCCGTAGATCGGCAGAGCCTTGCCGGCGAGCGCGTTGACGATCATCAGCGGGATCAGCTTTTCGGGGAACTGATAAGGGCCGTAGTTGTTCGAGCAGTTCGTGGTGAGCACTGGCAGGCCGTAGGTGTGATGCCATGCGCGCACGAGGTGGTCGCTCGCCGCCTTGCTCGCCGAGTACGGGCTATTGGGCTCGTAGGCCTTGGTCTCGGTGAAGGCGGGGTCGTTCGGGCCGAGCGAGCCATAGACCTCGTCGGTGCTCACGTGCAGGAAACGGAACGCCTCGCGCTCGCCGGCGGGCAGCGAGCTCCAGTGCGTGCGCGCGGCTTCGAGCAGCGTGAAGGTGCCGTCGACGTTGGTGCGCACGAAGGCGCCGGGGCCGTGGATGGAGCGGTCGACGTGGCTCTCGGCGGCGAAGTGCACCACCGCGCGCGGCTTGTGCTCGGCGAACAGGCGCTCCACCAGGGCGCGGTCGCAGATGTCGCCATGCACGAAAAGGTGGCGCGCGTCGCCCTCCAGCGGCGCGAGCGTCTCGCGATTCCCCGCATAGGTCAGCGCGTCGAGGTTGATCACCGGCTCGTCGCTGGCTGCCAGCCAGTCGAGCACGAAGTTCGCGCCGATGAAGCCGGCGCCGCCTGTAACGAGAATCACGTGGGGAGTCCTGTGCAAGTCTGGAAACGCAGCATTATCGCACCGGCGGGCACGGGCCGACGAGGAAGGAGGGCACGGGCCGAAGCGTGTTTCCTCGTGGTGGCGGGCCTGGTTGGGTGCGGGGCAGTCGCTTTCGCGCCTGCCGGCACGCCTACATGCGCAGGCGCTCGGCGTAGCCGGTCATCTCCAGGTAGCCGCGCCCGAGCTCGGGTCCCGCCTCGTCGCCGACCTCGGCTCCCTCCTCCACCTCGTACAGGCGCACCGCCCCCTCCCAATAGATCGCCCCGGTGGACGCGCGGCTGTCGAGCTCCTGGTCGTCCATCAGCGGGCGCAGCCGGTAGCGCCGATCGGCTATCGTGACCGCCCACTCCACCGGGTATTCGATGCCGGTGCGCGGCGAGCGCCAGTGGCGCAGCGGCTTGAAGCCGACCTCGCCGGGCGGGTGGATGCGGATGCTGCCGTCGCGCGCACTCGTGGTCGCCGCCGCCCAGATCGCCCGACCGTCGTGATCGCGCATGCGAAAGGCCATCAGGCCGCCGCCGTCGGCGAGGTTGATACCGATCCAGTCCCAGCCGCGCGCGCCCTCGGGCAGGATCTCGCTCGACCACTCGTGATCCAGCCACGCATGGCCGCTCACCGCCACAGTCGTGCCGTCCAGGCGCAGTGTGCCGCTCACCGCGAGCTGCGGGCGGCTGTAGTAGTAGCTGGCGTTGAGCGGATCGGGCGCCTTCTGGCTGTAGCCCTCGCGACCGTTGAGCACCGGCGCGCGGTCGACCGCGAAATCGAGCGTGAAGCCGAAATCATCCGCCTCGATGCGGCTGCGATAGGCGGCCTGCGCGCTGTCCCCGCCCTCGAGGAGCCAGTCGTCCACCCGCACCGCCGTGCGTCCTTCGAGCGCCTCGACCAGCCCGGGATAGGCGCGCCCCGAACGCTCGGCGTGACGCAGCCGGCCCGTCGCCGGATCGGCCACCGCGGCATGCGCGAGCACGAGCTGGCGCGGCGCGAAGCGGCTCGGATTGTCCTCGCCGATGCGCGTGCGCACGCGGAAGAAGGTGAGCTGGAAGCCGCGTTCCACCCCGGCCGCGTCGCGAAGCCAGCCGGTGATGTACCACCACTCGGTGCGGTAGTCGGGATGCGCGCCGAGATCCTGCGGGAACACCAGCGCCTTGCCCGACAGCACCGGCGGATAGGGTGGCCCGGCGTCCTGCCCCTGCGCCACCCCGCCCCCGGCCAGCATCAGCAAGGCCGCAAGCATCAACCGCAGCCGGACAAGCCCCTTTCCCAGGCCCCCCAGTGCAATCCACGCTGCGCGCCTCCCAGCCCCCACCGTTCGTGACCCCTCGCGCCTCACCCCTCACCCCCTACCAATCGGCCTTCACCGCCAGCACCGCCGACTGCCGCATCGCATGCCGCCCGGCGAGCCGGGCCACCAGCGCCGCCAGCAGCACCAGGCTCACGGCGAAGATCGCCAGCCCGCCCCAAGGCACCGCCAGCTCCATGCTCCAGTGGAAGCTCTGGCGGTTGATGATCTCGATCAGCACCCAGGCGATCGCCGCGCCGCCGGCCAGCCCGGCGATCACGCCCAGGCCGGCGGTGAGCGCGCCCTCGGTGGCGATCAGGCGGCCGATCTCCGCGCGGGTGAAGCCGAGGTGGCGCAGCATGCCGAATTCGCCCTGGCGGGTGGCGGCGAGCGCAGCGAACGTGGTGGCGATACCGAACAGGCCGATCACCACCGCCACCGCCTCCATCAGGTAGGTGATCAGGAAGGTGCGATCGAAGATCTGCAGGCTGATCGCGCGGATCTCGCCCGGCAGCGCGATGGTGATGTGCTCGGCGCCGAAGCGCTCGCGCAGCGCCTGCGCCACCGCCGCCGGGGTGGCGCCCGGCTCGAGCAGCAGCGCGGCGTCGTTTACCCGGTCGTCGCCGGTGAGGGCGACGTAGTCGCGACTCTCGATCAGCGCGGCGCCGTGCTGGCGGGCGTAGTCGCGCCACACCCCGGCGACGCGGAAGGCCTGCACCCGGCCCCCAAGCGGCAGCTCGAAGCGGCTTCCGCGCGCCAGATCGTGGCGATCGGCTGCCGCCTCCGACACCCAGGCGGGCGGCAGGCCCTCGGCATCTCCCGCCACCGGCTCCATCGATCCGCTTACCAGCGGCAGGCCCCAGTTGCCTTGCGCCGGTCGCGCCAGCACGGTGAACAGCGGCTCGGCGTCCGACAGGCGCAGGTTGATCAGGCGAGTCGTATCGACTCGCGCCACGCCTTGCGTCGCCGCGATCCCTGCGAGCGCCGGCGGGTCGAGGTAGCCGCTGCCGCTCGCGACCGAGGCACGCACATAGAGATCCGCCGGCAGCACCTGGGCGAGCCATTCATCCACCGAGACACGGAAGGAATTGACCATGATCGCCATCGAGACCGCGAGCGCGACGCTGGCGATCACGCCCGCCCCCGCCACCACCGCCTGCCCCGGCGCCGCAGCCAGGCGGGCGTGCGCCAGCCGCCAGGTTGCACTGCGCCCGCGCGCGAGCAGCGGCAGCAGGGCGTGCGCGAGCACCGGGAGCGCCAGGATGGCCGCGGCGAGCACGAACACCACCGCCGCGTAGCCGCCCACCGGGATGCTACCGAGCGGCGGCACCAGGCAGGCCAGCACCGCGAACACCAGCATCGCCGCCGCCAGCCGACCGCGCCCGTCGCCGCGGGGCAGGCCGGCGCGTTCGCCCTCCCCCGCGCGCAAGGCGCGCGCCGGTGCCACCGCAGCCGCAGCGCGCGCAGGCAGCCAGGTGCCGGCGACACCGGCCACGACGCCGAGCAGCAGGTAAGCGAGACTCGCCGCGGGGTGGAATGCGAGCTGCGGCGCCACCCCCTGGAAAAACCCTGCACCAAGATCACCGCCTACGAGGCGGAAGGCTCCGGCGGCGAGCGCATGGCCGAGTGCGACCCCGAGCAGCCCGCCCACGACGCCCACCACCGCCCCTTCGGCGAGCAGACCTCGCATCAGCTCGGCCCGCACCAGGCCGAGCGCACGCAGCAGTGCGAACTCGCGCCGCCGCCTCGCCACCGAAAGAAGCTGCGTGGAAAACACCAGGAAGCCGCCGGTCAGCAGCGCGATCGCCGCCAGCATGGTGAGGTTCACCCGGTAGGCGCGCGAGAGCGAACCGAGCTCCCCGGCCGCCGCCTCCGGCGCACGCAGCGCAATGCCCGGCGGCAGCAGCGCGGACAGGGCCGCCTGCGCCGTTGCCGGCGACACCCCCACGGTGAGGCGCAGGTCGATCCGGCTCAACACGCCGATGCGTCCGAAGGCCTGCTGCGCGGCACCGAGGTCCATGACACCCAGTACGCCGCTCGCGCCCGGCACCCGCCCGCCCGCCTCCAAAACGAGGCTGCGCACGCCCGACTGGACCGCGATGCGCGCGTCGGCGAGCGCCGGCGGCAGCGCCTCGCCCTCCGAGGAGTGCCCCGGTGCGGACAGGCGCTGGTGGGCGTCGTCGCTCAGGAAGACCACACCCGGCCGCAGGGCGGCGAAGCGCAGGTCTTCTCCGCCGCGGTCGGCGAGCGGCATCAACCCGGGCTGCACGCGCAGCACGCGGAAGAGGTCGACACCGAGGATGCGCAGGCTCTCCTCGCGCCCCGGCAGGCGGGCGTCGATCTCCAGGACCGGGCTCGCCGCGGCCACCTCGGGTCGGCGTGCCAGCGTGACGAACAAGGCCTCGTCGAACCCGTCGCGCGGCCCCACCACCTGCAGGTCGGCCTTCCCCGCGACCGCACGGATGCCGCGGCCGAATTCGTCCAGCGCAGCGCCGTGGATCAGGTGCACCGCCAGCCCGAGCGCAACCCCGAGCGCGATCGCCAGCAGCGACAGCGCGCTCGCGAGGCGGCGGCGTAGCAGGCTGGCGAGGAAGAGGCGGCGCAGCGGCACGCTCACGGATGCCCCGTGATGTCGTGCAGGCCGTCGACGCGCAGTTCCAGCACACGGTCGGCACGCGCTGCCGCGCTGCGCGAGTGGGTGACCATGACCCCCGCGGCACGGCTGTCGCGGATCTGGCCGAGAAGGAGGTCGAGTACCTCGCTCGCTCGCCCCGGATCGAGGTTGCCGGTGGGTTCGTCCGCGAGCACCAGATGCGGGCGATGCACCAGTGCGCGCGCGATCGCAACGCGCTGCAGCTCGCCCCCGGACAACTGCTGCGGCGGATCCGTCGCGCGTGCGCCCAGCCCGACGCGACCGAGCATCTCGCGCGCGCGCCGACCGGCCTCGGCCTCGGCGGTGCCGAGCAGCCACAGCGGCAGCGCCACGTTCTGCAGCAGGTCCAGGTGCGGAAGGATGTGGAAGGCCTGGAACACGAAGCCGAAATGGCTGCGGCGCAGGCGCGCCATGGCGTCGTCGTCGAGGCGCTCGACGGAGGTATCGCCGACCCGGATCGCGCCGCCGTCGACCGGCTCCAGACCGGCGATGCAGTTGAGCAGGGTCGACTTGCCCGAGCCCGACTCGCCGACGATCGCCACGCACTCCCCCGCCCCCACCCGCAGCGCCAGGCCCTCGAACAGCACGCGCGCCGGCGTGCCGGGCAGGATGCGGGTGACGTCGTCGAGCTGCAGCATCGGAAGACCTCGTGGGACGGGGCTGGATAGGGGAATGATGGGCATCATTGTGTCATTGCCCAGCGCAAAAAGTTCGCGGCTTGCGCCGCTCCTGCACGCGCTCCCGGGTGCGATGGTCCGTGCAGGAGCGCCGCAAGGCGCGAAAGCGGCGGTGCTGATCGTGACGCGCGCCGGTTACCGAACCGCCCTGTTCGCGGCTTGCGCCGCTCCTCCACGGGGCGTGCGGATATACTGCGGCACCCTGCGGACCCTGCCGCTCCTTTGCCCCGATGCCGGTCGAGCACTACGAGAACTTCCCTGTCGCCTCCCTGCTGTTGCCGGCGCGCCTGCGCGAGCCGGTGGAGGCGATCTATGCGTTCGCGCGCGGGGCCGACGACGTCGCCGACGAGGGCGATGCCCCCGCGGTGGCGCGGCTGGCGCGGCTGCACGACTACCAGCTCGGGCTGGAGGCCTGCGCGCAAGGCCGGGCAGTGGCCGACGCGACGCTGGCGCCGATGTTCGCCCGCCTCGGCCGCGCGATCCAGGCGCACGCGCTGCCGCTGCAGCCCTTCCGCGACCTGCTCGACGCCTTCATGCAGGACGTCGGCAAGACGCGCTACGCCGACTTCGCCGAGCTGCGCGACTATTGCCGGCGCTCGGCCGACCCGGTGGGCCGCCTGATGCTGCATCTTTACGGCGCGGCGAGCGCCGACAACCTGCGCCGTTCGGACGCGATCTGCACGAGCCTGCAGCTGATCAACTTCTGGCAGGACGTCGCGGTCGATTGGGAAAAGCGGCGGATCTACCTGCCGCTCGACGAGCTCGCCCGCTTCGGCCTCGACGAGCGCGCGCTCGACGCGCTGTCCCGCGGCGAACGCAGCCCGGGCGAGGACTGGCGCGCGCTGATGGCCTTCGAGGTGCAACGCGCGCGCACCATGATGCTCGACGGCGCTCCGCTCGCTCGCGCCCTGCCCGGCCGCGTCGGCTGGGAGCTGCGCCTCGTGGTGCTGGGCGGGCTGCGCATCCTCGAACGCATCGAGGCGGTGGGCTACGATGTCTTCCGCCACCGCCCCGCGCTAGGCCGCGGCGACTGGGCGCGCCTGGCCTGGCGCGCGCTGAACTACGGAAAACTCGGATGAACCCTCACGACTACTGCCAGGACAAGGCCGCCAAGAGCGGCTCGAGCTTCTACTACAGCTTCATGTTCCTGCCCCCCGAGCGCCGCCAGGCGATCACCGCGCTGTATGCCTTCTGCCGCGAGGTGGACGACGTGGTGGACGAATGTCATGACCTCTCGCTCGCACAGACCAAGCTCGAATGGTGGCGGCAGGAGGTCGGGCGCATCTACGGCGGCACCCCCACCCATCCGGTCGGACATGCGCTGAAGGACGTCATCAAGGGCTTCCGCCTGCCGCAGGAGCAGTTGCTCGAGATCATCGACGGCATGGCGATGGACCTGTCGCAGACGCGCTACCTCGACTTCAAGGGCCTGCAGCTCTACTGCTATCGCGTCGCCAGCGTCGTCGGCCTGCTCGCGGCGGAGATCTTCGGCTACCAGGACCGCCAGACGCTCAAGTACGCGCACGACCTCGGGCTGGCCTTCCAGCTCACCAACATCATCCGCGACGTCGGCGAGGACGCGCGCCGCGGCCGTATCTACCTGCCGATCGAGGACCTGCAGCGCTTCGACGTGCCCGCCAAGGACCTCCTCGAGGCGCACTACTCCGACGCCTTCCGCGAACTGATGGCCTTCCAGGCGGAGCGCGCCGAGAAGTTCTACGACCAGGCCTTCGCGCAGCTGCCCGCGATCGACCGCAAGGCGCAGCGGCCCGGGCTGGTGATGGCGGCGATCTACCGCACCCTGCTGCGCGAGATCGCCCGCGACGGCTTCCTGGTGCTCGACCGCCGCACCTCGCTGACGCCGCTGCGCAAGGTGTGGCTCGCGGGCACCACCTGGTTCCGCGCATGAGCGTGCCGGTCGTCGCCATCATCGGTGCCGGCTACGCCGGGCTCGCCTGCGCAGTCGAGCTCGCGCGCGCCGGGGTGCATGTCACCGTGTTCGAGCGCTCGCACACCATGGGCGGCCGTGCCCGCGTGGTGCACAAGGACCACCACTGGCGGGTGGACAACGGCCAGCACATCCTCATCGGCGCCTACAGCGAGCTCACCCGCCTGCTGCGCCTCACTGGCGTGTCGCCCAAGCAGCTCGCCCACCTGCCGCTCACCCTGCACGTGCCCGGTCGGCTGCACCTCAAGGCGGCGTCGCTGCCCGCGCCTTTCCACCTCGCCGCAGGCCTGTTGCGCGCGAAGGGGTTGAGCTGGGCCGACCGCCTGGCGATGCTGCGCCTGATGCGCTGGTTGAAGCGACGCGGCTTTCGCCTGCCCGACGCGGCGATGACGGTCGACGCCCTGCTCGCCGAGACCCGCCAGACGCCGACGCTGTGCCAGCTGATCTGGGAGCCCTTGTGCGTGGCCGCGCTCAACACCCCGGTCGCCGAAGCCTCGGCCCAGGTCTTCGCCAACGTGCTGCGCGACAGCCTCGCCGCGGGCGCCGCCGCGAGCGAGCTGCTGCTGCCGCGCACCGACCTGTCCGAGCTCTTCCCGGTCCCGGCCGCGCGCTACATCGGCGTGCGCCGCGGCAAGCTGCGCACCGGCAATGCGATCGAGGCGATCGAGCGGGTGGCCGGCGGCTACCGTCTCGAGGGCGACCCGGGCAGCCAGCCCTGGCCTCACGTGGTGGTGGCGACGGCGCCCTACCACGCCGGCACGCTCCTCGCCTCCGCCGGCGGTTGCGAGCGCCTGGTGGCGCAGATCGACGCGCTCGAGCACGAGCCGATCGTGTCCGTCTACCTCGCCCTCGGACACGGCCAGAAGCTGCCCGAGCCGATGATCGGCCTGGTCTCGGGCAGCACCGCCGGGCCGGCGCAGTGGGTCTTCGACCGTGGCCAGCTCGGCGGGCCGGAAGGCCTGCTCTCGTGCGTGATCAGCGCCCACGGCCCGCACGAGGCGCTCGCGCGAGACGAACTCATCCTCGCGGTGCATGGCCAGCTCGAACGCCAGCTCGGCCGCCGCCTGCCGGCCCCCGAGTGGTCGCAGGTCATCGTCGAGAAGCGCGCCACCTTCGCGTGCAGGCCGGGCCTCCTCCGCCCCGGCATCCGCACCCCGCTGGCGGGGCTGTGGCTGGCCGGCGACTATCTGGATTCAGACTACCCCGCGACGCTGGAGTCCGCGGTGCGCTCGGGCGTGGCCTGCGCGACCGCCATCCTCGCGGAACTCGGCCGCAAGGGCTGAGCGCCGCAAGCGCCACAACCCTGTGGGCGCATGGAGATCATGCGCGGGCGAGCTCGCTCCTGCCGAGCGCGCCTCACCGCGCCGGCGTCCTTCGAGTCATTCGCCCTGCGCGTCGCGCAGATGACGCAGGATCGGGTCGAGCATCGCCGCGCCCAGGCGCTTGCTGCGCGCGCCGTTCCAGCCCACGTGGCCGTCGGGCAGGATGGCGTTGTCCTTGAAGGGCATCTCCAGCGTCAGCGAAACGCAGCCGAAGTGGTTGGCGACCCACTTGCTCGCCAGGGTCAGCAGCTCCTCGCCGAAGCGGCCGGGCTTGTAGCCTTCCTGCGTCTGGAAGTCGGGGCTGACCGCGAGGAGGGTGTCCACGAAGCGCGCCTGCGCGGCCGCCGCCGCGGTGGTGAAGCCGGGTACCTCCTCGGCGGTGGAGAAGAACACATAGGGCAGCGATTCGTCGCCGTGGATGTCGAGGAAGAGCGCGCAGCCGCTACGCTCCATCTCGGCGCGCACGAGGAAGACCTCGGGGCTGGCCGCGGGGTCGGGGTCGCGCCATTCTCGGTTGAGGTTGCGCCCTGCGGCGTTGCTGCGCAGGTTGCCGCGCACCGCGCCATCCGGGTTCATGTTCGGCACGATGTGCAGCACCGCGTGCTCGCGAACCTTGCGCGCGACCGGGTCGGCGTTGTCGAGGAGGCGCTCGAGGAGGCCCTCGACGAACCACTCCGCCATGGTCTCGCCGGGGTGCTGGCGGGCGATGATCCACACCGGTACGCGCCCCGGGGCCTCACGCCCGACCGTCACCAGGTCGATATCGCGCCCGTCGACCGAGCTGCCGAGGTTGCGCACGCGGGCGTAGGGCGAGAGCTCGACGCGCGCGAGCAGGTCGAGGTGGCGCTCGTGCGAATAGGGCTCGAAGTAGGCGTAGTAGAGGCTGTCGCGCTCGGGCGTGTGCTCGACGACGAGCTGGCCGTCCTCGTAGCGCGTGCCGGCGATGCGGAACCAGTTCTGGCGGTCGTAGGACGCGACGCAGCGGTAGTCCTTCCAGCCGTCGGGATAGGCCGCGCTCGCGGCGTTCTCGAACACCATGCGCACCGGCTTCCCCGCCGCGCCCATCAGGCGGAAGTGGAACCACTGGTGGAAGTCGGCGGCGTTGTCCTCGCGCAGGCGCAGGCGGATGTCGGCCGGGTCGTCGATGCGCACGACCTCGATCGCGCCGGAGTCGAAGGTCGAGCTGATCTTGAGCACGATCACTCCTCGCGGCGGCGGAAGACCGGGGAGTCGGCATCCGAGGCCTCGGCGGCGAAGGCATAGCCCTCGGCGGCGAAGCCCTGCAGCGCCTCGACCTCGTCGATGCGGTTCGTAATGACGTAACGGCTCATCAGTCCGCGCGCGCGCTTGGCGTAGAAGCTGATGATCTTGTAGCGCCCGCCCTTCCAGTCCTCGAAGACCGGGGTGACGATGCGGCCCTCGAGCTTCTTCGGCTTGACCGACTTGAAGTATTCGTCGGAGGCGAGGTTCACCAGCACGCGCGCGCACCCGGCTTCTTCCTCGCGCGCCAGCAGGCGGTTGAGTTCGTCGGTGATGCGCTCGCCCCAGAACTCGTAGAGGTTCTTGCCGCGGGGGGTGGCGAGCCGGGTGCCCATCTCGAGGCGGTAGGCCTGCATGAGGTCGAGCGGGCGCAGCACACCGTAGAGGCCGGAGAGGATGCGCAGGTGGTCCTGCGCCCAGGCAAGTTCGTCTGCGGAAAGGCTCTTCGCATCGAGGCCCTCATAGACGTCGCCGTTGAAGGCCAGCAGGGCCTGGCGCGCGTTGTCGGGGGCGAAGGGGCGCGACCAGCTCGCGTAGCGTGCAACGTTGAGCGTGGAGAGCGGATCGGAGAGCGACATCAGCTCGGCAATCTCGGCGGGCGATTTCTCGCGCAGCACCTCGATCAGGGCGGCGGAGTCGTCGAGGAAGTCGGGCTGGGTGTGGGTGGAGACGGTGAGTGGCGTCTCGTAGTCGAGCGCCTTGGCAGGGGAGATGACGAGGATCATGCGTTCGCTTCGATGAGTCGGCGCAGGGCCGGATAGCGGGATGTTAACGCGATTCGTGCAGCCCCGCGGCAGGGCTGGCGGACGTTGCCGGGAACGAAGGGTTCACGCACGAGCCGCGTCGATCGCGCCCCGCCGATCCTGCAGGACGCGATCAGGCGGGCAGGACCTCTTCGAGGCGCGCGAGCAACTCGTCCATGCGATTGCGACCGATCCGCGACTCGCCGATCGCCGCCTGCCACTCGCCAATCAGAACCCGCAGTTCCGCAGCGCCCTGCGTGGCATGGATGCGCTTGACCAGATCGAGCTTGCCGTAGGGGCCGTGGAAGGTGCGCAGGGTGTTCATCATGAAATCACGCGCGAGCGGTAAGCTGGCGGCGTGCCCGGTGTTCGCCCGCAAGCCGGCTGCACCCGTCACCGGCGGCGCCGTGTCGCGCCCGGCGCTCGCGGTCGCCCCGGCCTGCGGCGCACATGGAGCGATGAAGCCGGCATCCGCAAGTTCTCCGAGGGCCCCCGCGATCCCGGGGTCGCCGGTGAGTCCCCGAAGATCCTCGACGCTGCGCTGCCCATCGACCAGGATCAGCAAGCGGCGTGCGCGCAGCCCGAGCCCGTGGGTGCGGTGAGCGATCTCGTCCTGGCCCTTGGGCGTCTTGGCGAACTTCTCCATCATCGTCCTCTCGGGGCGCGGGCCCCTTTGCTCTCGTGCGTCGGGTTCCTGTGCGGGCCTCTACGCCTGGCCACGGAATGCGGCAAGCATGAAAGAACGCCTGGGGTCGAGTCAAGGACGGGAGGCTGCGCTTCAGACGCTCGCCATGGTCCGCAGTTGCCGGGCCTGCTCGAACAGGCAGACGGCCGCTGCAGCAGCGACGTTGAGCGATTCGATGCCGGCCGCCATCGGGATGGTCACACAATGGTCGGCACGTGCGAGCAGTGCGGGAGAAAGGCCCTGCCCCTCGGCCCCGAACAGCCAGGCCACGGGACCTCGCAGGTCGAGTTCGTAAAGGGGACGAGCATCCTCGCGCAGGGCGGTGGCGACGCAGCGGCCGGGGTAGTCCTCGAGCCGCGCAAGCAGCGGGCAGGCCTCCTCGATGCACAGCGCAAACTGCGCCCCCATGCCCGCACGCAGCGCCCTCGGCGACCACGCCTGCGCGCAGCCTTCGCCAAGCAGCGCGTGGCGAATACCGGCCGCGGCAGCGGTGCGAAGCAGGCTGCCGAGATTTCCCGGGTCCTGCACCCCGTCGAGCACGATGAGACTCGACGTCAGTGCCTCCCCGGGAGCGGCATCGGGCATTGCGATGGTGGCCAGCAGCCCCGAGGGGCTCTCGACCGGACTCGCGTGAGCGAACAAGGCGTCGCCGAGCCGGTAGCGCGGCACCTCGGCCGGGACCGTGGCAAGCAGCCGCTGGTGCTCCTCGCGCAGCAGCCCGCTCTCCGACACCACCAGTGCGCGCAGCGGGACCCCCGCAGCGAGCGCCGACTCGACCAGGTGCGCGCCATCGAGCACGGTCTCCTCGAGCTTGCGGCGCTCGCGCGCGGAGTGGGCGAGCGCGTGCAGTCTCCTGACGAAGGGGTTGTCGCGCGAGGCCAGCGCCTTGAGCGCGGGCTCAGTCATCCCGGGGCTCGAGCAGTTTCCTCACCGGCGCGAAGCTGCGGCGGTGGAAGGCCTGGACGCCGTGCGCCTCCAGCGCCGCAAGGTGGGCGGCGGTCGGGTAGCCCTTGTGCGCAGCCAACCCGTACTGCGGCCATTGCGTGTCGAGCGCGCGCATGACCGCGTCGCGGGCAGTCTTGGCGAGGATGGAGGCTGCCGAGATCGCAGGCTCGGTGGCGTCGCCCTTGACGATCGCGCGCGCCGGATACGGCAGCTTGGGGCAGCGGTTGCCGTCGATGCGCACCTCGGCCGGCGCGGTGCCGAGCGCCATCACGGCGCGCTGCATGGCCAGCATGGTGGCATGCAGGATGTTGAGGCGGTCGATCTCCTCGACGCTGGCCTCGGCGATCGCCCAGGCCAGCGCGCGTTCGCGGATCAGCGGCGCGAGGCGCTCGCGCGCGGCCTCGGTCAGCTTCTTGGAGTCGGCGAGGCCGTCGATCGGGCGAGCCGGGTCGAGGATCACCGCGGCCGCGACCACCGGACCGCACAGCGGCCCTCGCCCCGCCTCGTCGACTCCGCAGACGAGGCCCGAGGCCGGCAACTCGGGCGCGAACAGGTCTCCGCTCATGCCGCCCTTCCCGCCTTGTCGAGGTAGGGCAGGATCGCCTCCGCGGCCCGCCGCGCGGTGTCCTGCCGGAGGGTGTGATGCAGCTCGGTGAAGCGCGCCTCGACGGCGGCGCGGCGCGCGTCGTCGACGAACCAGTCATCGATCGCGGCGGCGAGGTGCGCGGGGTCGGCCTCGTCCTGAAGCAGCTCCGGCACCACGGTCTCGCCGCACAGGATGTTGGGCAGTCCCACCCAGGGCAGGTAGGCCATGCGCTTCATCAGGCGGTACTGCCACTTGCCGATGCGGTAGGTGATCACCATCGGGCGCTTGAGCAGCGCCGCCTCCAGGCTCGCCGTGCCGCTCGCCACCAGCACCACGTCGGCCGCGGTCATCGCCTCCACGGCGTGGCCGAACAGCATGCGGATCGGCAACTCGCTCGCGTCATTGCGGTGCAAGGCCTCCTCGAAGAGCTGGCGCGTCTCGCGGGTGGCCAGCGGCACGAGGAAGAGGCGCTCCGGATCGCGTTCGTGCAAGGTCTTCGCGGTGCCGATGAAGATGTCGGCAAGGTTGCGCACTTCGGACTGCCGGCTCCCCGGCAGCATCGCCACCACGCGGCGCTCGGAAGGGATGCCGAGACGTTCGCGTGCATTGGCGCGATCGGGCTCGAGCGGGAATTCGTCGGCGAGCGGGTGGCCGACGTAGCTCACCGGCACGCCGGCGCGCTCGTAGAGCTCGGGCTCGAAGGGGAAGAGGCACAGCATGTGGGAGACCGAGCGCGCGATGCGCTTGATCCGCCCTCCCCGCCAGGCCCAGATCGACGGTCCGACGAAGTGGATGGCCGGAATGCCGGCGTCGCGCACCTTGCCTTCGAGCCACAGGTTGAAGTCGGGCGCATCCACGCCGATGAAGGCGTCGGGGCGCTCGGCGCGGATCTGCCCGAGCAGCTCGCGGCGGATGCCGGAGAGCTCGCGGTAGCGCTTGAGCGCGTCGACGTAGCCATGCACCGCGAGCAGCTCGCAGGGCCAGCGCACTTCGAAGCCCTCGGCTTGCATCTTCGGCCCGCCGATGCCGAAGAACTCGGCGTCGGGCAGGTGACGGCGGAGCGCACGGATGAGGTGGCTCGCGAGCAGATCGCCGGAGGTTTCCCCTGCGACCATGGCGATACGGATCTTCATGCCTTGCCGGACTGTGCCTGCATCGTGCCGCGGCCTGCGCTCAGCGCACGATGCCGCGACCGGAGTCGGCGATGAAGCTCGCGAAAGGTGCGACTTCGGCCTGCTCGGCGGCGATCTCGGCGATGCGCTGGCGTGCTTCATCCAGCGTGAGGCCACTGCGGTAGAGCGCGCGGTAGGCGCGCTTGATCGCGGCAATGCCCTCGGCGCTGTAGCCGCGGCGCTTGAGGCCTTCGCTGTTGATGCCGTGCGGCTTGGCCGGGTTGCCGGCGACGGTCACGAAGGGCGGCAGGTCCTGCAGCAGCACCGTGCCGACCCCGCAGAAGCTATGTGCGCCGACGCGGCAGAACTGATGCACGCCGGTAAAGCCGCCGAGGATCGCCCAGTCGCCCACGGTCACATGGCCGGCGAGCGTGGCGTTGTTGGCGAAGATGGTGTGGTCGCCAACCTGGCAGTCGTGCGCCACATGCACGTAGGCCATGATCCAGTTGTCGTTGCCGACGCGGGTGACGTGCGCGTCCTGGCTGGTGCCGACGTTGAACGAGCAGAACTCGCGGATCGTGTTGCGGTCGCCGATCTCGAGCCGCGTGGGCTCGGCATCGTACTTCTTGTCCTGCGGGCTCGCGCCGATCGAGCAGAACTGGAAGATCTCGTTGTCGCGGCCGATGCGGGTGTGGCCCTCGACCACGACGTGGGGTCCGATGCGGGTACCGTCGCCGATCTCGACGTGCTCGCCGATCAGCGAATAGGCCCCGACGCTGACGTTGGCACCGAGCTTCGCGCCCGGATGGACGATGGCGGTCGGGTGGATCATAGCGTCTTGATCGCGCACATCAGCTCGGCCTCGGCGGCGAGCTCGCCGTCGACGCTCGCGCGCGCCTTGGACTTGTCGATGTTGCGCTTGGCGTGGGTGATCTCGACGTCGAAGATCAGCTGGTCGCCGGGCACCACCGGGCGCTTGAAGCGCGCGTTGTCGATGCCGGCGAAGTACACCACCGAGTTGTCGTCGGGCTTCACGCCGGTGCTCTTGAACGACAGCAGCGCGGCGGCCTGGGCCATGGCCTCGATGATCAGCACGCCCGGCATCACCGGGTGGTGCGGGAAGTGCCCCGGGAAGAAGGGCTCGTTCATGGTCACGTTCTTCAGCCCGCGCGCACGCACGCCCGGCTCGATCTCCAGCATGCGATCGACGAGCAGGAAGGGGTAACGGTGCGGCAGGTACTGCAGGATTTCCTTGATGTCCATGATGGCTCAGCCCTGCGAGCGGTCGTCGGGACCGTCGCTGTGTTGTTCGAGTTGGCGGACGCGCTTGGCAAGCGCGTCGAGGTGGCGCAGGTGGGAGAAGTTCTTCACCCAGTCGCCATGGGTCTGCAGCGGCAGGTTGCCGGTGTAGACACCGGGTTTGGTGATCGACTTGGCGACCAGGGTCCACGCCGAGACCACCACGTCGTCGGCGATGCTGAGGTGGCCGGAGATGCCGGCCTGGCCGCCGATCATGCAGCGCGCACCGATCCGGGCGCTGCCTGCGACCCCGGCACAACCCGCCATGATGGTGTGCTCGCCGATGCGCACGTTGTGCGCGATCTGGATCAGGTTGTCGAGCTTGACGCCGTCGCCGATCACGGTGTCGTCGAGCGCGCCGCGGTCCACCGTGGTGTTGGCGCCGATCTCGACGTCGTTGCCGACGACGACGCGGCCCGTCTGCGGGATCTTGACCCAGGCACCCGTCTTCTCGCGCGCGAATCCGAAGCCATCGGCGCCGATGACCACGCCCGAGTGCAGGATGCAGTCCTCACCGATCACGCAGTCATGGTAGATGGTGACGTTGGCGTAAAGCCGCGTGCCGCGACCGATACGGCTACCGCGCCCGACGTGACAGTTCGGTCCGATCACCACGTCCTCGCCGAGCACCACGTCTTCCTCGATCGAGGCGCCCGGTCCCACCTGCGTGTTGGCCGGCACGGGGCTGGCGACCGCGGCAAGCGCATGGATGCCCGGTCGTACCGCGGGGGGCGGATTGAACAACTGCGCGACGCGGGCAAAGTACAGATAGGGGTCTGCGGTCAGGATCAGGTTGCGCCCGGCGAGCGCCTCGCGCAGGTCGGGCGTGACGATGAGCGCACTTGCCGCGCACTCGCCGACCTGCGAAAGGTACTTGCGATTGGCCAGGAAGGCGAGGTCGCCCTCCTTCGCCGTATCGAGCGGGGCGACACGAGCGACCGCGACAGCGCCGTCTCCCGCGATCTCGCCGCCGAGGCGATCGACCAACTCTTGCAGTCGAAACATCGAGCGGCCGAGCTTACTTGGCGTCGGACAGGGTCTTGATGACCTTGTCGGTGATGTCGATGCGCGGGTTGGCGTACACCGCTTCCTGGAAGATGATGTCGTAGTTTTCCCGCTCCGCGATCTCCTTGACCGAGCGGTTCGCCTTGTCGAGCACCGACGCGAGCTCCTCGTTGCGGCGCTGGTTCAGGTCCTCGCGGAACTCGCGCTGCTTGCGCTGGAAGTCGCGGTTCAACTCGTTGAACGAACGCTCCTTGTTGCGACGGTCGCTGTCGCCCATGGTCGGGCCGTTGCGCTCGAGGTCTTCCTGCATCGATTTGAGATCGCGCGCGATGCGCTGCAACTCCTGATCGCGCTTCTCGAATTCCTTCTCCAGACGCTGCTGCGCGCGCACCGCAGGCGCAGCTTCACGCATGACCCGATCGGAATTGACAAAGCCGATCTTGTTCTCGGCGAACGCTGTCTGGGAGAGGCCGAGCAGGGCGACTGCGACCAGGGAGAGGGTACGAACTTTCAATTATGCCTCCGGATGAAACTGTTGCGCCCGGCTCAGAACACACTGCCGAGCTGGAACTGGAATCGCTGGATCTCGTCGTTCTCTTCCTTCTTCAGGGGGTGGCCGAAGCTGAACTTCAGCGGACCGATCGGCGAACTCCAGGAGAACGCAAGGCCCGTACTGTAGCGCAGGTCGCCGAAGCGGACATCCTGTTCCACGAAGCTGCCGCCGCCGAGCGGAACCTCGTCCTCGCCCCATACATAGCCGGCATCGAAGAAGGCCGAGATGCGGAAGGAACGGTCCTTGCCCGCACCCGGCATCGGGAAGAAGAACTCGGCGTTGCCCACCACCTTGCGCGTGCCGCCGGTAGAGGTGATGTCGCCGTCGGTATCCTGATACTTGGGACCGACCGAGCCCTGGTCGAAGCCACGCACCGAGCCGATGCCACCCACGTAGTAGTTCTTGTAGAAAGGAACATCCTTGCCACCGAAGCCCTTGGCGTAACCGACGTCGGCATTGAGCATCAGCGCGTAGTCCGAGCCGATCGGGAACCAGTGCTGGTACTGGTAGCCGAGTTTGCCGTAGCGCAGGTCTCCAACCGGAACGCTCACCTCGCCATAGAGCCGCTGGTAAACGCCGCTGCGAGGATAGGTGAAGCTGTCGCGGCCGTCGCGCGACCAGCCCACCGTGAGCACCAGGCTATCCACCGTGCACTCGCCGACGCCGGTGACGTCGTTCAGCCCGTTCTCACGACAGAAGTCCTTGTACAGCCTCGGACTGAGGTTGTAGGTCGTGATTTCGGTGCGATCCGCGGTAAGGCCGAAATTGACCTGGTCGTCTTCGGCGATCGGCCAGCCGAGGCGGATGCCCGCCCCTGTCGACACCGTCTTGTACGGCGACACGGAATCGAGTTCGTCGGCATCGTAGGTACGGTGATACAGGTCCCAGCCCAGGCTGACACCGTCCACCGTGTAGTACGGATTGGTGAAGGACAGCGCGAGCGTGCGGCTCGACTGGCTGGTGTTGAGGCCGAGCGTCAGCGCATTGCCGCTGCCGAAGAGGTTCTGCTGCGAGATCGAGGCCGAAAGGACGATGTTCTCGGAACTGGAGAAGCCCGCGCCCAGCATCAGATTGCCGGTCGGGCGCTCCTTGACCGTGTAGTTGACGTCGACCTGGTCGGTCGTGCCCGGCACCGCGGGGGTCTCGACCGTGACCTCATCGAAGAAACCGAGGCGGTCGATGCGCGTCCGCGAGCGGTTGATCGCTGCCGCGTCGTACCAGCCTCCTTCCATCTGCCGCATCTCGCGCCGCACCACCTCGTCGCGTGTCTTGGTGTTGCCGCCGACGTTGATCCGGCGCACATAGACCCGACGACCGGGATCGACGAAGACCGTGAAGGCGACCTCGCGCTTGGCCTTGTCGACTTCGGGCGCGGCGTTCACGTTCGCGAAGGCATAGCCTTCGTTGCCGAGGCGGTCGGTGATCGCCTTGGTGGTCTCGGTCAGGCGCTCGCGCGAAAAAGTCTCGCCCGGGCGGATCCGGGTGAGCGCCTGGTATTCGGCCTCGGGCAGGATCAGATCGCCGGTGAAGCGCATGCCGCTGACGGTGTACTTCTCGCCTTCGCTGATATTGACCGTGATGTAGATGTCCTGCTTGTCGGGCGTGATCGAAACCTGGGTGGAGTCGATATTGAAATCGAGATAACCCTGGTTGAGATACCACGAGCGCAGCGTCTCGAGGTCGGCCGACAGCTTCTGGCGGGAATACTGGTCGTTCTTCGTGTACCAGGTCAGCCAGCCGGGCGTGGTGAGTTCCATCTCGTCGAGGAGATCCTCCTCCTCGAAGGCCTTCGCACCGACGATGCGGATCTGGCGGATCTTGGCGACGCCGCCCTCGTCGACCTTGAAGTTGATGCCGACTCGGTTGCGCTCCAGCGGGGTGACGGTCGTGGTGACCGTGGCCGCGTACTTGCCGCGCGACAGGTACTGGCGCTTGAGCTCCTGTTCCGCGCGCTCCAGCAGCGAGCGGTCGAAGATCCGCGACTCGGCGAGGCCGACTTCGCGCAAGCCCTTCTTGAGCGCATCCTTGTCGAACTCCTTGACGCCGTCGAAGGTGATGTCGGCGATCGCGGCGCGCTCGTCCACGACCACGACGATGACCTCGCCTTCGGTCTCGATGCGCACGTCGCTGAAGAAACCGGTGGCGAACAGCGCGCGGATGGCGTCCGCGGCCTGGGCCTCGGTAAACGTTTCACCGACGCGGACCGGCAGGTAGTTGAATACGGTGCCCGCCTCGGTACGCTGGATACCCTCGACACGGATGTCCTTGACCACGAATGGGTCGAACGCGAGGGCCGGCGTCGCGGCAAAAAGGGCCACCAGGAGCCCGGGCAGGAGCTTGCGATTCATTCGGGAGTTCAGCCGGAAATGAGACGGTTCAGGTCGTTGTAGAAGGCGAATGCCATCAACATCACCAGGAGGGCGAGGCCGATCTGCTGACCGACCTCCATGATGCGCTCCGGGATCGGACCGCCCTTGATGATTTCGACCGTATAGTACAACAAGTGCCCCCCATCCAGAAC
>JAEUNQ010000124.1 GCA_016790365.1 Thauera sp. | reverse complement strand
CATCACCCAGATATCGAAGGCCAGCAGCGATGGCGCCATCGCCAGGCCCAGGTCGCCCGACACCAGCCCCGACAAGCCCAGGCAGCCCAGGATGTTGAAGGTGTTGCTGCCGACGACGTTCCCCACCGCGATATCGCGTTCGCCCTTGATCGCGGCTGTGATGCTGGTAGCCACCTCAGGCATGCTGGTGCCGGCGGCGACGATCGTCAGGCCGATGACGAGGTCGCTCACACCCATGGCCTTGGCAAAGTTCACCGAAGCCTGGACCAGGTAGTCCGAGCCGAAGACCAGCGCCACCAGACCCGCAGCGATCAATCCTATCTGCACAGCCCAGTGGCTGTCCCAGGCTCCGGTCTGAGCTGGCTTGATCTCTTCGGCAAACTCGTCCTTTGCGGCTTGGGTCTCGCGCCGCGATTGCACGACCAAGAATACGGTGTAGGCCAACAGCAGGGCAAACAGGAAGCCCCCGTCAAGGAACGAGAGCCTGCCATCCAGAGTGAGCGCCAGCAGCAACAGGCTTGCGCCCAGCATGATCGGCACCTCCTGCCGGATCAACTGGATGTTGACTACCAGCGGCGTGATCAGGGCACTGATGCCCAAGATGAACAGCACATTGAAGATGTTGCTGCCCACCACGTTGCCGATGGCAATGTCGGTCTTGCCGTCGAGGATGGCGCCAACGCTCACCGCAACCTCGGGCGCGCTAGTGCCAAAGGCAACGATGGTGAGCCCGACGACAAGCGGGCTGATACCGACGGACATCGCCAGCTTGGACGCACCGCGAACCAGGATGTCGGCGCCGATAACCAGCAAGGTCAGGCCGCCGAGGAACAAGAGAAGGTTCATGATCAGTTCCTGCAGAGCTCAAAAAGTTGCCCAATACGCATTATCCGCCTTGCGCGAACAGCCAAGAAATTGGCGATGGACCACTTGAGCACGGCGTCGAATACCCTTACGCGGAGGGGTGACTCCCGTCATGCCGCCAACCGACTCGCCGGTTGCGGCCCGGAATCACCGCTGTGGCGGCGCCACATTGCAATGCTCAGATGCAGCCCCGCTCCAAGCAGGAGCAGCAGCGCACTGCCAAGACCCCAGATTACCCAGGCCACCATGGTCAGGCCGCCCGCCAGCACTGGCATAGCCTGCAACAGACCTTCCATGACCGGCACAAAACCTGCCAGCAGCGAAGTCATCGCCTGTGCGATCTCCGGCGGCACCCAAGACGGTAGCCATTCCGGCAGACGCAGCCCCTCGACACCTGATGCGACACCGGTCAGCGCGCTGGCATTCGAAACCGACCAAACGGCAACTGAATGCAGCGCCCAGGCTGATAGCGACCAGAGTGCGAGTAGGCCGAACACCGAAAACCAACTGAGTGCGTAGAACAAGATCATCTCCTGGCTGTATTGCAGTAACGGAAGCCATTCTTACACTGTTCAACGTTCGAATTAATCGTTTATGAGGATGGTAAGCTTCCGTTTTTTCGACGAACTTTTGATCGCAGCGCGCTAATTAGCGCCCCGAACTGGGAACGACTTGTACCTGGGCTAGAGTGGCCACCGGAATCGCAGATCCGCCGTGAGGGTGCCCTACAGCTCCTGGCCGGACTGAGACCTTCCCCAGTGATGCGGCAAGGCCGTTCTCTGGTAATTCGGTTGAAGGGGACCGGCCTGTGCCGGCAGAAAGAACCGGCCCCATGCAGATCTGCTGTCACCTCACCAGCCTGAACAACAGCTTGCGTGCCTCTTCGAGCAAAAGCGTCGAGGATGCGACAGCACTGGCAATCAACCAGTCATTCACACTCAGGTCGACGGTGTCGAACACCGTCTGCGCTGGCGCCCAATGCACCACGACGACTTGCAGCAGGACCACGCCCAGCAGGGCCACCCATAGCTTCCCATTGCTGAAGAACTGGCGATTGAAGGCGCTGCCGTGCTCGGTGCGGGCATTGAAGATGTTGAAGAACTGGAAGAGCACGAAGGTTGTGAAGGCCAGCGTCATCGCGCGGGCGGTATCGCCCGAGGCCATGGCCCACGCATAGACGCCCAGGGTCCCCATCGCCATGGTCAGCCCGTACAGCGCGATGCGCCACATGCGCTGCGGCGACAGGATGGCGGCATCGTCCGAGCGTGGCGGCTGGTCCATGATCCCGGGGCGGGCCGGCTCCACGCCGAGGGTCATCGCCGGCGGGCCGTCCATGATGATGTTCACCCAGAGGATCTGCACTGCGGTGAAGGGTGTCGCCAGGCCCATGAAGGGCGCCCCAAGCACGGTGAGAATGGCGCCGATGTTGGTCGACAGCTGGAAACGGACGAACTTGACGATGTTCTCGTAGATCGTTCGTCCCTCGCGTACGGCGCCGACGATGGAGGCAAAGTTGTCGTCCGTGAGCACCAGGGTGGCAGCCTCCTTGGTGACTTCCGTGCCGGTGATGCCCATCGCCACGCCGATGTCGGCACGTTTGAGCGCAGGCGCATCATTGACGCCATCGCCCGTCATCGCCACGACATGACCGCGCCGCTGCAGCGATTCCACGATGCGCATCTTGTGCTCCGGCGCCACCCGCGCGAACACCGCGCTGCGTTCGACCAGGGCGGTGGTGGCCTCCTCGCTCAGGCCATCGAGCTCGCGCCCCTCATGCACCTCGCCGACCAGCCCGAGCTCGCGCGCGATGGCGGCGGCCGTCAGCGGATGGTCGCCAGTGATCATCTTCACCTGGATCCCTGCAGCATTGCACTGTGCAATCGACTCGCGCGCCTCGGGGCGCGGCGGATCGATGATGCCGACCAATCCGTACAGGTTCAGGTCCTTCACCCAGTCCATCAGGTCAGCGGAAGGGTCGAACGCAGACGCCGGAATCCGGCGTCCGGCGAGCGCGAGCACCCGCATCGCGCCCTCGGCGAGCTGCTGATTGGCACGGAGCAGCGTTTCTTGCGCGTCCGTGTCGAGCGCGACCTCGCCGTCCGGGCCTTGCATGCGCGCGGCGCGACTGATGAGCACGTCCGGCGCACCTTTCACCCAGATCTGCACCGCGTCGCCATCATGGTGGAAGGTCGCCATGAACTTGTGTGCCGAGTCGAATGGCAGCTCGGCAATACGCGGGGTGTGCCGGTTCTGCAACGCAGGATCCACCCCCGCCTTGACCGCGAGCGCAAGCAATGCGCCTTCAGTCGGGTCGCCGATCAGCTGGCCGTCCTGCAGGCGTGCGTCGGCGCACAAGGCGGCTGGGAGCAGGAGTCCATGAAGCTCGGTGCCGGCAGCGCGCCCCTCTTCGTCGAGAATGCGGCCAGCGGCGACATAGCCTTCGCCTTCGATGGCGTAGCGGCGACCTGCAGCGTGCAGCACGCGAGCGGTCATCTGGTTCAGCGTCAGCGTGCCCGTCTTGTCCGAGCAGATCACCGTGGTGCAGCCGAGCGTCTCGACTGCGGCAAGCTTCTTGACGATCACGTGGCGCCTGGCCATGCGGTGCATGCCGAGCGCGAGCGTCACCGTGACCACGGCCGGCAGACCCTCGGGGATCGCGGCGACGGCGAGGGCGATGGCCGTCATCGCCGTCGTGATCAGGTCATCACCACGCATCAGCCCGGCCACGAACATCAGGCCGACCACCACGGCGGCGATGAACGCGAGACGCTTACCCAGCGCATCGAGCTGGATCTGCAGGGGTGTCGAGGACTCGGCGGTCTGAGCAAGCAGCCCGGCCAGGCGCCCCATTTCGGTGTGCATGCCGGTTGCGATCACCACGGCTTCGATGCGACCCCGGGTGATCACGGTGTTCATGAACACCATGCAGACACGTTCGGCGAGGGATGCGCCGCCATCCACCGCCCCGGCGGTCTTGCCGACCGCATGGGACTCGCCGGTCAGCGCCGCCTCGGCCACTTCGGCCCCATGCGCCTGCAGCACCCTGGCATCGGCCGGCACGCGATCGCCCGCTTCGAGCAGCAGGATATCGCCCGGCACGAGCTCTTCGGCAGGAACGACGCGGGTTTCGCGATCACGGCGTACCCGCGCGCTTGGCGCCAGCATGCCGCGCAAGGCGGCCAGCGCGTTCTCCGCACGGCGCTCCTGGAAGAAGCCCAGCGTCGCGTTGAGCAGAACGACCACGGCAATGACCGCCGCATCCTTGATGTCGCCGATCAGTCCGGCGAGCAGCGCTGCGCCGATCAGGATCCCGATCAGCACACTCCTGAACTGGTCGAGAAACTTGAGCCATGCGGGGCGCGGAGGCTTCTCCGCGAGCCGATTCGGACCATGGCGCTGCAGCCGGACAGCAACCTCCGTCTGCAGCAAGCCGGTATCGGGGGCGACCTCAAGCTTGCGACAGACGGCCTTGTCGGGTATCGCATGCCAGGGAACCACGGAGGGGCGCGTGTTCGTGTCCAAGTTCGACTCCACAGAAACAACAAAGGGTCTGTTCCCGAAGGACACAGACCCTTGCATGTTGTCGCTGCACGGACCTTGCCCACGGGCAAGGTCTCGCTTGTAACGGATACGCTCGTTACCCCCGGCACCGGGAAGTGGTCATTCGATCAAACTTCCGTGATGACGATGCCGGGACGTGTGAAGCTACTCCCCTTGATGCGCTCGAGTGTAAGTGGGTCAATCGCAAAGTCAACGGAGGCGAGCCGATCGTCCGCCAGGATCCTTAACGGTGGCGTCATTCGCTTCGTTGAGGAGCACTGCGCGCGATTGCCGTTCGAGCATCCTTCAAACCAGCAACGTACAACCGAACCAGGCAATCGATCCGCCCCTGTGGATCAGGTTGGATCCGGTATTCCGGTGCACACTGAAGACGAGGAATAGGTTGTAGGGGATCAGCAGGAGGTGAAGCGCCAACCAGACAGAGCCATCGACGCCTTTTGCGAGCAAGATCAGCGCAATCAGGCCCATGACGCCATTGACCAAGGTTCCGACGATCGTCAGGTCCCACCAGAAGAGGCTGCGCGCGGGCCGATGCCCGTTCCAGCGGGCACTGAAGTAGGTCGGAAAGGCGCGTTTCACTGCCATCTCAGCATGTCCTTCAGAAGCTGCGCCGGCTCAACTCTTGCTTGTGGATGAAGCATGATTGAGGCTGACTAGGTCGGACTCCTCGATCCATTCCCGCCATACCGCCATCAGGACTGCCAAGACCACCGGCCCCAGGAAGAGGCCGACCAGGCCAAATGCCGCCAAGCCACCGAGGACCCCGAACATCACGAGCAGGAACGGTATCTGGGTTGCGTTGCTGATGACAAGGGGGCGAATGAGGTTGTCGACCCAGCTCACGACCAAGGTTCCCCATAGCAGCAGGCCGATGCCGGCGGCCGTATCGCCACTGACGAGCAACCAGACGCCCAGGGAGCCCCACGCGAATGGAGTGCCGAAGGGGATCATCGCAATCAAGGCGGTCACCGCCCCGAGCAGCACCGGCGCGGGAAGGCCCGCCCACCAATAACCCAGCCCAGCCACCAGGCCTTGCCCCAGCGCGGTCGCAATCAGCCCCCAGACCACCGCTTTCGTCATGCCACCGACAGCGGCGAGGTAGGCGTCGACCCGCTCGCCCAGAAACCGGTGCAGCACCACCTGGACCTGGGCCAGCACACGGTCGCCATCGCGGTACAGGAAAAACACGGTGATCAGCGCAAAGCCGAGCTTGGCGGCGTTCCGCCCCACATCGCCGATGAGTGCGACCGCTTGGTCGCTGCCCTGCCGCACCCACTCGGTGAGTTGTGCCCTGAAGGCGTCGGGGTCACCGGTAAGGCTGTCGAGGAGCGACTGCAGCCAATCGCCCACCCACGGCATCGAGCGAATGAAATCCGGGAGCGCAAGGGAGCCCGCCTTGATCTGCGCCGTGACCGTGGCAATGGCCACACCGACTTCCGTTCGCAGCAGCGCGCCCATCCATAGCGCGGGCAGAATGAATGCAGCGCTGAGCAGCAAGGTCATCAGCAGCGCGCTGACCGTCGGGTAACGCCTCAGGCGCGCGCGCAGCTTCCGATAAAGCGGCCAGGTCGCAAATGCAATGATGATCGCCCAGGCCACGGGTACGATGAAAACGTGCAGCACGGCATAGCTGAGGACCAACAGACCGCCGAGCAGGAAGCCGAGGATGACTCTGCGGACAATCTTCTCGGCAACCTGATCGATCATGGGGATTCGCGAGGAGCTTTAGCGGTCAGCGGGATTGCAGTGCGCGGATGCGCTCTTCGATCGGCGGATGGCTCGCGAACAGGGCCATCCACGCAGGGCGGCCTGCGATGCCGGCGGTGGCGACGTTCTGCGGCAGCTCGCCCGCCTCCAGCCCGCCGAGGCGGCGCAGCGCGCCCACCATGGGCTGGGCGCTGCCCATCAGTTGTGCGGCACCGGCATCGGCACGGAACTCACGCTGGCGCGAGAACCACGCAACGATGATGCTGGCGAGCACGCCGAAGAGGATGTCGCAGACGATCGTTGTCACCATGTAGCCAATGCCCGGGCCGCTCGACTCCTCATCGTTGCGGCGCAGGAAGGAATCGACCAGGTAGCCGACGACGCGCGACAGGAACACGACGAAGGTATTCACCACGCCCTGGATCAGGGTCAGCGTCACCATGTCACCGTTGGCGATGTGGGCGACTTCGTGAGCAAGGACGGCCTCGGCCTCTTCCCGCGACATGGTCTGCAGCAGGCCGGTGGATACCGCGACCAGGGAGCTGCTCTTGCTTGCACCGGTCGCAAAGGCGTTCGGGTCGCCCTCGTAGATCGCGACCTCGGGCATCGGGATCCCGGCGCCCTTGGCCATGCGGGCCACCGACTCGACCAGCCACTGTTCGGTGGCGTTGCGCGGCTGGTCGATCACGTGGGCGCCAGTGCTCCACTTGGCGATCGGCTTGGACATCAGCAGCGAGATGAAGGCGCCGCCGAAGCCCATGATGGCCGCAAAGCCCAGCAACGCCCCGAGGTTCAGCCCGTTCGCGGTGAGGAAGCGGTTGACGCCCAGCAGGTTCGCGACGATGCCCAGCACGAGCACCACCGCCAGGTTCGTGGCGAGGAATAGCAGAACGCGTTTCATCGAAAACTCCATCAGAAAATTCGTGTGTTGCCACGCCTCAGGCTTGCGAAGGCGCCTGAGACTCGCTTTCGACGATCGTCTCAGGGGCCGGTTCCGGCCGTTGCATCGCCAGTACCTTGTCGATGCGCTTGCCGTCGAGGTCGATGACCTCGAAACGCCAGTTCTCCCAGGTGGCGATGTCGCCGGTGTTGGGCAGGCGGCCGAGCAGCCACATCACCATGCCCGACAGCGTGTGGTATCGCCCCTTTTCTTCTTCGGGCACGGCCTTGATGCCCAGGCGATCCTTGAACTCGACGATCGGGATGAGTCCATCGAGCAGCCAGGAGCCGTCCTCGCGCTGCACGGCCCACGATTCCTTCGTGTCGTGCGGGAGGAACTCGCCGGTCACGGATTCGATGACGTCGTGCAGCGTGACCATGCCTTGCACCTCGCCGTACTCGTCGATCACGAAGACGATGTACGTGCCGGAGGCCCGGAACTGATCGAGCAGTTCCATGCCGGTGAGCGATTCGGGCACGTAGACCGGCGCCTGCAGGTTTTGTGTGAAGTCGACCGACTCGCCACGCACCATCTGGGAGAAGATCTGCTTGGCGCTGACGATGCCGAGGATCTCATCCAGCCCATCCCGGCACACCGGGAAACTCGAGTGCGCGGATTCGGCCACCAGCGCGAGGTTCTCATCGAGGGGGCGATCCACGTCCAGGGTGACGATGTCGGCACGCGGCACCATCAGCGAGCCGATCTGACGATCGTCGAGGCGGAACACGTTGCGCACCATCTCATGTTCGCTCTTCTCGATGACGCCGGCTTCCGAGCCCTCATTGAGCATCGCGTGGATTTCTTCCTCAGTCACGCTGGGGCCAGTCGTCTCGCGTTGTCCCATCAGACGTAGCAGCAGCGCGGTCGAACCGGCCAGCAGATAGACGAAGGGGCGCGAGGCCATGGCCAGCACATTCATGGGCCGGGCTACGAGGCGGGCGATGCCCTCCGGATTGATCTGGCCGATGCGCTTGGGGACGAGCTCGCCGACCACGATCGAGACGTAAGTGATGACGACGACGACCAGCACGGTCGATCCGATCTCGCTGGTGCGCTGCTCCATGCCCAGCGTCTGCAACCACTCCGCCAGCGGGCCCGCGAGGGCCGCCTCGCCGACGATGCCGTTGAGGATGCCGATCGAGGTGATGCCGATCTGGATCGTGGACAGGAAGCGCGTGGGATCCTCGCCGAGCTTCATGGCGACTGCGGCCGAGCCGTCACCGTCGTCCGCAAGCCGTGCGAGGCGCGCGCGGCGCGCGGTGACGAGCGCGATCTCGGACATTGCAAAGACACCGTTGAGCACGATGAGGGCGATGAGTAAGGCGATTTCCATGGTGTAGGTTCAGCGCAATGCGCAAAGGGGAGGACGAGCGAAGGCCTGCCCGCAGGCATGGCCGAGAGATGAACGCAGGGGACCCGCCCCACACGGCCACAAGGGCGCATGGCGCGTCCGACAAGCCCCATCACGGAGGGCGTCGTATCGTTTCGTGTGCGTGGTAAAGCGTCTTACGAACCAGGGACAACATCGACCTGGGACGTCTTCCGGAGACAGATCGCTTCCATCGTCCGGGGATGCAGAGAGAGTTCTCTGGAGGCGGGTAAAACGACTCATAGAGCGGAGTGCAGAACACCCCGCGCAATCCTTTATCTGTTGCGACGAAAATAATCATGCCCGAGTTGGGGGGCCGTGTCGATATCTGAAAGAGGATCCTACTCACCACGGTCCTTGACTTTGCTGTAGCGCAACATACACTCGCTCTCCATCAAGGGGAGTAGCTTTTCACGCTGCAGCATCGTCATCACGGTAGGATCGTCGCAATACGTCCTCCCGGTGCTGCAGGCAACGACATCGTTGCAAGCGAGACCTTGCCCGAGGGGCAAGGTCCGTGCGAGCGAAGCATACGCAAGGGTCTGTGTCCTTCGGGAACAGGCCCTTTTTGTTTTTGTGTGCGGAGCGCGCGATGGAATCGATCGGAACGTGGTGGATGTGGGCGGCCTTTGCCGCCATCGTGGTGACGATGTTGCTGGTCGACCTGTTCGCCTTCGGCGGCGGCAAGCAGCACCGGGTGTCGCTGAAGGAAGCGGCGGGCTGGTCGCTCGCCTGGGTCACGGTGGCGATGCTGTTCGCCGCCGGGCTGTGGTGGTACCTCGACGGCACGCTCGGGCGTGCGCTGGCCAACGAGCAGGCGACCGCCTTCGTCACCGGCTACCTGGTCGAGAAGTCGCTCGCGGTCGACAACGTCTTCGTGTGGATGATGATCTTCAGCTTCTTCGCGGTACCGCTGGAGCTTCAGCGCCGCGTGCTGCTGTACGGCATCGTCGGCGCGATCGTGCTGCGCACGATCATGATCTTCGCCGGAAGCTGGCTGATCAACGAGTTCCACTGGCTGCTGTACGTCTTCGGCGCCTTCCTGATCGTCACCGGCATCAAGATGGCGTGGTTCTCCGAGCACGACCCCGACCTCGAGAAGAACCCCCTCATCCGCTGGATCCGCAACCACTACCCGGTCACCGAGAAGCTCGAGGGCGAGCGCTTCTTCGTGATGCGCGATGGCGTGCGCATGATGACCCCGCTATTCCTCGCCCTGGTCCTGGTCGAGATCTCCGACGTGATCTTCGCGGTCGACAGCATCCCGGCGATCTTCGCGATCACCACCGACCCCTTCATCGTGCTCACCTCGAACCTCTTCGCCATCCTCGGCCTGCGCGCGATGTACTTCCTGCTCGCCGACCTCGGCGACCGCTTCGAGCTGCTCAAGTACGGCCTGGCGGCGATCCTGGTCTTCATCGGCACCAAGATGTTGATCGTCGAGTGGGTGAAGATTCCCGTGCTGGTGTCGCTGTCGGTGGTTGCCACCATCCTGGCGTGCTCGGTGTTCGCCAGCCTGTGGTACTCGGCGCGCAAGGCGAAACCCGTCGTCTGAAGAGGACAGGCCTCGAACAAGATTGGCGGCAACAAGGAGAGGAATCTGACCATGACAATCAAAGCACGCGTACTCACTCACACCCGGGTGACCGCAAGAGCAAAGCGGCAATGTCCTCTGCTCCCTGCCTTCGTGTTACTCGGGCTTGTCGGATGCACGGTGGTACCCGATCAAGGTCTGCAGTCAGGAAACAGTGCCGAGGGCATGCGGGTGCAGGGAGCATCCACCCATCCGATTGCAGGCGGCTCCTCGGCTGAGCTGGCTGCATCGAGGGCTAGCCAGTCCTCGTTCGGAGCGGCAGACACCGGGATGCCGTCCCTCGCAGAGGAACCGGTTGCCGTCATCGAGCTGCCGCCGATTGCAGACTCCCTATCGCCCGAAATGACCGCCCGTCTGCGCGAGGTAGCCGAGGCAGCGAAGGCCGACGAGCGCGTCACACTTTCGCTGGAAGGCTTCGTGCCCGATGGTGGAAGTCCGCAGTTGAACATCGGTCTCGCCGAGCAATCCCTGATGGTTGTGCGCAAGCAGTTGATCGCCATGCGCGTGCCCGTTGGCCGGATACAGATCATTCCTTTTGGTGAGCACCACAACCGTGCACGCTCCCCCACCAATCACTGGGTTGAGATTTATGTCCGCGTCCGTGATCGCTGATGCCCGGCGAAGAGCCGGCCAAGGTTCTGCTCAGGGAGACCGTCGCTAAGCTTGTGGCCAAGTTGCAGATCATCCGCTAGTGCGGCAGGTATCCGGGCGAAGCTGACGGCTTAACGATTCACGCTCCAGAGCGTCGGGGGGCAGCTTGTGGCCGACTGTGTGAGATCACTAACGACAGCTTTGCGGCAGCGAAACTCGCGGAAGGCTGTTGTGCCTGAACGGCAGCTTCAGGGAAGTCCGCATGACCGCTCAGGGTCGCTGGACTAAACCGCTCGCGCGGTAGGGGTGTGCTGAACCGCTCGTGACGAGCATCGAAGTTCGTGGTTTCCATCGGCAGCGGGCTTGCCATGGTGGGAGATGAGGCAATCGGCCTCATTTTCGACAGGAGCAAGCCATGGACACCCCGACTCGTCCCGTCAGCCCCTTGCGCCAGCGCATGCTCGACGACATGCGGATGCGCAAGCTCACCCCCAAGACGCAGAGTGCGTACATCCG
>JAEUNQ010000109.1 GCA_016790365.1 Thauera sp. | reverse complement strand
CCGCCCATGGCCTCGACCAGGCGGCGGCACACCGCCAGCCCGAGGCCGGTGCCGGCGTGGTGGCGGCCGCTGTCGCGCACCTGCACGAAGGGCTCGAAGACCTCCTGCTGGCGCGCGGGCTCGATGCCGATGCCGTGGTCCTCGACGGCGAAGTGCAGGCGGCCGGGCTGCGTTCCGGCGCGCACGCGCACGGTCACCGCGCCCTCGTCGCTGAACTTGATCGCGTTGCCGACCAGGTTGAGCAGGATCTGGCTGAGCTTGCGGCGGTCGCCCTGCACGGCGTCGGGCAGCGCGGGATCGACCTCGGCCACCAGCGCGAGCCCGCGCACCGCGGCGCGCGTGCCCTGCACCGCGAAGACGTCGTTCACCGTGTCGCGCAGGCTGAAGCCCATGTTGTCGAGCTGCACGCCGCCGGCCTCGATGCGGGCAAAGTCGAGCATGTCCTCGAGCAGCTCGAGCAGCAGCACGGCCGCGGCGCGCATCTGCGCCTGGTACTGCGTGCGCTCGCTGGCGGAGCCGGCATCCTCGACGAGCTCGAGCAGGCCGAGGATGCCCGCGAGCGGGGTGCGCAGCTCGTGGCTGACGGTGCCGAGGAAGGCGGTCTTGGCGCGGTCGGCCTGCTCGGCGGCGTGGCGGGCGCGGGCGTGGTCGGCGGTCTCGCGCGCGAGCGCGGCGTTGGCCTCGCGCAGCTGCGCGGTGCGCGCCAGCACCTGATTCTCGAGCTCCTGCTGCTGGCCGCGCAGCGCCTCGGCGAGGCGGTCGCGCTCGATGGCGTTGGCGCGGAAGCGTTCGAGCGCGACCGCGAGCGAGGCCAGCTCGTCGTCGCCCGTGGTATCGATGGCCACATCGCGCCGGCCGGAGGCGAGCGCGAGGGCGGCCTCTTCGAGCGCGCGCAGGCGCCCGAGCGTGTGGCGGCGCAGCGCATGGACGGTCACGCCCAGGGTCACCAGCAGCAGCGCCGCGGCGATCACGCCGAAGGCGATCAGCCCCGCGGTGGCGCTGCGCTCGGCGGCCGAGCCGGCGGCCGCTAGGATGCGGCCGCCGCGGTGGATCAGTTCGCCGGCGAGGGCGTCGAGCTCGGTAGTGAGCTCGCCGACCACGCCCTGCAAGGTCTCCACCTGCGCGCGCAGGGCGAGCTCCCGTGTCCGCAGCGCGAAGGCGCCCTCGTCAGCGAGCGCGGAGGCGAGCAGCTGATGGACCTGGCGGCCCTGCTCCCGACCGCCGGGGTCGGGGATGTCCGCGACCCGGCGCGCCAGCAGCGCGAGGTGCTCGGCGAACTCGGCGCGCGCCGCCTGCAGCCGCGCATTCGAGTGGAGCTCGTCGAGGCGGCCGACGAGGAAGCCGAGCGCATGCACGGTGAGGTTGAGCTCGTGCATGCGTTCGAGGCTGTCGATGTCGAGGTCGAGCACGCGCTCGCGCGCCGCCTCGCGCTCGGCGAGGCTGGGCGCACCCTGGACGGGATCGGGTTGCAGCAGGGTGGTCAGGGTGGCCACGAGCTGGGCGGTGGCGTTGTCGGCGTGGATGCCGGCGAGCTCGTCGAGCTCGTCGATCGCCGCACGCAGGGCATCGATGCGCTCGACGCGGGCCGCGCGCAGGCGCAGGCGCTCGTCGATCGCCGCGCTCATGCCGCGGAGGGCGGCGGCGAGGCGGTCGCCGGTCGCCTGGAGGCGTTCGCGCAGCGCCGCCTCGACGTGGGGCGAGCGCAGCGCCGCGAGGCGGTCGCGCACCAGCGGCACGTCGACCTCGAGCGCGGTGCGCAACTGCTCGAGCTCGGCCGCCGAGTCCGCCCGCAGCAGCCGTGGCGCCAGCGCCGCCAGGCGGGCGTTGGCGCGTACCGCCTCGTGCAGGGCGTCGGCCGCCGGCAGGGTGTCGCGCACGATCTCCTGCTGGCTGCTCACCACGCGCTGGAAGCTGACCCAGCCCACCACGGCCACCAGCACGGTGCCGAGCGCGGCGACGAGCAGCCCGAGCAGCAGGCGCTCGCGCAGGCCGAAGCGGCGTCCGGTGCGGGGTTTCACGTAAGATGGGGCGGTCACGGTCGGTGGGGAAAGGGTGCGCTTGTGCGGTGGTCGAGGGCGATGAGTCGGCGGGTTTCATCTTACCGGCGGAGCGTGCGCCACGGGTTGCGCGGCTTCGTGCTGGGTGCCTTGCTGAGCTGCGCCGCGGCGCTGGCCGGCGCGCAGCCGGCGCCCGAGTGGCCGCTGCAACGCTGGGAAGGCGATCATCGCGCGGCCGACGCCGCGGCGGTGGCGATGCCGGACATCGCGCCGCCCTCGCCCACGCGCGGTTGGCGCCTGTGCGCGATCTACCCGCACCTCAAGGACAGCTACTGGCTGGCGGTGAATTTCGGCATGACCGAGGAGGCGCGCGCGCTCGGCCTCGGCCTGGGCGTGCGCGAGGCCGGCGGCTACGCGCAGCTCGCCCGCCAGCGCGCGCGCGTGGCGGAGTGCCTGGGGGATGCGGCGGTCGATGCGCTGCTGATCGGCACCGTCAGCCGCGCCGGGCTCAACGACCTGCTCGCGCCGCAGCTCGACCGCCGGCTCGTGCTCGGGGTGGTGAACGACATCGACCCGCAGGTGGTGCGCGCACGCATCGCCGTGCCCTGGTACCAGCTCGGCTGGACGATCGGCCGCTGGCTCGCCGAGCGCCACCCCGCCGGCGCCCCGGCCGCGCGCATCGCGTGGATCCCCGGCCCGGCGGATGCCGACTGGGTGGGCTTCATCGACCGCGGCTTCCGCGCCGGCATCGCCGGCAGCGCGGTGCGCATCGTCGCCGAGCGCCATGGCGACACCGGCCGCGCCATCCAGCGCCGGCTGGTCGAGGCGGTCCTCGACGAGCAGGCGCAGCTCGACTACCTGGTCGGCAACGCCCCCATGGCCGAGGCCGCGATCGCCGAGCTGCGCCGGCGCGGACGCGAGGGGGCGACGGCGATCGTGTCCTCCTATCTCACCCCGGCGGTCCATGGCGGCATCCTGCGCGGCCGCATCCTCGCCGCGGTCACCGACTTCCCGGTGCTGCAGGGCCGGCTGGCGGTGCGTCAGGCCTTGCGGGCGCTGGAGGGCCAGCCGATCGAGCCCTACCTCGGCCCGAGCGTCGAGCTTGTCGACGGGAATTCGCTGGCGCGCTTCCCCGTGCAGTGGATGCTGCCGCCGGCGGGCTTCGTTCCGGTCTACGAAATTGCGCCGACCCGACCCTGAGGCCCGGTCGGCGCGTCCAGCCTGGCCGATGGCTTACATCGGCTTGGCGTTCTTCTCCAGGAAGTCGAGCACCAGGGCGCGTTCCTGATCGCTCAGGCCGGCACGCGGGAACATGCTCTCGGTGATGCCGTGCCATTGCTTGGCGGTGTAGTCGCCCGGCTCGCGCGGGACGTGGCACAGCGTGCAGCGCTCGTAGAACAGCTTCTCGCCCGGTGTGAGGCCGGCGGTGGAGGCGGCCTTGGCCTGCTGCGCGCGATCGGTGAGCGCGAGCGCGGCGGCTTCGACGCGGCTGGTCGTGGTCTCGACCGGCGGCGGCTCGTAGGCGCGGTTCGGCCCCTCGACGTCGGTGCACTTGCGGAAGTACGCGAGGCAGGTGTTGGCGCTGGTGGCCTGGCTGAGGTCGCTCGCCGCGACGCTGGTGGTCAGCACGTTGATCGCGCCGCTGTTGCAGCGCCCCTTGCTGTCCTTCGACAGCCAGGCGCCTTCGTAGATGCTGATCACACCCTTCATGATGTTGGGCGAGACCCGTGCGCCGACGATGAGCGCGCCGCGCTCGTTGTACACCTCGATCAGGTCGCCATCCTTCACCCCGCGCTCACGGGCGTCCTCCTCGCTCACCAGCGCGAACTCGCGGCCCTGGATGTTGAGGTGCTTGGCGCATTCGGCGTTGGCCATCTGTGAATGCACGCGCATGAAGGGGTGCGGGCTGACCACGTGAACCTGGCCGGGCTTGGCGTTGCCGAGGAACTCGGCCGGCTCGAGGTACTTCGGGATCGGCGGGCATTCCTTGGTGCCGAAGCGCTCGAAGGCCTCGACGTAGAGCCCGATCTTGCCGGTGGCGGTGTGCAGCGGGTTCTTCTCCGGGTCCGTGTAGAAGTCGCCATGGCGCACCCAGCGGCGGGCGGCATCCGGCACTTCCATCTCGGCCACGCCGGTCTCCCAGAACTCTTCGAAGGAGATCCTGGCGTCGGTGTTGGCGTAGCTCTTCCTGACGATGTCCATCACCGAGAGGCCTTCGGTAAAGCCGTACTCGACCCCGAAAAGCTCGGCGAGGCGGCGGAAGATCTCGAAGTCGTCGAGGCTCTCGCCATAGGGCTGGATCACCTGGCGCATCGCCCAGATCTTGTCGTTGCTGTAGGTGCCGCCGGTGCTGATGTCGTCGCGCTCGAGGTGGCTGGTGGCCGGCAGCACGATGTCGGCGTAGCGCGACGAGGCGCACCACCACGGGTCCTGGTTCACCACCGTGTGCACCTTCTTCGCCATCGCGTCGATGAGCTCGTTGGTGTTCTGCTGGTGATGGACGAAGTTGTTGCCGGCGTTGTAGATCATGTGCACGTCGGGGAAGGTGAAGTTCGAACCGTCGCGGGTGTAAGGCTTGCCGGGGTTGAGCAGCATCTCCGAGATGCGCGAGGCCGGGCAGCGCCCCTTGGCCGGGTTGCGACCCTGCGGGATACCGACCGCGCCGCGCTTGCCGGAGACCGGCATGCCGCCACCGCCGTAGTGCCACGAGAAGCCCACGCCCTCGCCCGGCTTGCCGATCTTTCCGGTCATGGCGGCGAAGGCGATGATCGCCCAGTGGCTCATCTCGCCGTGGTGGGCGCGCTGCAGCGACCATGCGCCGGCGAACTGGGTGCGCTTGCTGGCGAACAGTTCGGCCATCTCGACGATCTTCGCCGCCGGGATGCCGGTGATCTTCGCGGCCCATTCCGGGGTCTTGGCCGGCGTGCCGTCCGCGTCCTTGCCGAGCAGATAGGGCAGGAAGCGGTCGAAGCCGACGGTGTATTTGTCGAGGTAGGCCTTGTCGTACTTGCCGCTGGTGTAGACGTACCAGCACATCGCGAGGAACAGCGCGGTGTCGGTGTTGGGGATGATCTTCACCCACTCGGCGCGCATGGCCTCGTCGGTGGTGGTGCGCTGCGGGTTGATCGACACGAACTTCACGCCGGCATCGCGGATCGCCTCCCAGCGCGAGTACATCTGGTGGTCGGCCACGGTGTATTCGATGCGGTTGTTCTTCCACGGGTCGCAGCCGACCAGCACGAAGACCTCGGTGTTGTCGCGGATCACTTCCCAGGCGGTCTGCGGCGAATACACCTCCATGTCGCCGATGATGTGCGGCAGGCTGATCTGCGAGGCGCCGCCGGAATAGTCGCCGGTCGTCACGCTGTGGCCGCCGATGAGGCCGAACAGTCTGCCCTGCAGCACCTGCGGGCGCAGCACGCCGGCATGCGACCAGCCGCCGTAGGACGAGCTGAACACCGCGTCGTTGCCGTGCTGCTCGATGGTGCGCAGGCTGGCGTCGGCGACGAGGGCGAGCGCATCCTCCCAGGACACGCGGACGAAGGGTTCCTTGCCGCGCAGGTGGGCCTTGACGTCGCCGCGCGGGTTGGCGAGGTAGGACCGGCGCACCATCGGGTACTGCACCCGGGTCGGGTGGTAGGTGCGGCTGAGCACGCCCTCGAGCAGCATCTGCGTGGGCATGGGGTCGAAGCCGGGCAGCGGCTGCACGCCGATCAGCACAGCGTTCTTCACCACCGCCTTGAACGGACCGTAGTGCGAGGCATGGGGGATCAGCACCGTGTCGGAGGCGAACACCTCGTTGAGGCCGAACAGCTTCAGCCCGCCGCTGGCGACGGCAATGGCGGCGGACGATTTAAGAAAGGCACGACGGCTGAGCGACATGATGGATCTCCTGGATCGGGTTGCGGCCGCTTGCGGGCCGCAGGTCTTCATGTCCAGGATCTTCCTCGCGGGGTGTTAACGGTGGCGGGAGAATTGCGAACCGATTCCGCGACTTTGTTAATCGCATTAACCCTTTCCGCAGCCGGCAGCGCGGCGGCTGCGGGCGGCGCTTGCATGCTCAGTAGAGGGCTTCGTTGCCGAGGTGGCCGCAGCCGGTGTATTCGACCGGCGGGCCCGCGCGGGTCACGGCGAGCGCCGCGCCAAAGCCATGCACCGTGCCGGTCGACGCATCGCGACAGATCTGACGAAAGAGCCGCAGGCGCAGCGTCGCGGACTCGGTGGCGCCGGCGAGCACGGCCTCCGCGCGGTCCGGGCGCCCGACGGGCCAGTGCCAGGACAATGGGAGCGGCGGCATGTTCAGGGACTCGCCGCCTTCGCCGCTGAAGCGCACCGCCTGGCGGTCCGACTCCAGGCGCCAGGACGGCGCATTGCCCTGCGCGGCGAAGCCGAGTGCACTCGTCGGGCAGGCCAGGTCGTGCCCCGCACGGTTCAGCCGATCGAGCTGCAGCTCGCTGTCGCGCCGCGCGCCCCAGGCCTCGAGGTAGATCGCGCCGCGCGTATCGAAGCCGGCATCGGTGATGGCCGCGGTGATCACCGACTCCGCCGAGACGTCGCGGGCATCGAAGGGCTTGCCGCCGCAGGGGGCGAACCGAAGCTTGCCGGCGTCGCGCCGCAGCGTGCCGCGGAAGAGCGTGCGCGGCACGGTCAGGCGCGCGGCGTCGGCGCCCGGATCGCGCACGAGGGCAAGGTCCTGCCGCGTTGCGATCGGCTGCTCGCTGCGGTCGAGCAGCACCAGGCGGTCGGCGTCGGCGCGCCGGAAGCTCGAGCGACGGGCGTCGTCGTGGGGCTCGATGCGCAGGGTCTCCCCCGCGCCGGCGTCGATGCGGCTCCAGGGGCCGATGTACTCCTCGCCGCGATCCCCCGAGGGGGTGCCCAGATAGACGCGCGTCATCCGATACACCAGCGGCAAGCCGCCCTGCCCCATCGTGTACAAGGTGAGGCTGGTGCGGATGCCGGCGCAATCGGCGCACGGCAGCGTGCCCACATAGGGGCCGTCCGCCACCGGCCCCTGCGAGGTGGCGTGTGCGGCGGGCCCCGCCAAAGCAAGACAGACGAGCGCAGGCGCCGCCCCGATCCGCAAGCGCAGTCTGCGCATCAGGGTTTGCGCAGCGCTTCGGTCGGCCCCATGCGCAGGTCGCCGCCGGCGTTCTTGAGCATCAGCACATGGCCTTTCATGAACGAGGTTTCTACGACCTCGGCGCCCTGCGTGAGAAGGTCGCCGAGGCGGGCGCTGATCGTGCGCGCCATGTCGCCGGTGCACGCACGCCGCGTGCTTGCGACCTTCGCCTTCAGCAGGCCCTGATCGAAGGCGTAGGTCCCCTTGAAGTCGTTGCAGCCGTCGAAGCCCGTGACCGCCTTGCTGCGCGTGTCGAAGACCACGACGGCGGGCGGACTCATGCCCTCGACCTTGGTGCCGCCGGTGTTGATGATGGTCCAGCTGCCGTCCATCTTCCCCAGTAAAGCGGGGTCACTGCCGTCGATCTTGGTGAACGGCGTCATGCCTTGGCCCGAGCAGGCTGCGACCAGGGCGGCAACGGCGAGGACGGCAAGGGAACGGGCAGTAGTGGCGGTGTTCATGATCTCGGCATCTCCGTTTGGTGATGGATGGCTGGCCTGCGCAGGACCGAAGAATCCGTCGGGCATGGCTCGATGCCAGGCGGACATCTGCCGAATATAGGTAACGCCGTGGCTTTTTTCCGGAAAATGTTTGCTGCGATCGGTACGACGCAGTTCGGCCGAGGCAAAATCCTCACCTCGAGCTGCGCAACCGGCAACTGCCGATCGATCCTCCCTGGTTCCTCTTCCCTCCCTGGGCGCTGCCGATCCCGATGAGCCTGTCTGCCGACCCGCTTGCCCGCATCGTCCGATGGATCCACGAGGCCGACGGCCTGATCGTCGCCGCCGGGGCGGGCATGGGGGTGGATTCGGGGCTGCCTGACTTTCGTGGCAGCGCGGGCTTCTGGCGGGCCTACCCGGCACTCGGCCGCGCCGGCCTGCAGTTCGAGGAGATCGCCAATCCGGCAGCGTTCGCGCGCGCCCCTCCGCTCGCCTGGGGGTTCTACGGGCATCGCCTGGCGCTGTACCGGCGCACCGTTCCGCATCGGGGCTTCGCGCTGCTTCGCGAGATCGCAGCGGGATTGCCCGGCGGCGCCTTCGTCTTCACGTCGAACGTCGATGGGCAGTTCCAGAAGGCGGGCTTTGCGGAGGCGCGGATCATGGAGGTGCATGGCTCCATCCACCATCTGCAGTGCCAGCGTGGCTGCCGTGCCGCGGTTTGGTCTGCTGGGGATTTCGAGCCGCGGGTGGACGAGGAGGCCTGCAGGCTGCTCGGCGAGCCCCCGCACTGCCCGCATTGCGGCGGCATCGCGCGGCCCAACATCCTGATGTTCGGCGACTGGGCGTGGATTCCGGCGCGCACGGAGGCGCAGGAGACGGCGCTCGTCGCCTGGCTCGGGCGCATGCGTCGACCGGTGGTGATCGAACTCGGCGCAGGCGAGAGCGTGCCCACCGTGCGCCGCTTCGCCGAGTCGCTCGGTGGCCGGCTCGTGCGCATCAACCCGCAGTCCGAGCCGAGCCTACCCGCGGGTGCCGTCCACCTGCGCTGCAGCGCGCTCGACGGCATCGCCACCGTCCACGCGGCCCTGGCCGGGCAGCGCTGACCCGGCGGCGCCTTGCGGCGCTCCTACATGAACCCCGGCATGGCTGCGGGCGTAAGCCGAGCGATCGGCTGCGACGTGCGGCGACGGGCGTGGTAGCCGGTCCGCGCGTCACGTTAGGAGCGCCGCAAGGCGCGAATGCGGCGCTGGAGATTGCGAGGCGCGTCGATCATCGGAGCACCCGATTCGCGCCTTGCGGCGCTCCTACATGAACCCCGGCATGGCTGCGTGCGTAAGCCGGGCGATCGGCTGCGACGTGCGGCGACGGGCGTCGTAGCCGGTCCGCGCGTCACGGTAGGAGCGCCGCAAGGCGCGAATGCGGCGCTGGAGGTTGCGAGGCGCGTCGATTTCCCGACCGCCTGATTCGCGCCTCGCGGCGCTCCTACATTTTCCCGACGCGGTATACGCGGGCCTCGTAGGGTGCGAGCTCGAGCGCATGGGCGGCAGGGTGCGCTTCGACGGCGCGATTGGCGAGCAGCAGGCGCTCGTGGCGAAGCACGACGCCGGGGTGATCGAAGCGCGCCGGGAGCGGGCTGAGGTTGACGATCACCGCGATGCGCTCGCCGTCGAGCCGGCGCTGGTAGGCGAAGATCTGCGCGTCGTCCTTCATCAGCAGTCGGTAGTCGCCGTGCACCAGCGCCGGTTCGGACTTGCGCAGCGCGATCAGGCGGCGATAGTGGTTGAGCACGCTGGCGGGGTCGTGGCGCTGCTGGGCGACGTTGATGCGGCGGTGGTTGGGATTGACCGCCAGCCACGGCCGCCCGCGGGTGAAGCCGGCTTGGGGGCCGTCGTCCCACTGCATCGGCGTGCGCGCCGGATCGCGCCCGGTGAGGACGAGGTCGGCGATGATCGCGCGCTCGTCCTCGCCCGCCAGGCGGCGCTGGGCGTAGTCGTTCTTGGCCAGGACGTCGTCGAACTCCTCGATGCGCTCGAAGACGCCGTTGGTCATGCCGATCTCCTGGCCCTGGTAGATGAAGGGCGTGCCCTCCATCAGGAAGTACATGGTCGCCAGCGCGGTCGCGCTCTCGCGCCACAGCGCGCCGGTGTCGCCCCACTTGGAGACGACGCGCGGGATATCGTGGTTCTCCAGGAAGAGCGCGTTCCAGCCCTTGCCGTGCAGCGCATGCTGCCAGCGCGACAGCACCTTCTTGAGCGCGACCACGTCGAGCGGCGCGCCCGGTGCGCGCGACCACAGCGCGAGGTGTTCGAACTGGAAGATCATGTCGAGCCGGCCGCGGTCTGCGCCCACCCACTCCACCGCCTCGCGCGGGCCGACACCATTGGCCTCGCCCACGGTCATCACGTCGTAGCGGCGGAAGGTCTCGCGGCAGAGCTCGTCGATGGTGTCGAGCACGCCGTCGACGTTCATGTGCATCGGGAAGGACGGCACCCAGGGCATCCCGTGCGGATTGGGAAGGTCGGGCAGGCCGGGCATCTTGCGGATGTGGCTGACCGCGTCGAGGCGGAAGCCGTCTATGCCCTTGTCCAGCCACCAGCGCACGATGTCGTGGAAGGCCGCGCGCATCTCGGGGTTGGTCCAGTCGAGGTCGGGCTGGCGGCGGGTGAACAGGTGCAGGTAATACTGCCCGGTGGCCGGGTCCCGGGACCACGCGGGGCCGCGGAAGATGCTCTCCCAGTTGTTCGGCGGATGGCCGTCGCGGCCCTCGCGCCAGATGTACCAGTCGCGCCGGGGGTTGTCGGTCGAGGCGCGCGACTCGAGGAACCAGGGGTGCTCGTCGCTGGTATGGTTGAGCACGAGGTCGAGGATCAGCTTCATGCCGCGACGGTGGACTTCGGCGAGCAGGCGGTCGAAGTCCTCCATGGTGCCGAAGGTCGACAGGATCTTGCGGTAGTCGCGAATGTCGTAGCCGTTGTCGTCGTTGGGGGAGTCGAAGATCGGGCAGATCCAGATGACGTCGACGCCCAGCCACTGCAGGTGGTCGAGCCGCGCCAGGATGCCGCGCAGGTCGCCGATGCCGTCGCCGTCGCTGTCCATGAAGCTGCGCGGATAGAGCTGATAGGCGACGGCGGATTTCCACCAGGGGGTCGCGTGCGTCGTTGCGGATGGCGCGGGGGCCGTGGCAGCAGTAGAGGACATGATCGAACCGCGCTGGCAGGTTGTCGGGGATGGCGCGTTCGATTGTAGGCCTGCGTGCGGCGGATGACGACGCGGCGTGGACCGACGCGCCGCATTCGCGCCTTGCGGCGCTCCTACAGCGCCGCCGGGAGCCGTGCGTGGTTTCATGTAGGAGCGCCGCAAGGCGCGAACACCGCGGGGCCGGCGGGGGCCGTGCGAGGTTTCATGTAGCAGCGCCGCAAGGTGCGACAGGCCGTGCGTGGTTTCATGTAGGAGCGCGGCAAGGCGCGAACACGGCGGGGCCGACGGAGGCCGTGCGTGGTTTCATGTAGGAGCGCCGCAAGGCGCGAACACCGCGGTGAAGATCGGTCGGGGCAGCACCGGCGCGCCCGCCGACCGATCCGATTCGGCAGCCTTCAAGGTGTGGCGGCGCGTGGCAGAATTGGCACGACATGAACCTCCTCTCCGCCCCCTACCCTCGCCTGGTCGCCGACATCGGCGGCACCAACGCCCGCTTCGCCATCATCGCGGCACCGGGTGCCGCACCGACGCAGCTGCGCTCACTCCGCTGCGCCGAGCACGCCGGTCCCGAGGCGGCGGTGCGGGCGTGGCTCGAGGATACCGGCGCCCAGTTGCCCGACTTCGCCGCCTTCGGCATCGCCACCCCGATCGAGTGCGATGCGGTGGCGATGACCAATCATCCCTGGCGCTTCTCCATCGGTGCGCTTCGCGCCGCGCTCGGCCTGCGCCGGCTGACCGTGGTGAACGACTTCACCGCGCTCGCGCTCTCGCTGCCCGCGCTCGGCGACGGCGACCTGCTCAGTGTCGGTGGTGGAGAGCCCCGCGCCGGCGCCGCACGCGCCCTGATCGGCGCCGGCACCGGGCTCGGCGTGTCGGGGCTGCTTCCGGCGCCGGATGGCTGGGTTCCGCTGCAGGGCGAAGGCGGGCATGTGACGCTGCCGGCCTGCAACGCACGCGAGGCCGCGGTCGTCGCCTGGCTCGGCGCACGCCATGGCCATGTCTCGGCCGAACGGGTGCTCTCCGGCCCGGGTCTGGTCGCGCTTCACGAGGCCTTGCGTGCGCTCGACGGTGCACCGTCCGTCGAGCGCACGCCGGCGGAGATCAGCGATCACGCGCTGGCCGGCGGCTGCCGCCATTGTCTCGAGGCGCTGGAGCTCTTCTGCGCGCTGCTCGGCACGGTCGCGGGCGATCTCGCGCTCACACTCGGCGCGCGCGGCGGACTTTATATCGGCGGCGGGATCGTGCCGCGACTTGGAGATTTCTTCCCGCGCTCCGGCTTCCGCGAGCGCTTCCTCGCCAAGGGCCGCTTCCGCCCCTGGCTCGAGCGTGTCCCGACCTGGGTGATCCTCGCCCCCCATGCCGCCCTCATCGGCGCCTCGGCGGCGCTGGATCGCGCGATCGAGGTTGGCTTCACGTCCCTCGCCGAGCCGGAGGCCCTGTAGGAGCGCCGCAAGGCGCGAACACGGCGTCGATCGCCCGCGACCACGTCGTCGGCTGCATGGCTGCTTTCGCGGCTGGCGCCGCTCCTACATTGCGCCGGGCCGTGACGCATCGTGTAGGAGCGCCGCAAGGCGCGAACACGGCGTCGCTCGCCCGCGACCACGTCGCCGGCTGCACGGCTGCTTTCGCGGCTGGCGCCGCTCCTACATTGCGCCGGGGCGTGACGCATCGTGTAGGAGCGCCGCAAGGCGCGAACACGGCGTCGATCGCCCGCGACCACATCGCCCCCCTGCGGCTGCTTTCGCGGCTGGCGCCGCTCCTACATCGCGCCGGGCCGTGATGGTTCCTGTAGGAGCGCCGCAAGGCGCGAACACGGCGTCGATCGCCCGCGACCACGTCGCCCGCCCTGCGGCCGCCTTCGCGGCTGGCGCCGCTCCTACATTGCGCCGGGGCGTGACGCATCGTGTAGGAGCGCCGCAAGGCGCGAACACGGCGTCGATCGCCCGCGACCACGTCGCCCCCCTGCGGCTGCTTTCGCGGCTGGCGCCGCTCCTACATTGCGCCGGGGCGTGACGCATCCCGTAGGAGCGCCGCAAGGCGCGAACACGGCGTCGATCGCCTGCGACCACGTCGTCGGCTGCATGGCTGCTTTCGCGGCTGGCGCCGCTCCTACATTGCGCCGGGGCGTGACGCATCGTGTAGGAGCGCCGCAAGGCGCGAACACGGCGTCGATCGTCCGCGACCACGTCGTCGGCTGCATGGCCGCTTTCGCGGCTGGCGCCGCTCCTACATCGCGCCGGGCCGTGATGGTTCCTGTAGGAGCGCCGCAAGGCGCGAACACGGCGTCGATCGCCCGCGACCACATCGCCGGCTGCACGGCCGCTTGCGCGGCTGGCGTCGCTCCTGCACGGGCTGCGGGTGCGTGGTGGGGGGTGCTGCGCGCGGGCGGCTTCGAGGGTGATCCGTTGCAGCGCAAAACCCGCGAAAGTTTTATCCTTGGGGCTGTCGGGCCGGTTTCGCTGCGACGCAACGAAGAAAAGCCCCGGCATTCGAACCGGAGAGGCGCAAATGCGCGGCGAAAGGCAGGCCGGCAAGGCAATTACGCGAGCGAGCGTTGCGGCAACCCCCTTGAATGCGATGGACCCGGAACTGGCCCGGCTGGGCGGCGGGTCGCTGCAGTCCTTGCTGGAGGCGGGCCATCCCGATCCCTTCGCGCTGCTCGGCGCACATGCGGTCGCGGGTGGAGTGGTGCTGCGCGCGCTGCTGCCTGGTGCGCAGGCGGTCGCGGTGCTCGACATCGACGGCCGTCCGCTCCTCGAGCTCCAGCCCCAGGACGATTCCCCCCTCTTCATCGGCGCGCTCCCGGCACGCTCGCTGCCGCTGCGCTACCGCCTGCACGTGCGCTGGGACGGCGGCGGCGAGACTCGCTTCGACGACGCCTACCGCTTCGGCCCGCTGATCGAGGATCTCGACGTCTGGCTGCTCGCCGAGGGCAGCCATCACCGCCCCTACGAGTGGCTGGGCGCGCACCCGGTGACGGTCGACGGGGTGGCCGGCACGCGCTTCGCCGTCTGGGCGCCCAACGCGCGCCGGGTGTCGGTGGTCGGCGGCTTCAACGCCTGGGACGGGCGCCGCCACATGATGCGGCACCGCCGCGAGTGCGGCGTGTGGGAGATCTTCCTGCCCGGCATCGGCGAGGGCGAGCTCTACAAGTACGAGGTCCTCGGCGCCGACGGCGTCGTCCGCCTCAAGGCCGACCCCTTCGCCTTCCGCGCCGAGCTGCGTCCGCACACCGCCTCGGTGGTGCAGCGCCTGCTGCCCGGGCTGCCGATCGACGAGGCGCGCCGGCGCGCCAACGCGCTCGACGCGCCGATCAGCATCTACGAGGTGCATCTCGGCTCCTGGCAGCACAAGGAGGACGGCGGCTGGCTGTCCTACCGCGAGCTCGCCGAGCGCCTGGTGCCCTACGCGGTCGAGCTCGGCTTCACCCACCTCGAGCTGCTGCCGGTGCACGAGCACCCCTTCGACGGCTCCTGGGGCTACCAGCCCACCGGGCTGTACGCGCCGAGCGTGCGCTTCGGCACCCCGGAAGATTTCCGCGCCTTCACCGACGCGGCGCGCGCGGCCGGGCTGGGGGTGATCCTCGACTGGGTGCCGGCGCACTTCCCGAGCGACGCGCACGGCCTGGCCGAGTTCGACGGCACCCACCTGTACGAGCACGCCGACCCGCGCGAGGGCTTTCACCAGGACTGGAACACGCTGATCTACAACTATGGCCGCGCCGAGGTGCGCAACTACCTCGCCAGCAACGCGCTGTACTGGATCGAGCGCTTCGGCGCCGACGGCCTGCGCGTGGATGCGGTGGCCTCGATGCTGTACCGAGACTACAGCCGCAAGGCCGGCGAGTGGGTGCCGAACCGATTCGGCGGCCGTGAGAACCTGGAGGCGATCGACTTTCTGCGCCGCATGAACCACCTCGTCGGCACGCAGCGCCCCGAGGCGATCACGCTCGCGGAGGAATCCACCGCCTTCCCCGGCGTCAGCCGCCCGCCCTCGCCCGACCTGCAGGGCGGCGGCCTGGGCTTCCACTACAAGTGGAACATGGGCTGGATGAACGACCTGCTGGCCTACCTGGCGCGCGACCCGGTGCACCGCAGGCACCACCACGACCAGCTGCGCTTCTCGCTGGTGTATGCCTTCAGCGAGAACTTCGTGCTGCCGCTGTCGCACGACGAGGTGGTGCACGGCAAGGGCTCGCTGCTCGCCAAGATGCCCGGCGACGAGTGGCAGAAGTTCGCCAACCTGCGCCTGCTCTACGGCTACATGTGGGCGCATCCGGGCAAGAAGCTGCTCTTCATGGGCTGCGAGTTCGCGCCCTGGACCGAATGGAACGCCGACGCCAGCCTGCCCTGGGCGCTGCTCGCGCAGCCTGCGCACGCCGGCATGCAGCGCCTGGTGCGCGACCTCAACCGCGTGCTGCGCAGCCATCCGGCGCTGTACGAGCTGGACACCGCGAGCGCGGGCTTCCGCTGGATCTCCCACGACGACGCGGCGCACTCGGTGCTGGTCTTCGAGCGCCGCGCGCGCGACGGCCGCGGCGTGGTGGTGGTGTGCAACTTCACCCCGGTGGCGCGCGAGGACTGGCGCATCGGCGTGCCGGTCGCGGGCGCCTGGCGCGAGCTGATCAACACGGACGACGCGGTGTATGGCGGCTCGGGTGTCACCAACGGCACGCTGCAAGCCGAGTCGGTGCCCTGGCAGGGCGAGGCGCAATCGATGGTGCTGCGCCTGCCGCCGCTGGGCGTGGCGATGTTCGTGCGCGAGGATTGACACGCCTGGACGCACGGCCCACGAGATCGCAGCGATGAGCGCCCCGCTCCCCGACTCCCTCCCGACCCGCCGCCACGGGTCCGACCCTGGCGGCACGAGCCCCGGCGCGGCCGCGGATCGTGCCGCCCTGACTGCGGATCGCGTCGCCCCGGCAGGCGCGGAGTGCGCCCCGGCCCTGCGTCCCGGACAGCCGTGGCCGCTCGGCGCCAGCCAGGCCGAGGACACCGGCGAGGGCGGGGTAAATTTCGCCGTGTGGGCGCCGGACGCCGAAGCGATCGAGCTCTGCCTCTTCGATGCCCCCGGCTGCGAGGAACGCCATCGCCTGAGGCTGCCGGCCTGCAGCGAGGGCGTCTGGCACGGCTTCCTGCCCGCCGCCGGGGCCGGCCTGGTGTATGGCCTGCGCGCCCACGGGCCGTGGGCGCCGCAGCGCGGGCACTGGTTCAACCCGGCCAAGCTGCTGCTCGACCCCTGGGCGCAGGAGGTGGTCGGCAGCTACGGTCGCCAGGGGCCGGGCGCAGCCGACGACGCGGAGCAGGCGGCGAGGCTGGCCGCGTTCCGCGCCGCCCGCGACGACGATCCGCGCCTGCCCGACCTGCGCGACAACGCCGCCTTCGCCCCCAAGGCACGCGTGCCTGTCCCCGAGGCACGCGTGCCTGTCCCCATGGCGACGGCCGGACGCCCTTCCCGCCCCAGTATCCCGCGCGATCGCACGGTGCTCTACGAGGCCCACGTGCGCGCGCTGACGATGCGCCACCCGGACCTCCCGCCGGCGCTGCGCGGCAGCTATGCGGCCCTCGCCCACCCGGTGATGCTCGAGCACTACCGCGCGCTCGGCATCACCACGCTGAGCCTGCTGCCGCTGCACTTCCGCGCCGACGAGGCGGCGCTGCAGCGGCGCGGCCTCGCCAACCACTGGGGCTACGCGCCCGCGGCCTGGCTCGCGCCCGAGCCGCGCTACTGGAGCGGACGGGCGGGTACCACCCCGGCCGACGAGCTCGCCGAGGCGATCGACGCCCTGCACGCCGCCGGCTTCGAGGTGGTGCTCGACGTGGTTTTCAACCACACCGCCGAGCTCGACGCCGACGGGCCGCTGCTGTCGCTGCGCGGGCTGGCCAACGCGCGCGCCTACCACCTCGACCCGCAGGACCCCGCGCGCTACCGCGACTGGAGCGGCTGCGGCAACGCGGTGAACCTGGGCGAGCCGCGCATGGTCGAGCTGGTCATGGGCGCGCTGCGCCACTGGGCCACGCGCTACCGCGTGGACGGCTTCCGCCTCGATCTTGCGGTGACCACCGGGCGCGACCGCCGCGGCCACTTCGATGCCGGCGCGGCGCTGTTCGCCGCGATCGCCGCCGACTCGCTGCTCGCCCGCCTGAAGTGGATCGCCGAGCCCTGGGACCTGGGCCCGGACGGCTACCGGCTGGGCGGGTTCGCGCCCGGCTGGATGGAATGGAACGACCGCTTCCGCGACACGATGCGCGCCTGGTGGCTGTGCGCAGCCGGCGACCGCGGCGCGTTCGCCCACCGCTTCGCCGGCTCGGCGGCGGAGTTCGACCACGACCGCCGCGCCCCCACCGCCAGCATCAACTTCCTGTGCGCGCACGACGGCTTCGGGTTGCGCGACCTGGTGAGCCACGACCACCGCCACAACGCGGCCAACGGCGAGCACAACCGCGACGGCCATGCGCACAACCACTCGTGGAACTGCGGCGTGGAAGGCCCGAGCGACGACCCCGCCGTGCTCGCCCTGCGCGCCCGCCTGCAGCGCGCCCTGCTCGCCAGCCTGCTGCTCGCCCAGGGCACGCCGATGCTGCTCGCCGGCGACGAGCTCGGCCACAGCCAGGGCGGCAACAACAACGCCTACTGCCAGGACAACGAGACGACCTGGCTGGACTGGGCGGGGGCCGACCGCGCGCTGCTCGCCTGCGCGCAGAGGCTGCTCGCCCTGCGCGCCGCCCACCCCGCGCTACGCCAGGCCGCCTGGCTGCGCGGCCCGGAGCACGGCGAGGCGGCGAGCGTGCGCTGGCTGCACCCGGATGGTGCCGAACTGCATGCGGCCGACTGGAACGAGGCGCGCGAGCGCGCGCTGGCGATCGTGCTGCACCCGCCCGGGCACGCGTCGCGCACGGCCGGGCACGGGGTCGTGTCCTGCGCCGCCACGTCGTCGCCGGATGCCGCCGCGCCCGCGCGCAGCGTGCTGCTGCTCATCAACCCCGCGGCGGAGGCGTGCCGCTTCCGCCTGCCCGCGGGCGAGTGGTCGGCGGCCTTCGACAGCACCCGGGCCGACGGCCACCCCGCGCCGCAGCCCCCCGGCCACACAACGAATCCCGTCGAGCAGGTGCTGCCCCCGCGCGCCGTGCTCGTCCTGCTCGAATCCGCACAACAACACCAGGAGTCCTGATCATGCCTGCCGAAGCTGCCAACCGACGACGGATCCTCACGCGCCGCACCCTCGCCCTCGTGCTCGCCGGCGGGCGCGGCTCGCGCCTGCGCGATCTCACCAACGTGCGCGCCAAGCCGGCGGTGCACTTCGGCGGCAAGTTCCGCATCATCGACTT
>JAEUNQ010000096.1 GCA_016790365.1 Thauera sp. | reverse complement strand
CTCGTCGTCGCGGCCGATCACCGGGTCGAGCTTGCCGCTGCGCGCACGCTCGGTAAGGTCGAGGCAGTACTTGTTCAGCGACTCGCGCTGGCCCTCGGCATCCTGGCTGCCGACATTGGCGCCACCGCGCACGGCCTCGATGGCGGCCTCCAGCGCCTTGCGCGCGAGGCCGTTTTCCTTGAGCAGGCGGCCAGCCTCGCCCTTGTCGTCGGCGAGCGCGAGCAGGAACATCTCGCTGGCGATGAACTGGTCGCCACGCTTCTGCGCTTCGCGGTCGGTGACGTTGAGCAGGTTGTTGAGGTCGCGGCCGATGCTGACCTCGCCGCCGTGGCCCTCGACCTTGGGCAGGCGGCCGATGGCCTTGCCGACCGCGTTCTTGAGCGGCGGCACGTTGACGCCGGCGCGCTGCAGCAGCGACACGCTGCCGCCGTCGTCCTGCTCGAGCAGCGCCTGCAGCACGTGCAGCGGCTCGATGAACTGCTGGTCGTTGCCCACGGCGATGCTCTGCGCATCGGCCAGGGCCTGCTGGAACTTGGTGGTGAGCTTGTCGAAGCGCATGGGGACGATCCTCGGGATTCGTTGAACTGAACCCTATGTGGGGCACATCCGCCGCGCTTCAAGTACCCGCTCAGAGATGCGGCCGGGTCTGGCCCGGTATGTCGGGGTAGCGCACGTAGTCGACCAGGTCCTGGATCTCCTGCGGCGGCGGCTTGGTCAGCAGGCTGACCGCGACGATGGTCGCGAAGCCGAGCGGGACGCCGAACACCCCGGCCGAGATCGGATTGATGTCGAACCAGGCGTTCGCCATCGAGCCGCCGAAGAAGGGGTGGGTGCGCACGACATAGAACACCGTGACCGCGAGCCCGACCAGCATGCCGGTGACCGCGCCGGGGCGATTCGCGCGCTTCCAGAAAATGCCCAGCACGAGCGCCGGGAAGAAGGCCGAGCCGCCGATCGAGAAGGCCAGGCCGACCATGAAGAGGATGTTGTCCGGACGCATCGAGGCCACCCAGGCCGCCACCACCGCCACCACCAGCAACTGCGACTTGGAGATCACCAGCCTGCGGTGGGTCGTGGCCCGGGGATTGATCACCTTGTAGTACAGGTCGTGCGACAGCGCGTTCGAGATCGTCAGCAGCAGGCCGTCGGCGGTCGACAGCGCCGCGGCGAGTCCACCGGCCGCGACCAGGCCCGAGACGACGTAGGGCAGGCCGGCGATCTCCGGCGTGGCGAGCACGATCACGTCCGTGTTCAGCCGCAACTCGGCCAGCTGCAGGATGCCGTCGCCGTTGAGGTCCTCGATGCGCACCAGGCCCACCCTGCCCCAGGACGCCACCCAGTCGGGCAGGATCGCGATGTTCGAGCCGACCAGGTTGTTATAGACCTCCCACTTCGCGAACACCGCGTAGGCCGGCGCGGTGACGTAGAGCAGGAAGATGAAGAACAGCGACCACAGCACCGAGCGCCGCGCCTCCATGACGCCGGGGGTGGTGTAGTAGCGCATCAGGATGTGCGGCAGCGCCGCCGTGCCCACCATCAGCACGAACATCAGCGCGAGGAAGTTGTTGCGCGCGGTGGAGGACTCGCGCTCGGTGTCGCCCGGATGGGCCTCGGCATGACGCGGCGGCGGACGCGCACGCTCGAGCGCCTCGGCACGTGCGCGCTGCCAGGCCTCGCGCGCCTCGGACGGCGTGCGCGGCAGGTCGCGCAGCGCACGCTCGGCGAGCGCGATGTCGCGCGCCGGCGCATCGCCC
>JAEUNQ010000019.1 GCA_016790365.1 Thauera sp. | reverse complement strand
TCGGCCGAGATGTCGATGCCGACCACGCCTTCGGCGGCGATGCGGGCGGCGGCCTTGGAGGCCTTGTTGCCGAGCTTGACGCGCAGGATCTCTTCGGCCTTGCCCATGTCGCCGGCGGCTTCGGCCAGCGCCTTCTTGCATTCCATCATCGGCGCGTCGGTCTTCTCGCGCAGTTCCTTGACCATGCTTGCGGTGATTTCCGCCATGCTAGCTCCTGAATAGGTTCGGTTGATGTTCGAAACGCGGATGCCGCGCAGCGCAGCTGAGCGCCATCGGCGCGACATCGGGAATTTTGCGGGGCGCACGTTGCGGGATTCGCAGGCGCCATCCGGATTGCAAAAGGGGCCCAGCGGGCCCCCTTCGCTGAGGATCAGGCCTGTTCCTGCGAGCCTTCTTCCTCGACCTCGACGAACTCGTCGCCGCCGGCGTCGACAATTTCCTGCAGCACCTGGCTGCGGCCCTGCAGCACGGCGTCGGCCACGCCACGGGCGTAGAGGCGGATTGCGCGCGAGGAGTCGTCGTTACCCGGGATCAGGTAATCCACGCCTTCGGGCGAGTGATTGGTGTCGACCACGGCCACGACCGGGATACCGAGCTTCTGGGCTTCGGTGATGGCGATCTTGTGGTAGCCGACGTCGATGACGAAAAGCGCGTCGGGCAGGCCGCCCATGTCCTTGATGCCGCCGATCGACTTCTGCAGCTTCTCGAGCTCGCGACGCACGGTCAGGGCTTCGCGCTTGGACAGGCGCTCGATCGAGCCGTCTTCCATCATCGCCTCGACTTCCTTGAGGCGCTTGATCGACTGCTTGACGGTCTTGAAGTTGGTCAGCATGCCGCCGAGCCAGCGCTCGTCAACATAGGGCATGCCGGCGCGCTGGGCCTCCTCGGCGATGATCTCGCGCGCCTGGCGCTTGGTGCTGACGAACATGATGTTGCCGCGGTTCGCCGCGAGCTTGCGCACGAACTCGATGGCTTCGTTGTACTTCACCATCGTCTTCTCGAGGTTGACGATGTGGATCTTGTTGCGCTGGCCGAAGATGTAGGGGGCCATGCGCGGGTTCCAGAAACGGGTCTGGTGACCGAAGTGGACGCCGGCTTCCAGCATCTGACGCATCGTGACGGACATGTGTTGCTCCAAACTTTACTAGGGTTGAACCTCCGCCCCGCGGATGGGCGACCGGAAAGCCGGTTCGCCACCTTGCCCGCCGTAAACCACGCGACCCCCACCCCGCATGAAACCGGAACGAAGCGAATCGCGCAGACCCACGGAAGGACCCTGTGCCGCAAGGCGTGCGGATTTTGCCTGCACATGCAGACAAGCCCGCGATCATATCACGCGGTCCGCAGCGCGCTCAAGACGCCCAAGCAGTGACGAGGCAGTGGCGATACGCGCCGGCGTCGACGGGTCATGGATGTGCTGCGGCCACCGCCGTCCCTCCGCACACCCGCTGCCCCGAACGAAGGCGAGGTTTGCTGCAGCGCGACGCTTGCGATAGCCTTCCTTCTTTACCGCCCCGACGCAGAACACACAACAATGAGCATTGCCATCAAGACCCCCGAAGAGATCGAAAAGATGCGCGTGGCCTGCCGGCTCGCGGCCGAGGTGCTCGACTACATCGAGCCCTTCGTCGTGCCGGGCGTGACCACTGGAGAGCTCGACCGCCTCTGCCATGACTACATGGTGAATGTGCAGGACACCATCCCCGCTCCGCTCAACTACGCTCCGCCCGGCTACTCGCCCTACCCCAAGTCGATCTGCACCTCGATCAACCATCAGGTGTGCCACGGCGTACCCGGCGAGAAGGCCCTGAAAAAGGGCGACATCGTCAATCTCGACATCACCGTGATCAAGGACGGCTTCCACGGTGACACCAGCCGCATGTTCCTGGTCGGCGGCGAATCCGCGTGCAGCATCGTTGCCCGCAGACTGACGCGGATCACCTACGAGTGCATGTGGCTCGGCATCGCCACCGTGAAGCCGGGCGGCCGCCTCGGCGACATCGGCGCGGCAATCCAGAAGCATGCGGAGGGCAGCGGCTTCTCGGTGGTGCGCGAGTTCTGCGGCCACGGCATCGGGCGCAAGTTCCACGAGGAGCCCCAGGTCCTGCACTACGGCAAGGCCGGCACCGGCCCCACGCTCGAGCCGGGCATGATCTTCACCATCGAGCCGATGATCAACGCCGGCAAGGCGGCGATCTCCGAACTGCCGGACGGCTGGACCATCGTCACCAAGGATCGCAGCCTGTCGGCGCAATGGGAACATACGGTGGTGGTCACCGAGACCGGTGTGGAGATCCTCACCCTCTCCGCCAAGTGCCCGCCGCCACCCGAGCTCGTCGCCGCCCGCTTCGCCGCGGCGAGCTGAACGCAACCGCCCGGGTCCGCGCATGAACGACGCCCTCACCGACGAACTGCAGACCCTGGCCGCCACGGCTCGCCAACGCCTCGGCGAGGGCACGGCGCAGCTGCGTGAGGCCTACCACGCGCGGCCGCAGACCTCGACCCTGCTCAAGGGGCGCGCCCGGCTGGTGGACCAGGAGCTCGTCCGCCTGTGGGCGGCGTGCGCGATGCCGGCCTCCGCCGCGCTCGTGGCGGTGGGCGGCTACGGCCGCGGCGAACTCTTCCCGGCCTCGGACGTCGATTTGCTCGTGCTGCTCTCGGCGCCTCCCGACGAGGCGCTGAAGGCGCGGCTGTCCGCGCTGATCGGCGCGCTGTGGGACTGCGGGCTGGAGGTGGGCCATGCGGTGCGCACGGTGGACGAGTGCATGAGCGCCGCGGCCGACGACATCACCGTACAGACCAATCTCCTCGAAGCGCGGCTGCTCGCCGGCAACGCAGCCCTGTTCGCCGAACTCAACGCACGCTACCGCGAGGCACTCGACGTGCGTGCCTTCTACAAGGCCAAGCTGCTCGAGCAGGAGCAGCGCTACGCCCGCTTCAACGACACGCCCTACGCGCTCGAACCCAACTGCAAGGAGAGCCCCGGCGGGCTGCGCGACCTGCAGATGCTGGGCTGGATCGCACGCGCCGCCGGGCTCGGCCACAACTGGCGCGATCTCGCCCGCCACCGCCTGATCACCGGCGGCGAAGCGGGGGAGCTGCGCGCGATCGAGCGCTTCCTGCAGCACATCCGCATCCGCCTGCATCAGCTCACAGGGCGCGCGGAGGATCGCCTGCTCTTCGACCACCAGGAGAAGCTCGCCCGCATCCTCGGCATCGAGGCCACGCCCACGCGGCGCGCCTCCGAGGTGCTGATGCAGCGCTACTACGTCACCGCCAAGATGGTGATGCAGCTCAACACCGTATTGCTGCAGAACTACGGCAGCGTGATCTTCCCCGACCGCGGCGCCGCGATCGTGGTCAATGCGCGCTTCCAGGTCGTGCGCGAGCTGCTCGACATCCGCGAAGAGGACGTCTTCGAGCGCCAGCCCTCCGCGCTGCTCGAATGCTTCCTGCTGCTGCAGCAGCGCTCCGAACTCAAGGGCATGACCGCCCGCACCCTGCGCGCGCTGTGGATCCACCGCAACCAGGTCAATGCCGCCTTCCGCGCCGACCCCGCGCACCGCGCCCTCTTCCTGCAGATCCTGCAGCAGCGCCGCGGCATCGTGCGCGTGTTCCGCAAGATGAACGAGTACGGCATCCTGTCGCGCTACATCCCGGCCTGGCGGCGCATCGTCGGCCAGATGCAGCACGACCTCTTCCACGTCTACACGGTCGACCAGCACATCCTGATGGTGCTGCGCAACGTGCGGCGCTTCACCATGGGGGAGCACGCGCACGAATACCCGCTGATGACGCGCCTGATCATGGCCTTCGAGCGCCCCTGGCTGCTCTACATCGGCGCGCTCTTCCACGACATCGCCAAAGGCCGCGGCGGCGACCACTCCACCCTGGGCATGGCCGATGCGCGCGAGTTCTGCGCGCAGCACGGCATGGACGCGGACGACAGCGCGCTGGTCGTGTGGCTGGTCGAGCAGCACCTGACCATGTCGCGCGTCGCGCAGAAGGAGGACACCTCCGACCCCGCGGTCATCCAGCGCTTCGCCGACATCGTGCGCGACGAGCGTCGCCTGGTCGCGCTCTACCTGCTCACCCACGCCGACATCCGCGGCACCAGCCCCAAGGTGTGGAACGGATGGAAGGGCAAGCTCCTCGAGGATCTGTTCTTCGCCACCCAACGCCTGCTGCGCGGCGCCACTGCCAAGGAGGCGCTCGGTCTCGACGACCGCATCGAGGATGCCCGCCGCCAGCTACGCTTCCACGGCCTGCGCCCCGGCGTCGAGGACGCACTGTGGGCCCGGCTCGATCCGGTGTATTTCATGCGCCACTCCGCAGAGGAGATCGCCTGGCACACCCGCGTGCTGTACTACCGCACCGAATCCGACGAGCCGGTGGTGAAGGCACGCGTGGCCGAGGACGAGGATGGCGTGCAGGTGATGGTGTTCACCCGCGACCAGAAGGATCTCTTCGTGCGCCTCACCGGATTTTTCGGGCGCATGGGCTTCACCATCGTCGACGCCAAGGTGCACACCACCCGCCACGGCTACGCGCTCGACAGCTTCATGCTGCAGGACCCGGGCGAACAGGCCGCCTATCGCGACATCGTGATCCTGATCGAGCACGAGCTCACCGCCCGCCTGCAGAAGCCCGGCGTGCCCGAGCGCCCCAGCCGCGGGAGAATGTCGCGCCAGGTCAAGCACTTTCCAATCAGCCCCGAGGTCAGCATCCGCGCCGACGAGGCCGGTCGCCACCACGTGCTCTCGCTCACCGCCGCCGACCGCCCCGGGCTGCTCTACGATGTCGCCGCGGTACTTGCGGAGCATGGCATCCGCCTGCACACCGCCAAGATCGCCACCCTGGGCGAACGCGTCGAAGACACCTTCCTGCTCACCGGCAACGCGCTGAACCAGGACGCGCAGGTGCTCAGGATCGAGCGCGAACTGCTCGAGCGGCTGCAGGTGTAGGGCGCGCGGAAACGCCGGCGCAGACTGGATCCGCCCGTTCGCGCCTGGCGGCGCTCCTACATTAGAGCACCCCTCCTGTAGGAGCGCCGCAAGGCGCGAACGGGTTTCCCGCCGCGCCTCAGTGCCCCTTGCCCGCCAGCCGGTCCATCGCGGCGTAGAGCAGGCCCGAGAACAGGAAGGTGACGTGGATGCCCACCATCCAGCCGAGCTGGCGATCGGTGAGGTTGTGGGCGTTCATGAAGGCCTTCAGCAGCTCGATCCCCGAAATCGCCACGATCGAGCCGATCAGCTTGAGCTTCAGGTCGGAGAAGCCGATGTGCCCCATCCACTCCGGGCGGTCGCGGTGGGTGTGCAGGTCTTCCATCTTGGAGACGAAGTTCTCGTAGCCGCTGAAGATGATGATGATCAGCAGGTTCATGATCAGCGCCACGTCGACCAGCGAGAGCACGCCGATGATCAGCTCGCTGCCCGAGGCACTCCAGATCTGCGCGAACAGTCCGAACAGCTCCTTGCCGAACTTCACCAGCAGCAACACCATCGCCAGAACCAGGCCGAAATACACCGGCGCCATCAGCCAGCGGCTGGTGAACAACACGTGCTCGAACGAGCTCTCCACCCGCTTCATCGCATTGCCCTCCTCGCTCGGTCGATCAGACATGGCAAAGCCCCTCGAGCACTGCGCGCACGCGCACCATGGACTCCTGCAACACCAGCTCGATATCGTCGAAGTGGATGCCATGCGCGCTTGAGGAACGCCCGGCGGCGTAGTTCACCACGACCCCGATCGCCGCGTAGGGCAGTTCGAGCTCGCGCGCGAGCGCCGCCTCGGGCATGCCGGTCATGCCGACGATGTCGCAGCCGTCGCGCTCGAGGCGGTCGATCTCGGCCGCGGTCTCGAGGCGCGGCCCCTGGGTGCTCGCATACACGCCGCCATCCACCGCGCTGTCGCCGGCCGCGCCGATCGCCGCGAGCAGGCGGCGGCGCAGGGCGTCGTCGTAGGGCTCGGTGAAGTCGATGTGGCGCACCGGCGTGTCGCCACCTTCGAAGAAGGTGCTATTGCGCCCCCAGGTGTAGTCGATGATCTGGCTCGGCACGATGAGCGTGCCCGGCGCGAGATCGGCGCGGATGCCGCCTACCGAGGCCACCGACACGATGCCGGTGACCTTCGCCTGCTTGAGCGCCCAGATATTGGCGCGGTAGTTGACCAGATGCGGCGGGATGGTGTGGCCGTAGCCGTGGCGGGCGAGGAAGACGACCGGTTCGTTGCAGACCCGGCCGAAGGCGAGCGCGCCGGAGGGCTCGCCGTAGGGCGTGCGCACGACTTCGCGGCGCTCGATCTCCATGTTCGACAGTTGGGTGAGTCCGCTGCCGCCGATGATCGCGAGCATGGTGAAGAACCTCTGTTGGCTGGGCGCGCGATTCTAACATGCCACCCAGAAAACCATGCTGCGCCGCCGCAGCACGTGCTAGAATCCGAGCCCTTTCAAAGACTTCCCGCCCCCTCATGTCCCGCGCCATCCGCAACATCGCCATCATCGCCCACGTCGACCACGGCAAGACCACCCTCGTCGACCAACTGCTGCGCCAGTCCGGCACCTTCCGCGAAAATCAGCAGGTCGCCGAACGCGTCATGGACTCGGGGGACATCGAGAAGGAACGCGGCATCACGATCCTGTCGAAGAACTGCGCCATCCAGTACGGCGAAACGCACATCAACATCGTCGACACCCCGGGCCACGCCGACTTCGGCGGCGAGGTCGAGCGCGTGCTGTCGATGGTCGACAGCGTGCTGCTGCTGGTCGATGCGGTCGAGGGGCCGATGCCGCAGACCCGCTTCGTGACCCGCAAGGCGCTCGCCCTCGGCCTCAAGCCGATCGTGGTCATCAACAAGATCGACCGCCCGGGCGCGCGTCCGGACTGGGTGATCAACCACACCTTCGATCTCTTCGACAAGCTCGGCGCTACCGAAGAGCAGCTCGACTTCCCGGTCATCTATGCCTCGGGCCTGAACGGCTTCGCGGTGATCAACGAGGGCGACGAGCGCACCGACATGCGCCCGCTGTTCGAAGCCATCCTCGAGCACGTGCCCGCACCCGAAGTGGACGCCGACGGTCCGCTGCAGATCCAGGTCTGCTCGCTCGACTACTCGACCTACATGGGCCAGCTCGGCATCGGTCGCATCAAGCGTGGCCGCGTGCGTCCGAACCAGGAAGTCGTCGTCATGTACGGCGAGGAAAACCGTGGCAAGGGCAAGGTCAGCCAGATCCTCACCTTCGAAGGCCTGGAACGCAAACCGTCTGAATTGGCCGAAGCCGGCGACATCGTGCTGATCGCGGGCATCCAGCAGGTCAACATCGGCGTCACGCTGTGCGACCCCGAGTGCCTCGAGGGCATGAAGCCGATTGCGGTCGACGAGCCGACGCTGACCATGAACTTCATGGTCAATACCTCGCCGCTGGCCGGTCGCGAAGGCAAGTACGTCACCAGCCGCCAGATCCGCGAGCGCCTGGAAAAGGAGCTGCTCAAGAACGTCGCACTGCGCGTGACCTACACCGGCGACTCGGACGTTTTCGAGGTCGCGGGCCGTGGCGAGCTGCACCTGACCATCCTGCTCGAGAACATGCGCCGCGAAGGCTACGAGCTGGCCGTCGGTCGCCCGCGCGTGGTGTACAAGGAAATCGATGGCGTGAAGTGCGAGCCTTACGAGATGCTCACGGTCGACGTCGAGGAAGACCACCAGGGCGGCGTCATGGAGGAGCTCGGTCGCCGCCGTGGGGATCTGCAGGACATGCAGCCGGACGGCAAGGGTCGCGTGCGCCTCGAGTACCGCATCCCGGCCCGCGGCCTGATCGGCTTCCAGGGCGAGTTCCTCACCATGACGCGCGGCACCGGGCTGGCCAGCCACGTCTTCGACGACTACGGCCCGATGGCCGGCGCGATGGCCGAACGCCGCAACGGCGTGCTGATCTCGCAGAACGATGGCGAAGCCGTGGCCTACGCGCTGTGGAACCTGCAGGACCGCGGCCGCATGTTCGTGAGCCCCGGCGAGGCGCTGTACGAAGGCATGATCATCGGCATCCACACCCGCGACAACGACCTCGTGGTGAACCCGATCAAGGGCAAGCAGCTCACCAACGTGCGCGCCTCGGGTACCGACGAGGCCGTGCGCCTGATCACGCCGATCGCGCTGACGCTGGAATCCGCGATCGAGTTCATCGCCGACGACGAGCTGGTCGAGATCACGCCCAAGAACATCCGGCTGCGCAAGCGTCACCTCAAGGAAACCGACCGCAAGCGCGCGGCGAAGGCCGAAGGCTGAAGTCCGACAGAAGCCCGCCTGCCCACTCGAACGCCCTGCACAGACCCTGTGCGGGGCGTTTCTCCATCTGCGCCTGCGGCGCTTGTCACACGCGCCGTGCGCGGTTTGCAAACGCCCGCTTTCCTGCTATCACGGAAGTACAACGAATGAACGGAGCGCGCACCGCGGACACGCGGTAAAGCGCGCCCGGAACCGACAGAGAGCTTCGCTGCGTAAGGCGCAGCGCGCGGGTGTGGTCGTGCCCGTTGCCCTGCACCGCGTGTCCCTGCGGGTGTCCCGATGCGGGTGCCTTCGTCCCTGCCGATCCAACGGAGCAGGAGAACGAACATGATGCGCCTATCATCGCAGGTGTTAGTGGCGGCCATTGTCTTCATCGCCGCCATGCTCGCCCCGCTCGTCCCGCGGGCATTCGCCGAGGCTCCCGCCGCCCCGCCCGCGTCGACGCCAGCGAAGGTTCATGCCCAGGACCTCCCTTACTACGAGGCGTGTGCGCGTCAAGGGCTGAACGCGTCCGAATGCGCCGGACGCTTGATCTGGTTCAAGGCCACCGCCGGCAACGAGCGCTTCCACACCTATGTGTTCCAGCAGCGGGTCGGCGTGCTGATCGATTGGTTCCGCGTGCTGCGCAGCGATGAGCGCGGCGACCGCTTCCGCGCCTGGGGCATCATCAACGACCCAGCCTGCTGCGTACCCGGCAGCCCCGACTGCCCGGCGAAGAGCCTGGACGAGACCTACGGCTTCGACTGGTGTCCCGGCGACGAGGAACTCCTCCCGCATGTCGGACGTGACGGCTACCGCGATCCGGCCTGCGACTTCCGCGATGCGCCGCTCGCGGCCGGCGATGTGCATGGTCCCGCCGATCAGCGCCACGACGCTTGCGACCTGCGTTTCGGCACCTCCACCGGCGCCCTCGGCATCCGCAAGTTTCCTAACCCGCGCTTTGACCGCGACGCGTGGCTGAAACTCAACGGCAGCACCGCCACCTGGGAAGGCTACAACCGACCGATCGCCGCCGCCGGCGGGCACGGCGAGGCGGCCCGCTCCCACCTCCAGGACGGCGCGATCGAACCGCCCTTCCTCATCGGCACCTCCTGCGGTTCCTGCCACATCGCCTTCGATCCGCTCAACCCGCCTGCCGATCCGGCGCGCCCGGCGTGGGAGAACATCAAGGGCCTGGTCGGCAATCAATACACCCGCGTCTCCGAGATCATGGTCTCGGGCATGGCATCGAACACCCTCGAATGGCAGATGTTCGCCCATGCCAGGCCGGGCACCAGCGACACCTCGGCGATTCCGACCGATCAGGTGAATAATCCCGGCACGATCAACGCGCTGATCAACATCGCCAAGCGCCCGACCTTCGCCGACGAGTCCGTGATCAAGTGGCGCAAGACGACCGCCTGCGCCAAGGGCGCGGACGAGGCCCAGTGCTGGTGCGAGCCGGGCCGCGACGGCAAGTGCTGGGAAAGGTCGCTGCAGAAGGAAGCCGTGCACCACATCCTCAAGGGCGGCGAAGACTCGATCGGTGCGCTCGAGGCCATCCAGCGCGTCTACTTCAACATCGGCTCGTGTTCGGAACAGTGCTGGGTGAATCACCTCGCCGACCTGCGCCAGCTCGACCCGCAGCAACGCGGCTTTGGCCAGACGCCCTTCGACATCGGCCAGTGCCGGCGGGACTGCCCGAACTTCCGCGCCGTAGAGGACCGACTCGCAAACATCCTCGACTTCTTCATGGCGGCCGAAGGCCACGCCACGGACCTGCGCGTGGCACGCGAGAACACGCTGCGCGCCGCCGACCCCGGTGCGCGCTACACCGACCAGGACCTGATCGCAGATCTCGAACGGCAGTTCGGCACGGGCGCGGTCGCCCGCGGACGCGAAGTGTTCGCCAACGGCTGCGCACGTTGCCACTCGAGCCAGCCCGAGGCCGCGACCGGCCAGCTTGCCGGCCTCGACTTCCACAAGCTCGACCTCAGGACGGGCCTGCGCGACGACTGGCTGGGCAACGACGGCCCCACCGCGGCGTCCGAGGTCGGCACCTTCCGCTGCCGCGCCCTGCACTCGAACCACATGGCCGGCCACGTCTGGCAGGAATACGGCTCGGAGACCCTGCGCGCGCAACCGCCCGACCCGAACGTGAAGGAGCCCGGCGACGGTGGTCGCGGCTACTACCGCAACATCTCGCTGGTGAACCTGTGGGCGCACGCCCCCTTCCTGCACAACAACGCCCTTGGGCCCGAGCTCTGCGGCAAGCCGCAGAACGCCGCCAACGACTTCTATGCCCAGCGTCCGCGCTACGTCGACGCGAGCAACGTCAAGCTCCTGCCCGCCGAACGCCAGCCCGCCTGCTACGAGTACGACCCCAGCGTCGAGGGCCGCTTCACGCTGTACACGCTGTCGATGCAGGCCCTGCTCAATCCCGCGCAGCGCATCCCGAAGGTGACGCTGCTCAATGAGGATGTGACCCTGCGCGTCGGCCCGCGGCTGTGGGACGGCACCGACAAGGAACGCCTGCTCGGCTTCGAGCTGACCATCCCGAGCGAAATCGACGGCCGCGGCGTCACCGCCGGCACGCTCGGCAACTTCCAGCACAAGGCCTTCATCGTCGATCTGGTGCGCGCCAGGACCGCAGCCGGCGAGCTCGAGCGCAGCCTGAACGCGCGCCTGGGCAAGGAGACCGGCAAGAAGGTCCTCGCAGACCTCAAGGCAGTCGCCCAGGAAGTGGCCGGCAAGCCGAACGGCCTGGTCGAGGCCTTGCGTGCGCGGCCCTACCTGATCAAGCACGTGTACAGCAGTTGCACCGCCGAGGTCGAGAACGAGGGCCACCGCTTCGGCGAGGACTTGTCCGAAGCCGACAAGAACGCGCTGATCGCCTTCCTCGCAACGCTCTGAGCACGGGGGACTTCATCATGACAAGGATCTCGCACTGGCCCCGCAGGGCAATCGCCGCCTGCATGCTCGCCGCCATCACCCTTTCCGGATGCGGACTGTTCGACGACGAGGACGATCCGCCTCAGATCGCCTTCGCCCCGCATGCCGAGGGCTATGCCGGCAAGCCCGATTTCGCCGGGCTCGAACATCGCCATCCGCTGTCGCCCGCCGACCTGTACAAGATCACGCCGCAGAACATCGCGCGCCTCGATCAGGAACAGGTCGACCAGATCTATGCGCGCCTGAGCGCCGGGCCGATCCCCGACGGCGCCTTCGACGGCGACCTGTTCTTCCCGCGCGGCGGCAGCGGCAAGCTGCGCCTGTCGGAAATCGCCGGCGGTGGCCTGAAGGGGCTGCTGGTCAATGTCGCGGGCAGCAAGCTCGACCTGATCGGCGAGGTACTGTGGAAGGGCAAGGTGTTCTACCGCGACGAGCGCCTGCTGCGTAACCGCATCGAGGACCTCGGCACCTTGCGCAAGCTCGGCCTCGTCGAGGAAAGCGCGGACGCGCCGCTGCAGAAGGTGAATGTCGGTGGCAAGGACCAGTGGCTGCTGTTCCCGGCGAAGCTCTACTGCGGGCAGAGCCTGCTCGACGGCCGCCGCGAATCCATCATCATCGACTACGCCTTCACCGACGAACTGCCGGGCTACCGCCGCATGCCCGACCTGCTCGCCGGACGCAACGGCTTCGCGATCCGCGACGAGATCCGCATGGTCTATCCCGGCTTCTACCTCGGCCGGGCCTACATGGACCGCGTCTTCGTGGTGAATTTCGTGCTCTACAACGAGCAGATGATCGCCGCCGGTCGGGACGCCTTCATGACGACCGGGCAAATCCAGCAGGACTGCTGGGGCGGCACCCAGCAGCGCCTGGTTGCCGCGGCGGCAGGCGGTGGCTGAGGACGAGCCGTGCGTGGTTTTCCGGGCATCGGCAGCATCCGCGGCCCGGAAGATCACGCGGGGGAACGCGCATGCGCCTGCATCGCCTCCTCGCCAGTCCGGGCCCCGGCGCGATCTCCGGCCGACGCTTCGACCTGCTCTCGCGCAGCATGCTTCCGCTGCTGCTGGGCGTGCTGTTCGGCTGTGCGCTTGCGCTTCCCGCCGTTGCCGCAGACGTCGACCGCACGGCCTCACCATACGGCCGTTCGCTGTTCGATCGCCTGCTCGAGCACGAGGCGGACGGCGCACCGCAGGTGCCCTTCCCCTTCCCGGCCCTGCTGCAGCGCGTGCGAGCGCAACTCGATGGCGAACACCCGGGTGGAGGACTGGCGATCGTGCTCATCCCGCTCGGGCGCTCGCTGCAGCGCCACGCCGCCGGTGACGTCGACGCCTTCCGCTTTCCGCGCGTGGTGGCCGCGGTCACCGGCGAACCAGCGGCCGATGCGCCCGCCGGACACCTCTACCTGAAGGACCGGCTGTATCTGGCTCACCACGAGCGCGCCGAGGCGCTCGAGGTGATCAGCTACAACGAGGACGAGGGCCGCTTCGAGTTCCAGCTCGTGCTCGACTATCGCGCCGGGGCGACACCGCGGGTGGTGCCCGCCAACCGTATGCTCTGCCTCGCCTGCCACCAGAACGCGGCGCCGATCTTCTCCCGTCCGTCGTGGGACGAGACCAGCGCCAACCCGCCTGTCGCCGCGCGCCTCGCCGCCACTGGCCTCGACCATCAGGGCCTGCCCTGGCGTCACGGCGTCGATGTGCCCGAAGCGATCGACGCCGCGACCGCACGCGCGAATCGCCTCGCCGTCACCCAGCGCCTGTGGCAGGAGGGCTGTGCACTGGCCACCGTGCAGGCCAGTGTCGACTGCCGAGCGCAAGCCCTGCTGCAGGCGCTGCGCCAGCGGCTCATCGGCGCTGCGGGGACCGTACCGAGCGCGGAAACGACCCACCGCCTGATTGCACCGCTGCTGGCCAGCTGGCAGGTGCGCTGGCCCGACGGCATCGTCATTCCCAATCCGCAAGTACCCAACCGTCAACCCTTCGCCGGCATCGAGGGCGGCATTGCGCCCCCTGCCGACGCCGAGCTCGCACGTTATGCCGACATTCCCGCAGCCTTCGATCCGCTCGCGCTGCGTGGGCCGCTGGAACACTGGCGCGGACGCAACGCCGCCGATGTGGCGCGCTTCGTCCACCTGCTCGGCGAGCTGTTCTCGCGCGCCGACCTTGTGCGCATCGAGCGCGCCCTCGTGCGCATGCCACCGCCCGCAGCGCGGGAGATCGAGCTGACCTGCACCGTGCGCCGGGCTGCGAACGCAAGCCGGCTCGACCTCGACTGTGCCGGCGGCGACGAGGTCCGCCTGCAGGCGCGCATCGCGCTCGAGGGACACCGCGCTACCGACGGAGTCCTCGATCGTCTCGAGCTGCCCGGGTCGCACGCGCACACCGGGGTTGCGCTGTCAGTCATCAGGAACCAAGACGACGCATCCCGCGCTACCATCCGTTTCACGCTCACCGCCAGGCAGGGCGGCCCGATTCGCGCCAGCAGCGGGGAAGCCCTCACTACGCTGCGACTTGGCACTGGGAGCGCCAACGAGGACCTGACGACGGATGCGGACGCGGCCGCAACGGTCGCGGCAAACCTGGAACTCGTCGACGACCTCGCGCCGCTCGGGCGCGTTGTGGAAACCCTCGCGCAAGCAAACCTCGCCGGCCAGGACGATGCGCTGACGGGCGGCCCGGCGCGCCGGACGGCCCTGCTCGCACCGCTGCTGCGCGCACTCGGCGATGACGTTCCCGCCCCGCCCGCCGCGGCAGCGCCTCCGCCCACACGAACGGCCGACGTCGCCCCGCTGCGCGCGATGCACTGGCCCACCGACCTGCAGCCCTTTCTGCGCCAGTGCAGCCAGTGCCACGCCGAGGACACCGCCTTCCCGCCCGGCTTCCTGCATGGCGACGAATCGCTGGTGCGCGCCCAACTCGCGGCCTGTGCGCAACGCATGCTCTATCGGCTGGCGATGAACCGGCTGCCGCCCTCCGCCCGCCCGAAGACCCCGATGCCGCCGCCCGCCGCCGTGCATGCCGCCGCTTTCCTGCAATCGTCCGACCTGACCGCGATGCGCGAGCTGCTGCAAGGCCTGCTGCAAGCGCGCGGCGCGCCCGGCAACGACGTACTCGCCCACCCCTACGCCACGCTCGCTCCCTGCCGCATCCCGACCGAGTGATCAGCGCCCCGACACCGCATCGCACTGCAGCTCCGAGGTCACCGTGAACACGCCCGAGTCCGCCCCCCGCACGCATCGCGCCCGCCTCGCGCGCACGCTGCTTCGCCTCCTCGTGCTGCTGCCCTGGCTGCTGATCCTGTTCGGCGGCAGCTATGCGCTGGTGCGCTTCCTGCCCGACGAGCCGGTCGCTTATCCCGACCCGGTGGAGCACTTCAAGTACGGCTCGACCGGCGGCGAGCGCGAGTCGGGTTTCCCGTACCGGATCTGGCAGGCCTTGCCGACCGTGTGCGCCGAGCACTTGCCCGGCCCCGGTTACGCGTCGCTCGGTTTCATCTTCGAGGACGGCCGCGACCTGCCGGTGGGCGTGTCGAAGCGCCGCCACCTCGGCATCGATCGCGTCTTCCTCAACTGCGCTGCCTGCCACACCGGCCTCGTTCGCGACACGCCCGCTGCGCCGGCGCGCCTGGTCGTCGGCATGCCCGCCCATCGCTTCGACATCCGTGCCTTCCAGCGCTTCTTCTTCGAATGTGCCGCCGGGCCGCACTTCTCGCGCGAGTTCATCGTGCCCGAGATCGAGCGCCTGAGCGGCGAACTCGGGCTCATCGACCGCTACCTCGTCTATCCGGTGGCGATCGCACTGATGCGCGAACGCCTGCTGATGTTGCGCGGACGCTTCGGCTTCGTGTTCGATCAGCCGCCGTGGGGGCCGGGGCGGGTCGACACCTTCAACGCCGCGAAGGTGCTGTTCAACTTTCCAGTGGCGCAACTGCCTGCCCACGAGCGCCTCGGCGCCTCGGACTTTCCATCGATCTGGAACCAGCGCAAGCGCATGCAACGCGACGACGGCGAGCGCATGGAACTGCACTGGGACGGCAACAACACCCACACCGAGGAGCGCAACAAGAGCGCGGCCTTCGGCACCGGCACCACGCCACCGACCATCGACCTGGCTGCCATCGCCCGCGTCGAGACCTGGCTGCTCGACCTCGCCCCACCCGCCTGGCCGCTCCCGGTCGACACTGCCCTCGCCGCACGCGGCGCGGTTCTCTACGCACATTATTGCGCCGACTGCCACGGTGCCAGCGGCAGCGGCTTCGCCGGTTCGAAGGTGGGCCACGTCACGCCGATCGCGCAGATTGCCACCGACCGCGCGCGGCTCGATTCCTACACCCGCGATCTGGCGCTCAATCAGGCCACCCTCTACGCCGGTTATCCGCATCGTTTCCAGCATTTCCGCAAGACGTGGGGCTACGCCAACATGCCGCTCGATGGCATCTGGCTGCGCGCGCCCTACCTGCACAACGGCGCCGTGCCCACCCTTCGCGATCTGCTCGAACCGTCCACCGAGCGCCCACGCTGCTTCGTGCGCGGCAGCACGCTGATCGACCCGGTGCGCGTCGGCTTCGCCAGCGCCGCCGACCCCGCACAGTGCGGCGCAAACACCAGCACGCCCGGCAACACGGCGGATCGCTTCCTGTTCGACACCACGCTGCCGGGCAACGGCAACGCCGGTCACGAGGGCCCGGCCTATGGCACCGATCTGCCAGCTGCGGACAAGGATGCGCTGGTCGAGTACCTGAAGACCTTCTGATGCGAGGAGTGCCGTCATGAAATCCGCCCCCAGCACGAATCCGGGGCCGCGCCCGGCCCAGTTCCTTGCCCGGCGCCGCAGCCTGCTCGTCGCGCTGCTCGTGATCCTCGCGCTCGGCGTCGCCGGCGGAGCCTTCGCCTGGTACAAGTTCTTCCGCGAGGAGCCGCAGCCCGAATGGATCACCAGCGATCCCGACATGCGCTTCAAGTACGGTTCGATTGGCGCCGAGCGCGATGCCGGCATCCCCTACTGGATCTTCTACGTGCTGCCGCGGATGTTTCCCGAGAAGCTGCCGGGGCCCGGCGGCTACGCCGCGTTCGGCGTGGTCTGGGAAGAAGGGCAGGAGCTTCCGGTCGGCTTCTCGAAGAAGGTGGTGGGATTTCCGCGCGTGGCCAACAACTGTGCGTCCTGCCACACCACGAGCTATCGCACGCAGGCCGATGCGGCGCCGGTGTTCGTGCCGACCGGGCCCAACCACACGCTGAACCTGTGGGCCTTCTTCCGTTTCCTGGTCGATTGCGCCAAGGATCCGCGCTTCAAGGCCGACAACCTGATGACCGAGATCAACCTGGTCACCGACCTCTCCTTCATCGACCGCCTGCTCTATCGTTTCGTGATCATCCCGATCACGCGCAAACGCCTGCTTGAGCGCGAACAGCAGTTCGCCTGGCTGTACCGTGAGGACTTCCCGCCCTGGGGCCGCGGCCGCGACGACGCGATGAACCTGACCAAGTACTTCATGATCCGCTGGCCGATGGACGACAGTTTCGGCCCCACCGACATGCCCTCGCTGTGGAACCTCGGCAAGTACCGCGCCGACCAGGGCATGCGCATGAACTTCGCCGGCGACAGCCACGACGCGTCTTCGGTGGTGATCGACTCCGCGCTCGGCCTGCTCGGCGCGCCGCCCAAGGACAACGCCGAGTTCCTCGGCGAGGTGCGCTGGCTCATCGAGTATGTGTCGGCGAAACGCGCGCCGCCCTATCCGTTCGCGATCGATACGGCCGCTGCGTCGCGCGGCAAGCAGGTGTTCGCGTCGACCTGCGCCGGCTGCCACGCCTCGGCGCGCACCGGGACGGTGATCCCGCTCGCAGAGGTCGGCACCAGTCCGGAGCGCGTCGGCACCTGGAACGAGCGCGCGGCGCGCGAGGCGAATGCGGTGGTGGCCGGGATGGGCATCGAGCGCCCGGGCCTGGTCGAGGCGCCGCTGACCGGCTACGTCGCGGCCTTCCTGGACGGCATCTGGCTGCGCGCGCCCTATCTGCACAACGGCTCGGTGCCGACCCTGCGCGACCTGCTCGAACCGCCCGTGCAGCGCCCCGCGAGCTTCTGGCGCGGCTACGACGTCTACGATCCGGACCGGGTCGGCTTCGTCAGCAGCGGTGCCGAAGCCGAGCGCAGCGGCACCCGGCACGAGGTATCAGCCCGGGGTGGCGGCAACCAGGGCCATGTCTTCGGCACCGCGCTTCCGGCCGCGGACAAGGCAGACTTGCTCGAATATCTGAAGACCTTGTGAAAAGGGGGGGCCCGCAGGCCGCCCCCTCGATGCGCGAACCGGTCACGCAATCAGCTCGTGGGCAGCGCCCGTGCCCTCACTTTGCGCCCTTGGCGGGCTTGCCCTCGGCACCGAAGCGTCCGGCGAGGTAAGCCGCGAAGTCGGCGCCGGTCTCCGGGTGGCGCAGGCCGAACTCGATTGTCGCCTTCAGGTAGCCGAGCTTCGAGCCGCAGTCATAGCGCACACCGTTGAACTGATAGGCCAGCACCGCCTCTTCCTTGAGCAGCGAGGCGATCGCGTCGGTGAGCTGGTATTCGCCACCGGCGCCCGGTTTGAGGGCACGGATGTGGTCGAAGATGCGCGGCGTCAGGATGTAGCGCCCGACCACCGCCTGGGTCGTCGGCGCCTCCTCGGGCTTCGGCTTCTCGACGATGCCGGTCATGCGCTGCACCTGGCCCTTGTCGGACTCGGTGCTGACGATGCCGTAGCTGCGGGTTTCCTCGCGCGGCACGTTCATGGTGCCGAGCACCGAGCAGCGGTGGTAGTTGTACACATCGACCATCTGCTTCAGGACAGGCGTGCCGTCCTTGTTGTCGAGCAGGTCGTCCGCGAGGATCACCGCGAAGGCTTCATCGCTGACCACGTGACTCGCGCACTGCACGGCGTGCCCCAGACCGAGCGCCTCCGACTGGCGGATGTAGATGCAGTTGACGCCCTTGGGCACCGTCTTGCGCACGATCTCGAGCAGTTCCTTCTTGCCGCGCGCCTCGAGCTCGGTCTCGAGCTCGTAGGCCTTGTCGAAGTGGTCCTCGATCGAGCGCTTGGTGCGACCGGTGATGAAGATCATGTCGGTGATGCCGGCGGCCACCGCCTCTTCGACCGCGTACTGGATCAGCGGCTTGTCGACGATCGGCAGCATCTCCTTCGGGCTCGCCTTGGTGGCGGGCAGGAAGCGCGTGCCCATGCCGGCAACGGGGAAAATAGCCTTGGTGACTTTCTTCATTTTTATTGCTCTCCCATGAATTGAGGGTGTTGCGACGCAGCAGCGGGCGCGATCATGCGCCAAGCCCGCGCCCGCTGCATCAAGCGTTTGTATCCGATTCGTTCAGCAGCGCGCGCAGTCCGTCCTCGTCGAGGATGGCGAGCCCGAGCGCCTGCGCCTTGTCGAGCTTGGAGCCGGCATCGGCACCGACGACCACGTAGTGCGTCTTCTTCGACACCGAGCCGGCGACCTTGCCGCCCTGGGCTTCGATCCGCGCCTTGGCCCCGTCGCGGCTCAGCGTCGGCAGCGTGCCGGTGAGCACGAAGGTCTTGCCCGCGAGCGCACCGGCCACCGTGCCCTGCGGCTCGCCCTCGGCCCAGTGCACACCGGCGGCGCGCAGCTGTTCGATCACTTCGCGATTGTGCGGCTCGGCGAAGAACTCGGCGATGCACTCCGCCACGATCGGCCCCACGTCGGGCACCTGCTGCAGCGCATCGACGTCGGCTGCGACCAGCGCGTCGAGATTGCCGAAGTGGCGTGCCAGATCACGCGCGGTGGCCTCGCCGACGTTGCGGATGCCGAGCGCGAAGATGAAGCGGGCCAGCGTGGTGCTGCGGCTCTTTTCGATCGCCATCAGCAGGTTCTGCGCCGACTTCTCGCCCATGCGCTCGAGGTTGGCGAGCGCGAGCACGCCGAGGCGGTACAGATCGACCGGCGTCTTCACGATCGCCGCATCGACGAGCTGGTCGACCAGCTTGTCGCCCAGGCCCTCGATGTCCATCGCGCGCCGGCTGGCAAAATGCAGCAGTGCCTGCTTGCGCTGCGCCGGGCAGAACAACCCGCCGGTACAGCGCGCCACCGCCTCGTCCTCGCCACGCACCACGTGCGAGCCGCACACCGGGCAGGTGGGAAACTTGTCCAGCAGCACGAAGCGCGGCGGCTCGCCGCTGCGGCGCTCCAGCACCGGCGCGACGACTTCGGGGATCACGTCGCCGGCGCGGCGCACGATCACCCAGTCGCCGATGCGCACGTCCTTGCGATCGATCTCGTCCTGGTTGTGCAGCGTGGCGTTGGTCACCGTGACGCCGCCGACGAAGACCGGCTCCAGGCGCGCCACCGGGGTCAGCGCGCCGGTACGGCCGACCTGCACCTCGATGTCGCGCAGCAGCGTGACCGCCTCCTGCGCCGGATACTTGTGCGCCACCGCCCAGCGCGGCTCGCGGGTGACGAAACCGAGGCGCTGCTGCAGCGCGAGCGCGTCGACCTTGTACACCACGCCGTCGATGTCGAAGGGCAGCGTGTCGCGCAGCGCGCCCACGCTTTCATGGAACGCCGCCAGCCCGGCCGCGCCACACACCTGCGCGCGGTGCTCGCACACCGGCAGGCCGAAGGCCGCGAGCGCGTCGAGCACCTCGGTGTGGGTCGCGGGCAGCGCCCAGCCGGCGACGTCGCCCAGTCCGTAGGCGAAGAAGGACAGCGGCCGGCGCGCGGCGATGCCGGGGTCGAGCTGGCGGATGCTGCCGGCTGCGGCGTTGCGCGGATTGACGAAAATCTTCTCGCCGGCTTCGGCCTGGCGCGCGTTGAGGCGCTCGAAGTCGTCCCGGCGCAGGTAGATCTCGCCACGCACCTCCAGCACCGGCGGCGCATCGCCGAGCAGGCGCAGCGGGATCGCCTTCACCGTGCGCACGTTGGCGGTGACGTCCTCGCCGGTCTCACCATCGCCGCGCGTCGCGGCCTGCACGAGCACGCCGTCCTCGTAGCGCAGGCTGATCGCGAGGCCGTCGAACTTGAGCTCGGCGGCATAGGCCACCGCCGCGTCCTCCTCCTTCAGGCCGAGCGCGCGGCGCACGCGCGCATCGAACGCGAACGCCCCGCTCGCCTCAGTGTCGGTCTCGGTGGAGATCGACAGCATCGGCACGCGGTGGCGCACGGCTGCGAACTGCGCGAGCGGCCTGCCGCCCACGCGCTGCGTCGGCGAGTCGGCGCTGCGCAGCGCCGGATGGGCCTTCTCGATCACCTGCAGCTCGCGAAACAGGCGGTCGTACTCGGCGTCGGGAATCGTCGGCGCGTCGAGCACGTAGTAGGCATGGTCGTGGCGCGCGATCTCCGCGCGCAGGGTCGCCGCGCGTGCGGCGGCGTCGGCCGCGGCGTCGCCGCGGCCGCTATCGTTGAACGGGTCCATCACAAGGAGAAGAGGCGCAGTGCGAGCGGGCTGCCGGCGGGGATGTCGTGGTCCGCCATGCGGATCTGGAACTGGCCGATCTGGCTGCGGATGATCGCCGCCGCCTCGGCGCCGAAGGGCGCGCGGTTGTCGTCGACCACGTCGCCGCCGAGCTCGCCGGCGAGCGTGGTCGCCATCCTCATCATGCGGTCGAAGGCGGCACCGCCATTGCTCACCCGCGGCACGTCGATCACCAGGGTCAGCCCGCGCGTGACCAGGCCCTTGAGGCTCTCGGGGGAGAAGCGGCCGGACTCGAGGTTGGCCACGGTGAACACGCTGTGCTCGCCATCGACCATGTGATAAGCCCCGTCGCTACCCAGGCGCAGGCCGTGCTTCTCGGCCACGGCGTGGATCGCGCGGCCCTCGAACTGGCCGTCGCGGGAAACGACGTTGATGCCGATCTGCACGTCGACGTCGGCGCAGAAGCGGTCGAGCTCGGTGGCGTTGCGCAGGGTCTCGCCGCGCGGCGGCAGGGCCGGCGGCAGGCTCATCAAGGCGTCGGCCACGCGCTGAACGCCGCCGGAGAAGCGCATGAAATCGGTCTCGCCGATCGAGCCCTGGCGGTTGACCAGTTGCAGTGCGGCGCAGAACCAGTGGCAGGCGCCAGTGCTGTCGGGGCCGATGGGCTGCCATACATTTTCGGCGTCGTTGAAGCCGAACCAGTACACCGGCTTGCCCAGCCCGGCGAGCTGCTCGGCCTGGATCGCCCAGACGCGGCCGACCTCGAGCGCCTCGATCGTCTCGAGGCGGATCACGCAGTCCGCGCGCGGGTCGAGCAGACGCGGCAGCTCCGGCGCACTACGCTTCACCGGCGCCTCGCTGAATCGGCGCGGCTCGTCGTCTGCGCCGCCAATGCCGGGTTCGCGACGCTCGCCCGCAGAAGTTTCTTCGCGCGGCTCGAGGAGCACGTCACGGTGATCGGACTTGAAAGCCCGCTCGGCCTCGCGCCGATGACGCCGCTCCTGCCATTTGTTGTAGCCCACCACCAGCACCACTGCGGCGATGCCGGCACCGATCAGCGCGATCTGAAGTTCGCTGTCCATTTGGATCCCAGAATTGCTCCGTGTAGCTTGTCCTGCGTCACGCTGCGGCCGGGTCGGCCAGGCGCAGCGCCTCTTCGATATCCACTTCCACCACCCGCGACACGCCCTGCTCCTGCATCGTCACCCCGACCAGCTGCTGCGCGAACTCCATCGTGATCTTGCTGTGGCTGATGAAGATGAACTGTGTCTGCGCGGACATGCGCTTGACCATGTTCGCATAGCGCTCGGTGTTCGTGTCGTCCAGCGGCGCATCCACCTCGTCCAGCATGCAGAACGGGGCCGGATTGAGCTGGAACATCGAGAACACCAGCGCGATCGCGGTGAGCGCCTTCTCCCCGCCCGAGAGCAGGTGGATCGACGCGTTCTTCTTGCCCGGCGGCTGGGCGACGATCTGGATGCCGGCGTCGAGGATCTCCTCGCCGGTCAGGACCAGCTCCGCCCGCCCCCCGCCGAACAACTGCGGAAACAGGGCGCCGAACTGCCGATTGACCGTATTGTAAGTGTCCTGAAGCTGCTCGCGCGTCTCGCGATCGATGCGGCGGATGGCATCCTCCAGCGTGTCGATGGCCTGCAGCAGGTCCTCGGTCTGCGCGTCGAGGTAGCCCTTGCGCTCGGAGGCGGTCGCGAGTTCGTCGAGTGCGGCGAGATTGACCGCGCCGAGTTCGGCGATCTCCCGCGCCAGGCGGGCGACCTCGCGCTGCAGCGCCGACTCCTTGGGGTCGGTTGCCAACAGGGGCGCGAGCTTCGCCTCGTCCGCGCGAGCTTCGACGAGGCGCTCCTCGAACTGGGCAACCGCGAGCTCGGCGGCCTGCAGCGCAAGGCGCTGTTCGGCCACGCGTGCGCGGATCGGCGCGGCCTCGTGCTCGGTGCGCAGGCGCAGTTCCTCGACCTGCCTGAGCGCCGCGGCGGCCTCGGCGAGCGCGTCGCGGCGGGCGGCGAGCGCGGCCTCGCGGCGACCACGCAGCGCGAGCGCCTCCTGCAGCGCATCGGCGCTGCGGTGGTCGTCGGTGGCGTCGAGCTCGGCGTTGCGGGTGACGAGCTCGGCGACGATGCGTTCGAGTTGCTCGACGGCGAGCTGCTGGTTGCGCGCGATGTCCTCGAGCTTGCCCGCGCACTCGCGCTCGGAGAACCTCGCCTCCTGCAGCTCGCGCGCGGCCGACTGCTCGAGCGCGCGCGCCTCGCGCACGCCGTGCTCGCGCTCGCGCAGCACCTCGGTGGCGGCGTCCAGGCGTTCGCGCTGGAGCTCGGCCAGCTCGGTCGCTCGCGCCTGTTCGAGTTCGGCAAGGGTGAGGTGCTCGCGCTCGGCGGTCTCCAGATGGACGATGTCTTCCAGGTCGCGGCCGAGCTGCTCGCGACGCTCTTCTGCGCGGGCGCGCGCCTGCGCAAGCTTGAGCACCTCGACCTGCTCCGCATGCACCTGCGCCTGGATCGCCTGCAGCTCGCGGCGCAAGCCGTTGATGCGCTCCTGCAGCGCGCTCGCCACAGCCTCGGCCACCAGCAGCGCGTCGTGCGCCAGGCGCGCCTCGTCCTCGTGCCCCAGCAGCTCGGCGGTGAGGCTCTCGATCTCGCGCTGGCGCTCGATCACGCCGTGGGTGCGTGCATCCGGGGCGTGGTGGATCAGGGCGTCGCGAGTCAGCACCTGGCCGCGCGGGCCGACCAGGCAGGTGTTCGGCGCCAGTTGCGCGCGCAGCGGCAGCCAGTCCTCCAGCCGCTCCACCGCCCACGCACCGGCCAGGAAGTCATCCACCAGCCCGCGCAGGGCCGGATCGCGCACCGCGACCAGTTGCGCAAGCGGCCGCCCATTCGCGCCTGCCGGCGCTCCTACAGGGGAGCCCGCTTCGGCGCTGGATGCGGGGGCGATGGGAGGCGCGAAGCAGGCGGCGGAGTCGAGCGTCGAGGGGCCAAGCGGGAGGGCGATGGCGAGCGATTCGGGAGGCGTCTCGTCGAGCACGGTGCGCGCGGCCGCGAGCGCGACCTCCGGATCGGGCGCGGTCAGTGCGGACAGGCGCTCGCGCAGCACGGCCTGCACTGCCTCGTCCCAGCCCTCCGCCACCTGCAGCTGCGTCCACAGCGGCGGCAGCTGGTCGAGGCCATGGCGCTTGAGCCAGTCGCCCAGCTTGCCCTGCGACTGCACGCGCGCCTGCAACTGCACCAGGGCATCGCGGCGCGCGCGCAGCTCGGTGAGCCGACGCTGCACCGAGCGCTCGTGCTCGAGCGCCGCCTTCAGCGCCGCCTGCGCGTCCGGCAGGCGCGGCTGGGCCTCGGCGAGCTGCTGCTGGCGGTCGACCAGCTCATCCTGCACCGCCTCGAAGCGCGCCTCGCGCTCGGCAAGCGCGTGCTCGTCCGGACCGACGATCGCGCCGCGCTCGCCTTCAAGCCGGCCGCGACGCTGCTGCAGGGCTTCGAGCGCGCGCACGGCACTCGCGCGCTTGGTCTCCTCGACGCGCAGCTGCTGCTCGGTCTGCGCGAGCTCGCGCCGCGCTGCCGCCATGGTCGCGTCGGCGGCCTGGCGGGAGGCGTCCAGCTCGGGCAGGCGGTCGGCGATCTCGAGGTGGCGGGCTTCGGCCTGCTCGGCGCGCAGCGCGGCGTTGTCGGCGAGCGCCTGCCAGCGTTCGCGGTCGGCGGCGAGTGCCTCGCGTCGCGAAGACCAGTGCCCGCGGTCGAGCTCGAGCTGGGCCAGACGCGCTTCCAGGCGCTTGCGCGCCTCGCCGAGATGCTGCAGCTCGGTCTCCAGGCGCGCGACCTCGGCGCTCACCGCGAAGAGATCGTTCTGCGCCACGTGCACCGCTTCGGAGGTCTCGAAGTGCGCTGCGCGCAGCGTCTCGACGCTGGACTCCAACTCCTGCAGGCGGGCGCTGTCGGCCTCGATGCGGCTGCTCGCCTCGTTCAGCGCCGCCGCCACGCGGGCCTGCTCGGCGCGCGCCTCGTTGCGCTTGACCAGCCACAGGAGCTGCTGCTTCTCGACGTGCGCCGCATTGAGCTCGTGGTAGCGCGCCGCCACCGCGGCCTGCGCCTCGAGATGCACGATGCGCTCGCCGAGCTCCATGCGGATGTCGTCGAGGCGGGCGAGGTTGTCGCGCGCGTCGCGCAGACGGCCCTCGGTCTCCTTGCGCCGCTCTCGGTACTTGGTGACGCCGGCGGCCTCTTCCAGGAAGCCGCGGATCTCTTCCGGACGCGCCTCGATGATGCGCGAGATCATGCCCTGCTCGATGATCGCGTAGGCGCGCGGGCCCAGGCCGGTGCCGAGGAAGAGGTCGATCACGTCCTTGCGGCGCACGTGCAAGTTATTGATGTAGTAGGTCGACTCGCCCGAGCGGTCGAGCACGCGCTTGACCGAGATCTCGGCGTAACGCGACCACTGCCCCGCAGCCCTGCCCTCCGCGTTGTCGAAGACCAGCTCCACGCTCGCGCGCGACACCGCCTTGCGCGTGGTCGAGCCGTTGAAGATCACGTCCTGCATCGACTCGCCGCGCAGCGCGGACGCGCGCGTCTCGCCCAGCACCCAGCGCACGGCGTCGATGATGTTCGACTTGCCGCAGCCGTTGGGCCCGACCACGCCGACGAGGTTGCCGGGGGTGAGCACGGTGGTGGGGTCGACGAAGGTCTTGAAACCGGCGAGTTTGAGCTTGGAGAGACGCACAGCGGGCAGAGGGAAGAAGCCGGGTCGGGCGGGCTGGCGATCCACCCCGGTGCGCCCCGGATTTGCGGCCGGCATCATACCACCCCGCCGAAGGCATCCCGCCGGCCGAGCTCGCATCGAAACGTTACGCGGCGGGTCGGGGCAGCAACGATGCGGGCGGCGGTCGGACATCGCCCCCCGCCGTCGAGCGTCGCCATCCCCATCCGCAGGTATACTCCGGCCCCGCGTCCATAGCCGGCCAAGGAGCCCGCGTCCCGTGAATCCGAACCTCGCCCGCCTGCAGAGCTATCCCTTCGAAAAGCTGCGCGCCCTATTCGCCGGCATCGAGCCGCCTGCGCACCTCAAGCCTGTCCGGCTGTCGATCGGCGAGCCGCAGCATCCGACCCCCGGCTTCATCCGCCAGACCCTGGCCGACAACCTCGGCGGCCTGTCGAGCTACCCGGCCACGCTGGGCAGCGATGCGCTGCGCGGCGCGATCGCGCACTGGCTCGAGCGCCGCTACGGACTGCCGAAGATCGACCCGGCCAGCCAGGTGATCCCGGTCGCGGGCACACGCGAGGCGCTGTTCGCCTTCGCGCAGTGCGTGGTCGATGGCGGCAGGCCCGCCGCCAAGGTGCTATGCCCGAACCCGTTCTACCAGATCTACGAGGGCGCGGCCCTGCTCGCCAACGCCGAGCCGATCTTCATCAACAACCTGCCCGAGAACGACTTCGGCTCGGACTTCGGCGCCATCGACGAGGCCACCTGGCGCGACATCCAGTTGGTGTACGTGTGCTCGCCGGGCAACCCCACCGGCCGGCTGTTGAAACTCGACGAATGGAAGACGCTGTTCGAGCTGTCCGACCGCTACGGCTTCGTGATCGCCGCCGACGAGTGCTATTCCGAGATCTATTTCGACGACGCCGACAAGCCGATCGGCGGCCTGGAAGCGGCCTGGCGCCTGGGGCGCACCGACTTCCGCAACGTGGTGATGTTCTCCAGCCTGTCCAAGCGCTCTAACGTGCCTGGAATGCGCTCGGGCTTCGTCGCCGGCGACGCGAGGATCCTCGAGAGCTTCCTGCTCTACCGCACCTACCACGGCTGCGCGCTCAACCCCGCTGTGCAGGCCGCCTCGGTGGTGGCCTGGAACGACGAGGAGCACGTCGAGGAGAACCGCCGCCTCTACCGCGACAAGTTCGCCCGCATCACGCCCATGCTGCAGCCCTGGCTGCCGGTGTCGCTGCCCGACGCCGGCTTCTACTATTGGGTGCGCACGCCGCTGCCGGACACCGAGTTCGCCCGCCGTCTGCAGGCCGAATATAATGTGACGGTCCTGCCGGGCAGCTTCCTCGCCCGCGAAGCGCACGGGATCAATCCTGGAGCCGGCTTCGTCCGCATCGCCCTGGTGGCCGACACCCACGAGTGTGTCGAGGCCGCCGGGCGCATCATCGATTTCTGCAAAACCCTCTGAGAGAGAATTCTTACATGCACGCTCTGCAATCGATCATCGACACCGCTTTCGAGAACCGCGCCAGCCTGTCGCCTGCCTCCGCCCCCGCCGAGATCCGCAATGCCGTGGAAGAGGTCATCGCCGGCCTGGACGCCGGGACGCTGCGCGTGGCCGAGAAGAAGGACGGCCAGTGGGTGGTCAACCAGTGGATCAAGAAGGCGGTGCTGATCTCCTTCCGCCTGCGCGACAACGAGGTGGTGCAGGCCGGCGGCCTCAACTTCTTCGACAAGGTGGCGACCAAGTTCGGCGACTACACCCCCGAGCAGTTCCGCGAGGGCGGCTTCCGCGTGGTGCCGCCGGCCGTCGCGCGCAAGGGCAGCTTCATCGGCAGGAACGTGGTGCTGATGCCCTCCTACGTGAACATCGGCGCCTACGTGGATGAAGGCACGATGGTCGACACCTGGGCCACGGTGGGTTCGTGCGCGCAGATCGGCAAGAACGTGCACCTGTCGGGCGGCGTCGGCATCGGCGGCGTGCTCGAACCGGTGCAGGCCGGTCCGGTCATCATCGAGGACAACGTCTTCGTGGGCGCACGCTCGGAGGTGGTCGAGGGCGTGATCATCGAGGAGAACGCGGTGCTGTCGATGGGCGTGTACATCGGCATGAGCACCAAGATCTACGACCGCGAGACCGGCGAGGTGACCTACGGCCGCGTGCCCTCCGGCGCGGTAGTGGTGCCCGGCAGCCTGCCCTCGGCCTGCGGCAAGTACAGCCTGTATTGCGCGGTGATCGTGAAGAAGGTGGACGCGCAGACCCGCGCCAAGACCGGCATCAACGAGCTGCTGCGCGGCGCCTGACCGGGCGAACGGCGGCGAGGACCGCCACGCGGGTGTGCCGGATGGCGCAGCGGGTGCGGCAAGGCAGGCATCGCGCCTTGCGGCGCTCCTACAGCGTCGCGATGATGTGGACGTACCGGCGACGGCAAGAAGCGTAGGGTTGCGCGGAGCACAAGTGGCATTTTTTTGGTACGACAGGAGTCCGACGGCGTGATCTTCGACAATCTCTTCCAGTTGATGGCCGAGAAGAAAGCCTCGGACATCTTCATCACTGCCGGCACCCCGATCCATATCAAGATCCAGGGCCACACCATGCCGATCAACCAGCAGGTGATGGACCCGCTGATGATTCAGCGCATGCTGCACGAGGCGATCACCCCGGCCCAGCAGGCGGTGCTCGAGCGCGATCGCGAACTCAACCTGTCCTTCGGCCGGCGCGATCTCGGCAACTTCCGCGTCAACGTCTTCTGGCAGCGCAACTCGATGGCGGTGGTGGTCCGCTTCATCCAGAGCGAGATCCCCGGCATCGACGCGCTCGGCCTGCCGCCGGTGCTCAACGACATCGTGCTCGAGAAGCGCGGCCTTGTACTGGTGGTCGGTGCGACGGGCTCGGGCAAGTCCACCACGCTCGCGGCCATGATCGACCACCGCAACCGCAACCGCAGCGGACATATCCTCACCATCGAGGATCCGATCGAGTATCTCTTCAAGCACCGCAAGTCGGTGGTCAATCAGCGCGAGGTGGGCATCGACACGCTGAGCTGGGGCGAGGCCCTGCGCAACGCCATGCGCCAGGCACCCGACTGCATCCTGATCGGCGAGATCCGCGACCGCGAGACCATGCAGGCGGCGATCTCCTACTCGCAGACCGGCCACCTGTGCCTGGCGACGCTGCATGCCAACAACGCCTACCACGCGCTCAACCGCATCGTTAACTTCTTCCCGCTGGAAAACCGCCAGTTGCTCTACCTCGACCTCGCGGTAGCGCTGCGCTGCGTGATCTCCCAGCGCCTGGTGCGCAAGCCCGACGGCAAGCGCATCCCGGCGGTCGAGATCCTCATGAACACCCGCCACATCGCCGAACTGGTCGAGCGCGGCGAACTCAACACGATCAAGGAGGCCATGGAGCAGTCGCTCGCCCAGGGTTCGCAGACCTTCGAGCAGGCGCTCTACCGCCTCCACCACGAGAACATCATCACATTGGACGAAGCGCTCGCAAACGCCGATTCGCCGAGCAACCTGCACTGGCTGATCAACAACGCGCAGATGCAGAGCGATCCGATGCTGACCGTGAATGGCAACTCCTCGATCACCGGATTCGAGGCGACCAACACCGACGGCGCCTCCTTCCAGGAGTTCACCCTGGACCTCAACAACAACTAGGCGCCCCCCACGGCCGCCCTCCCCCATGCAGACCAGCCTCTCCAGCACCCCCACCCTCGCGCTTGCCTGCGAGCTCATCGCCCGCCCCTCCGTCACCCCGGAGGATGCCGGCTGCCTCGAACTCATCGCCTCCCGCCTCGCCCCGCTCGGCTTCAGCCTCGAGCGCATCGACACCGGCGGTGTGTGTAACCTGTGGGCGCGGCGCGGCGACTCTGCCCCCGTGCTGTGCTTCGCCGGCCACACCGACGTCGTGCCGCCCGGGCCGGACGCCGAGTGGTCCTCACCGCCCTACGCACCGACGATCCGCGACGGGGTGTTGTACGGGCGCGGCGCAGCCGACATGAAGACCTCGCTCGCCGCCTTCGTCACCGCCATCGAACGCTTCGTCGCCGCCCACCCCGACCACGCCGGCAGCATCGCGCTGCTGCTGACCTCGGACGAGGAAGGCATCGCCACCCACGGCACGGTCAAGGTCGTCGAGGCGCTGGCGGCGCGCGGCGAGCGTCTCGATTATTGCGTGGTCGGCGAGCCCACCTCGGTGAAGACGCTCGGCGACATGATCAAGAACGGGCGCCGCGGCTCGCTGTCGGGCACGATGCGGGTCAAGGGCCAGCAGGGCCACGTCGCCTACCCGCAGCTCGCGCGCAACCCGATCCACCTTTTCGCCCCGGCGCTCGCCGAGCTCGCGGCGATCGAATGGGACCAGGGCAACGAGTTCTTCCCGCCCACCACCTGGCAGGTGTCGAACCTCCACGCGGGCACCGGCGCCAACAACGTGATCCCGGGCGTCTGCGAGGTGATGTTCAACTTCCGCTTCGGCTCGGTGTCGAGCGCGGACGAGCTCAAGCGCCGCACCTGCGAGGTGCTCGACCGCCACGGTCTCGACTACGAGATCGACTGGCACCTGTCGGGAAAGCCCTTCATCACCGGCCGCGGCAAGCTGGTCGGCGCCTTGGCGGCCGCGATCCGCGACACCCTCGGGGTCGAGACCGAGCTGTCGACGACCGGCGGCACCTCCGACGGCCGCTTCATCGCCGAGATCTGCGCCGAGGTGGTCGAGTTCGGCCCGGTCAACGCGTCCATCCACAAGATCGACGAGCACATCGCGACCGACGCGATTGAACCCTTGTCGGTGGTGTACGAGCGCACCCTGACCGCCCTCCTCGCCCCTGGCCCCCTGTAGGAGCGGCGGCAGCCGCGAACCAGGCGTTCAAACAAATGCAGCCCGCCACGACCCACTCCGCCGCCTTCGCGCCTGCCGGCGCTCCTGCATGAACCGTCGCGACCGATTGCGCGGACGCTGCTACGATCGGCACCACGCCTGACGCGACCGAGACGCGGCTCGCACGCCCCATCCACGAAACGAGCTCTCCATGCCCGACACACACCACGACGACGCCCTCGACCTCGACCAGAATCCAGAGCATGAGCACGAACACGAACATGGCCCGCTGGCCGAGCTCGTCACCGTGCGCGACTGGCTGCGCTATGCGGTCACCCGCTTCAACCGCAGCGGCGTGTTCTGCGGCCACGGCGTACACGACACCTTCGACGAGGCCGTATGGCTGATCCTCGGCAGCCTCGCCCTGCCGCTCGACCGACTCGAGCCTTTCATGGACGCCTGCATTCCCTCCGAGGAGCGCGTCGCGCTGCTTGAAGCGATCGAGCAGCGCGTGGACGAGCGCATCCCCGCCGCCTACATCCTCGGCGAGGCATGGCTGGGCGACTTCCGCTTCACGGTCGATCCGCGCGTGATCGTGCCGCGCTCCTTCTTCGCGGAGTTGCTCGAGGACGGCTTCGCCCCGTGGGTCGAGGATCCGGAAGCGATAGGAAGCGTCCTCGACATGTGCACCGGATCGGCCTGCCTCGCGATCCTGATGGCACACGCCTTTCCCAACGCAGCGGTGACTGCGGTCGACCTGTCGGAGGACGCGCTCGACGTCGCGCGCATCAACGTGGCCGACTACGGTCTGGAGCATCGCATCGAGCTGGTGCACGGCGATGTGTTCGATGGGCTCGAAGGGCGTCGCTTCGACCTGATCCTGAGCAACCCGCCCTACGTCACCGCCGAGGCGATGGACGCGCTGCCGCCGGAATACCTGCACGAACCTCAGATGGCACTGGCCTCGGGCGAGGACGGGCTGGACGTGGTGCGTCGGCTGCTGGCCGAGGCCGCCGAGCATCTCAATCCGGGCGGCATCCTCGCCGTGGAGATCGGGCATAATCGCGGCATCGTCGAAGCCGCCTTTCCCCACCTGCCGCTCCAGTGGCTGTCCACCCGCGGTGGCGACGACATGGTATTCCTGCTGCGGCGCGAAGACCTCTAAGGTACCTCGCCGCTTCGATCGCTCCCTTCATCCTGGAACATGCGAAGCGAAAGACCGATCCTGCTGGTCGAGGACAACCCGGACGACGAGGCGCTCACGCTGCATGCGCTGTCGAGCAACCGCATCACCAGCCCGGTTGTGGTGGCACACGACGGCGTGGAGGCGGTCGAATACCTCTTCTCGACCGGCAGTCGCGCAGGGCAAGCGCTACCGCCCTTGCCCGCAGTCGTGCTGCTCGATCTCAAGCTGCCGCGCATCGACGGGCTGGAGGTGCTGCGCCGCATCCGTGCCGACCAGCGCACCGCGTTGCTGCCAGTGGTCGTGCTGACCACCTCGCGCGAACCGCTCGACCTCGCCCAGGCCTATCGCCTCGGCGCCAACAGCTACATCCGCAAGCCGGTCGATTTCGACCGCTTCGAGCGCGCGATCGGCCTGATCGGCCACTACTGGCTGGAGCTCAACGAGACCACCGAGACGGTCGCGCGCGGCGCGTACTGAAGCGCCGTGTTCGCGGCTTGCGCCGCTCCTACGGGGGGCCCGAGACGCGATGGTTTCTGCAGGAGCGCCGCGAGGCGCGAAGGCGGCGGGGGGGGATGGCGGTGCGCTCCGGCGACCCAAGCGCCGTGTTCGCGGCTTGCGCCGCTCCTACAGGGCCCGAGACGCGATGGTTTCTGCAGGAGCGCCGCGAGGCGCGAAGGCGGCGGGGGGGATCGCGGTGCGCTCCGGCGACCCAAGCGCCGTGTTCGCGGCTTGCGCCGCTCCTACAGGGCCCGAGACGCGATGGTTTCTGTAGGAGCGCCGCGAGGCGCGAAGGCTGCGGGGGGGATGGCGGTGCGCTCCGGCGACCCAAGCGCCGTGTTCGCGGCTTGCGCCGCTCCTACAGGGCCCGAGACGCGATGGTTTCTGCAGGAGCGCCGCGAGGCGCGAAGGCGGCGGGGGGATGGCGGTGCGCTCCCCGGAAACCCGAGCGCCGTGTTCGCGGCTTGCGCCGCTCCTACAGGGCCCGAGACGCGATGGTTTCTGTAGGAGCGCCGCGAGGCGCGAAGGCGGCGGTGGGGCTGGCGGTGCGCTCCCCGGAAACCCGAGCGCCGTGTTCGCGGCTTGCGCCGCTCCTACAGGGCCCGAGACGCGATGGTTTCTGTAGGAGCGCCGCGAGGCGCGAAGGCGGCGGGGGGATGGCGGTGCGCTCCCCGGAAACCCGAGCGCCGTATTCGCGGCTTGCGCCGCTCCTACGGGCGGAAGCGCGAGTTCTGCAGCGCGAACCGGGCCTCAGGCGACCTCGTCGATCCAGGCCTGCTGGATGCCTTCGAGGATGCGTTCGCCACAGCGCTTGGGGTCGTCGTCGAAATCGGGCAGCGCCATCACCCAGTTCATCAGGTCGACGAAATTCACCCGCGTCGGGTCCACATCGGGATGCGCGTCGGAGAGCTGGATGGCGATCTCCTGAACCTCGGTCCACTTCATGTCAGTGCTTTCCTTCGCGAGCCATGTTGATGGTGTAGCGCGGGATCTCGACCACCAGCGGGGTTGCGGCGACCACGGCCTGGCAGGACAGGCGCGACTGGGGCTCCAGGCCCCAGGCCTTGTCGAGCAGGTCCTCCTCCTCGTCCTCGGCGGTGTTCAGCGAGGAGAAGCCCTCGCGCACGATGACGTGGCAGGTGGTGCACGCACAGGACTTCTCGCAGGCGTGCTCGATGTCGATGCCGTGCTCGAGCAAGGCATCGCAGATGGTGGTACCGGGGACGGCCTCGAGGACGCTGCCGTCCGGACAGAGTTCGACGTGGGGCAGGACGATGATCTGGGTCATGGGCGGGATTTCAGATGGGGAGTTCGTCGACCTTGTGGCCGGCCAGCGCGCTGCGGATGCTGTTGTCCATGCGTCGTGCGGCGAAGGTGTCGGTGACGCGCGCGAGCGCGTCGATGCCGGCCTTGATCGCGCGGTTGTCGGTGCCGGCGCGTAGCTCGCGCACACGCGCGATCACGCTGCGGATCTCTGCCGATTCGGCGGCGGAGAGCAGGTGTCCGTCGTGGGCGAGCGCCTGCTCGGTGGCCTCGACGACACGGTCGGCCTCGACCTGCTGCTCGCGCAGGGCACGCGCAGCCATGTCGTCCATTGCGTGATCCACGCCAGAGCGCAGCATCGTGGCGATCTCGTCGTCGGACAGGCCGTACGAGGGCTTGACCAGCACGCTGGCTTCGACGCCCGAGGACATCTCGCGCGCCGATACCGAAAGCAGGCCGTCGGCATCGACCTGGAAGGTCACGCGGATGCGTGCAGCGCCCGCCACCATGGGCGGGATGCCGCGCAGCTCGAAGCGAGCGAGCGAGCGGCAATCGGAGACGAGCTCGCGCTCGCCCTGCACGACGTGGAAGGCCATCGCGGTCTGGCCGTCCTTGAAGGTGGTGAATTCCTGCGCGCGCGCGATCGGCAGCGTGGAGTTACGCGGCACGACCTTCTCGACCAGGCCGCCCATGGTCTCGAGACCGAGCGAGAGCGGGATGACATCGAGCAGCAGCCAGTCGTCCTGGTCGGCGCGGTTGCCGGCGAGAACGTTGGCCTGCATCGCCGCGCCGAGCGCGACGACCTTGTCGGGGTCGAGGTTGGTCAGCGGCTCCTGGCCGAAGTAGTTCGCCACGGCGCGCTGGACATGCGGCATGCGGGTCGCGCCGCCCACCATCACCACGCCCTTGATCTCGTCCGGGGCGAGGCCCGCGTCGCGCAAGGCCTTGCGTACGGGTGCCAGCGTCTTCTGCACCAGGTGCGTGGTCATCTCGGCGAACTCTTCGCGGGTCACCACGAGGTCGACCTCCTCGCCCGAGGCCAGGCGCACGTGGACCGGCGCCTCGTCGCAGCTCGTAAGCAGCTCCTTGGCTTCGCGTGCCTTCATCTGCAGACGGCGCGCGTCTTCCAGCGAGGGTGGCGAGATCTTGGCGCGATCGAGGATCCAGCAGAACAGGCGGTGATCGAAGTCGTCGCCACCGAGCGCGGCGTCGCCGTTGGTCGACAGCACCTCGAAAACGCCGCGCGAGAGCTTCAGGATGGAGAGGTCGAAGGTGCCGCCGCCAAGGTCGTACACCGCATAGAGGCCCTCGGCCGCGTTGTCGAGGCCGTAGGCCACCGCCGCAGCGGTCGGCTCGTTGAGCAGACGCAGCACGTCGAGCCCCGCGAGGCGGGCGGCGTCCTTGGTGGCCTGGCGCTGGGCATCGTCGAAATAGGCCGGCACCGTGATCACCGCCCCAACCAAGGCACCGCCCAGGCTGGCCTCGGCGCGCACGCGCAGGCGGCGCAGGATCTCGGCGGACACCTCCACCGGGCTCTTGACGCCCTGTACCGTGCGCAGCCGCACCATGCCAGGGCTGTCCTCGAAGTCGTAGGGCATCGCCTCGATGTGGGTGACGTCCTTGAGGCCGCGCCCCATGAAGCGCTTGACCGAAACGATGGCGTTGCGCGGATCGACCGCCTGCGCCCGCAGCGCAACGAGGCCTACGTCGATGCTGCCGTCGGCCTGGTAGCGCACCGCCGAGGGCAGCATGGTGCGGCCCGCCTCGTCGGGAAGGCAGATCGCGATGCCATTACGTACGGTGGCGACGAGCGAGTTGGTGGTGCCGAGGTCGATGCCGACGGCGAGCCGATGCTTGTGCGGCTCGGTGGACATGCCGGGTTCGGTGATTTGCAACAGAGCCATCGGTGCTGTTCCGTGCCTTTTTAGCGTTCTAGTTTTCGAGCGCGAGCAGCGCTTCGTCGATTTCCTGCTGGAGCTTGTCGATGAACATCAGCCGACGCACGGTGTCGGCCGCGGCTTCGTAGTCGTGGTGCTCGTCGATCTGCGCGGCGAGATGGCCGCGCACCTCGCGCGCATGACCGAGCAGGCGCCGATGCAGCTCCTCGAGCTCGGAGACCTCGGCGGCCTCGCGCGCCTCCTCCACCGCCTCGCGCCACTCCATCTGCTCCATCAGGAACTCGGCCGACATCGCGGTGTTGGTCTCTAGCGCCGCGTCGACACCGGCGAGCTCGAGCAGGTACTGGGCCCGCGCAAGCGGCTTGCGCAGCACGCGGAAGCCCTCGTTCACCCGCGTCGCCCACTGCATCGAGCGCCGCTTCTCGAAGTCCGACAGATGGGCGTGGCGATCGGGATGCACCCGCCCCTGCAGCTCGTGCCAAGCGGCTTCGAGCGCACCCTCGTCGAGCGCGTAGCGACGAGGAAGGCCGAACAGGGCGAAGTAGTCCTGCGTCAGGTCGATGCTCATCGCACGCGGCTCAGACGTTGAAGCTCTCGCCGCACCCGCACTGGTCCTTGACGTTCGGGTTGTTGAACTTGAAGCCCTCGTTGAGGCCTTCCTTGACGAAATCGAGCTCCGTGCCGTCGAGGTAGGCCAGGCTCTTGGGGTCGATCACGACCTTGACGCCATGGCTCTCGAAGACCTCATCCTCGTCCTCCGTCTGGTCGACGAACTCAAGCTTGTAGGCCATGCCCGAACAGCCCGAGGTCTTCACGCCCAGACGGATGCCGAAGCCCTTGCCGCGCTTGGCGATGAAGTTCGAGACGTGGCGCGCAGCCGATTCAGAAAGCGTGACAGGCATGTTTCCTCCTCTTCGACGAAGACCGCTCAGGCCTCATGCTTCTTCTTATAGTCCGCCACGGCGGCCTTGATCGCATCTTCGGCGAGGATCGAGCAGTGGATCTTCACCGGCGGCAGCGCGAGCTCCTCGGCGATCTGCGTGTTCTTGATGTCGAGCGCCTGGTCGAGGGTCTTGCCCTTGACCCACTCGGTGACCAGCGAGCTCGACGCGATCGCCGAGCCGCAGCCGTAGGTCTTGAATTTCGCGTCCTCGATCACGCCGTCCTTGCCGACCTTGATCTGCAGCTTCATCACGTCGCCACACGCGGGCGCGCCGACCATGCCGGTCGCCACGCCTTCTTCTTCCTTGCCGAAGGAGCCGACGTTGCGGGGGTTTTCGTAGTGGTCGAGGACCTTTTCGCTGTATGCCATGTTTTTTCTCCTGCTGGGGCGGTGAATCGCTTCACCTGCAATTTACATCATCTTCTGCACTAAAGTTCAGTGGGCAGCCCACTGCACCGCGTCGAGGTCGACGCCGTCCTTGTACATCTCCCACAGCGGCGACAGCTCGCGCAGCTTGCCGATCTTGTCGTGCAGGAGTTTGATCGTGTATTCGACCTCTTCCTCGGTGGTAAAGCGCCCGATGGTGAAGCGGATCGAGCTGTGTGCGAGCTCGTCGTTACGACCGAGCGCGCGCAGCACATAGGACGGCTCGAGGCTGGCAGAAGTGCAGGCCGAACCCGAGGACACCGCAATGTCCTTGACCGCCATGATCAGCGACTCGCCCTCGACGTAGGCGAAGGAGATGTTGAGGTTGTGCGGCACGCGCTGCTCGAGGTCGCCGTTCACGTAGGTGGCCTCGAGGTCGGTGAGTCCGGCGAGCAGCCTGTCGCGCAGCTTGCCGACGCGGATGTTCTCCGCGGCCATCTCCTCGCGGGCGAGACGGAAGGACTCGCCCATGCCGACGATCTGGTGAGTGGCCAGCGTACCCGAGCGCAGGCCGCGCTCATGGCCGCCGCCGTGCATCTGTGCTTCCAGGCGGACCCGCGGCTTGCGACGCACGTAGAGCGCGCCGATGCCCTTCGGACCGTAGGTCTTGTGCGCACAGAAGCTCATCAGGTCGACCTTGAGCTTGTCGAGGTCGATCTCGACCTTGCCGGTGGCCTGCGCGGCGTCGACGTGGAAGACCACGCCCTTCTCGCGGCAGATCTCGCCGATCTCGGCGATCGGCTGGACCACGCCGATCTCGTTGTTCACGAACATCACCGAAACCACGATGGTGTCGGGGCGGATCGCCGCCTTCAGCACCTCGAGGTCGATCAGGCCGTTCTCCTGAACGTCGAGATAGGTCGCCTCGAAGCCCTCGCGCTCGAGTTCGCGCACCGTGTCGAGCACGGCCTTGTGCTCGGTCTTCACCGTGATGATGTGCTTGCCCTTGCCCTGGTAGAAATGCGCCGCGCCCTTGATGGCGAGGTTGTTCGATTCGGTCGCACCCGAGGTCCAGATGATCTCCTTGGCGTCGGCATTGACCAGTGCGGCGACCTGTTCGCGCGCATCCTCGACCGCCTTCTCGGCTTCCCAGCCGTAGGCGTGCGAGCGGCTCGCCGGGTTGCCGAAGTGCTCGGTCAGCCAGGGGATCATCTTGGCCGCCACGCGCGGGTCGACCGGAGTCGTCGCCGAGTAGTCGAGGTAGATGGGGAACTTCAGCATTGTGTCTCTCCGCACTTTCTTCGTTAGCGAGTTCGGTGATTGGCCAGCGTGGCCGGTTCAGGCCCCGATCGAGGCCAGGCTCTTGAGTTCGTCCGTCACCCGGACGAAGGTTTCGATGAAGTTGCGCACGTCCTCGGTTCGCGTCTCGCGACCAAGGCTCACACGCACCGCGGCACGCGCCAGCCCGGGATCCACGCCCATCGCCAGCAGGGTGCGAGACGGTTCGGGGTTCGCGCTCGAGCAGGCAGAACCGCTCGCGCATGCGAAGCCGGCACGGTCGAGGCGAGCGACCAGGGTCTCGCCGTCGATGTCCTCAACCGCGAAGAATACGGTATTCGGCAGGCGAGCAGCCGCCGCCGAGAAGATCCGCACGCCGTGGCCGGCGAGCGCACCGCAAAGCTCGTCGCGCAAGCCTGCAAGGCGCGCCGCCTCGGCCTCACGGCGCGCCACCGCGCGCTCGCAGGCCACACCGAAGCCGACGATCGCGGCGACGTTCTCGGTACCCGAGCGCAAACCGCGCTCCTGCCCGCCCCCGGCGATCAGCGGCGACAGTTCGACCCGCTTGTCCACGACGAGGGCGCCCGCGCCGATCGGGCCACCGATCTTGTGCGCCGAGAGCGTCATCGCATGCACGCCGAGTGCGCGGAAATCGACCGCGACCTTGCCGAGCGCCTGGACCGCGTCGGTATGGAACCAGGCGCCAGCCGCGCGCGCCTCGCGCGCCAGCACCGCGACGTCCTGCAGCACCCCGGTCTCGTTGTTGGCCAGCATCACGGACACCAGGCCGGGCCTGGAGGCGAGCACCACGCCCCAGTCGGCTGCCTCGACCACGCCCTGCGCATCCACCGCGATCTCGCGCAGTGTCCAACCCGAACGCCGCAATTGCCTTGCGGGCTCGCGAACGCAAGGGTGCTCGATCGCGCTCACCGCCACCACGCCCGGCCTGAGGCTGGCTGCGGCCCCCTTGATGAAGAGGTTGTTGGCTTCCGAGCCGCCGCTGGTGAAGATCACCTCGGTCGCATGCGCGCCAGCCGCCGCGGCCACCCGCGCGCGCGCCTCATCGACCGCGGCGCGGGCCTGGCGGCCGTACTCGTGGCGACTCGAAGCATTGCCGAAGCGCGCCGGCTCGGCCGCGCCCAGCCAGGGCAGCATGGCCTCACGCACCGCGGGATCGAGCGGCGTGGTCGCATTCCAGTCGAGGTAGGTCGGGGCGAAGTTCATGCGAAAGTCAGACCGCAGCAATCTCGTGCACCGGCATGCGGCTGCGCCTGCGCACGCTCTTGAGCACCGACATGTCGGCGTCGGGCCGCACCTGATGCTTGACCAGCGCCTCCAGGCTCACCGAATCGAGGTAGGCATAGATGCGCTGGTTGAGGTTGGACCACAGGTGGTGGGTCATACAGACGTGATCGTCGTGGCAGTTTTCCTTGCCCCCGCACTGGGTGGCGTCCATCGGCTCGTCGACCGCGATGATGATGTCGGCCACCGTGATCTCGTCCATCGCGCGCGCCAGCCGGTAGCCACCGCCCGGACCGCGCACGCTGTTGACCAGCTTGTGCCGGCGCAGCTTGCCGAAGAGTTGCTCGAGGTAGGACAGCGATATGCTCTGGCGCTCGGCGATACCCGCCAGCGTGACGGGTCCGTCCCCCTGGCGCGCAGCCAGGTCGATCATCGCGGTCACCGCAAACCGTCCCTTGGTCGTAAGTCGCATGAGGCTCTCCTCGAAGGCTCTCCGGGCTCGCACGCACCGGAAGGCGGCCGAATATCCCATCATTTTGGTCGAGTATAGGGATCCCGACAAAAACGGTCAACTAATCGGACCGAGAGGCGAGCCCTCGCAGGATCGGCGCGAAAACCGGGGTCGATCGACCCCGAGGGCACAAGCAGATCAATCCACCATCCGCGACAGACGCCCCGGGTCGAAGTGGTCGCTCTGGGCGACCGTATCGTCGAGCTTGATCCCGGCCGCCTCGAGACGGGCGAGAATCGCCTGCAGGCGACGATCGGTCTCCACCGAGTGGTCGAGCAGGCCATGCAGCGCCTTGGCGACGGGGTCGTCCATGTCGCGGGTCACGCCGTAAGCGCTGAAGCCGATCTGCTCCGCCTTCTGCTCGCGCGCTGCGTCGCGCTCGGGATCGAGGATGCGCGCGGGGTTGCCGACCGCAGTCGCGCCGGCGGGCACCGGCTTCACCACCACCGCATTGGAGCCGACCTTTGCCCCTTCTCCCACGGTGAAGCCGCCGAGCACCTTGGCGCCCGCCCCCACCACCACGCCGCGCCCGAGTGTCGGATGGCGCTTGGTTCCGCGATAGAGCGAGGTACCACCGAGCGTCACCCCCTGGTAGATCGTGCAATCGTCGCCGATCTCCGCTGTCTCGCCGATCACCACCCCCATGCCGTGGTCGATGAAGACACGGCGCCCGATCTTCGCGCCCGGATGGATCTCGATCCCGGTCAGCAGGCGGCCGACGTGACTGACGAAGCGCCCCAGCCAGAACCAGCCGCGACGCCAGGCACCGTGGGCGAGCCGATGGAACATCAGCGCATGGATGCCCGGATAGCAGGTCAGCACCTCGAGCGTGGAGCGCGCGGCGGGGTCGCGCTCGCGAACGCTGGCCAGGTCTTCTCGAAGGCGGCTGAACATGATGGAAGGGCTCCAGGGTGTGCGGTGAACGAAAACCGACGGCTCGCCCCGAGTGGGCACCAGGCCGTCGATTCCCGAGGATTTTAATCGACTATAGCGCCCCACCGAAAGCCCGCGCGGCAATCGTCCCGCCCACAAGACGTCGCTTGCGCGCCGGGCGCGGGCGGGCAATGATCGGCCCGGATCACTCCATGCCTCCGCCCATGCTCCAGCTCTTCCGCCGCCTGCTCGGCATCGCCCCCGCCCCCCCCTCGGTCGACGAGATGCAATGGCGGCGGGTCGAAGCGACGCTGCCCTTCCTGGAGCACCTCGTTCCGGACGATCGCCTGCGCCTGCGCGAAATGGCGCTCGCCTTCCTCGAAAGCAAGCAGTTCCATGGAGCACAAGGGCTCGAGCTCGACGACGACATGCTGCTCGCGATCGCGCTGCAGGCCTGCCTGCCGGTGCTCCATATCGGATTGCAGGCCTACGACGGCTGGGTGGGCGTGATCGTCTATCCGGGCGACTTCGTGATCCCGCGACAGATCGTGGACGACGCCGGCGTGCTGCACGAATACGAGGACGAGGTGCTCGGCGAAGCCTGGGAAGGCGGACCGGTCCTGCTGTCGTGGTTCACCGGAGACGAGGCGCCCGACGGCGTCAACGTGGTCATCCACGAGTTCGCCCACAAGCTCGACATGGAGAACGGCGGTGTCGACGGCCTGCCCCGGCTGCGCCCCGGCATGTCCCGGAGGCAGTGGGCCGAGGCCTTCGAGCAAGCCTACGAGGACTTCTGCGCCGAGGTCGAGCGCGGTGCAGACACCGCGATCGACCCCTACGGCGCCGAACATCCCGGCGAGTTCTTCGCGGTGGTCTCCGAGGTGTTCTTCGAAGCCCCGCTCGTGCTGCAAGCACGCTTTCCCGCGGTCTACGACCAGCTCGTGCGCTTCTACGGGCTGGACCCCGCCGCCCGCGCGGGAAGCAAGGCCGGAGCCTGAGATGAGCGCACCCAAACGCCTGCTGATCGTCCATCACACCCAGAGTGGCAACACCGGCCGCCTCGCCGCCGCAGTGCTCGAAGGCGCACTGCGCGTGTCCGAGACCGAGACGCGGCTGCTGCGCGCCTTCGATGCCGGCACCGCCGACCTGCTCGCCTGCGACGGACTGCTGCTCGGCACACCGGAGAACTTCGGCTACATGTCGGGCGCGCTCAAGGACTTCTTCGACCGTACCTACTACCCCTGCGAGGGCAAGCTCGTCGGCCTGCCCTACGCCGTCTTCGTCAGCGCGGGCAACGACGGCACCGGAGCCGTGCGCGAGATCGGTCGCATCGCAAAAGGCTACGGCTGGAAGACGGTGACCGAGGCCCTGATCGTGCGGCGCGAGATCACCCCGCCCGACCTGGAGCGCGCCCGCGATCTCGGCGAGGCGATGGCGACCGGCCTGGCGATGGGCGTGTTCTGAGCGCATCAGGAGCGCACCGCTGCGGAGCTGCGGCCGCGGTTGCGGCGAGCGCATCGAGGACGTTCACGTTTGCGTAAATCGGAATCGGCTTTCATGAGGCGGGAACGATGGGCGTGGCGGAGTCCGTTTGCGTGGCCTAAGCTTTGATCGTGTCCGCTGCGGAGGGCACCCCGGTCTTTAATCGAACGGAGGATTGTTTATGGCCATCACCTGGATTCTGGTTGCCAACGCCAGCCTGGCAAAGCTGTACGCCAACCTGGGCCCCAACAAGGGCCTTACGCTGGTGAAGGAACTGATCCACCCGGAAAGCAGACAAAAGAATGGCGAACTGGTCTCTGACCGCTCGGGCGCGAACGGCTCGAACGGCACCGGTGGCGGCTCGATGCAGCCGCAAACCCTGCCCAAGCAGCACGAGGCCAAGGTGTTCGCACAGGAGATAGCCCAGACCCTCTACCAGGGCCGCACGTCGAACGCATTCAAGCGGGCCATCCTGGTTGCTCCGCCGGCGTTCATGGGCCTGCTCAATGCCGTCATGGACGGCCCGACTGCACAGATGGTGACCGACCGCTTCGAAAAGGATTACACCAAGACACCGCAGGACGAGCTCGGGGAACGCCTCGGCTCGACGATCTTTCTCTGAGGGAGGACGTTCACGAAGGCTCCACACCCGATCAGCCAGTGGCCGAAGGCACCTGCCCGAGCCAAGGAGGATGCGCTTGACCGATACCCCGAGGATGCAGCTTTCCTGACGGACGCAACACCCATCTAAGACATCGTCTCCACTCCGGAGACTCCGGGCACGCCAAGCGTGACCCGACCCAGGACGGGGCGCCTCGCGCCCCGTCCGCTTTTCCGGCCGTCTCATTCGCGGCCGTCGCTCCGCGTCGTTATCGCCTCGCCACCCTCTTCGCGACGTCCGGAGCGCCCCGCGGCGGTTTGTGCAGGAGCGCCATAAGGCGCGAATGCGGAGGGCGCGAGTCAGCCGCGATGTTTCAGCGGCCAGCGTCCGATCGTGCGGTAGCGTGCCCCCGCGGCGCTGCGCTCGGACGCGACGAGCGCGAAATCGTCCACCTCCCACGCCAACGGTGCGACCTGCGCTTCAGCGGGTGCCGCGCCGGCGTTACGGACCAGGGTCACATGGGGCGCGAAGGCGCGCTCTTCCAGCGTGAAGCCGGCTGCGCGCAAGCGCCCTTCCAACGCGCGCCCCAGCTCGGCCAGGGCCGGCGGCACCGACGACGGCCCCGACCACAGGATGCGGTTGCGCTTCCAGCTCCCGACCCGGTCGAGCGCGAACGCGAAGCGCTGGCCATCGAGCTGCGCCGCCAGCGCCTGCAGGCGATCCAGTTCGTGCGCCGGCGTGTCGCCGAGGAAGACCAGGGTCAGGTGGATGGTGTCGCGACGCATCACCCTGCCGCCGCACTCGGCGTGGAGCGCCAGCGCGCGCGCATGCAACGCGCTGCGGGTGGCGGCCCCGGGCCAGAGCGCGAAGAAGAGCCGCAGTCTCGGCTCCTTCTGCGCGCGACCGCCTTCGCCCACGACCGCCTTCATGCTCCCGCCAGCACCTGCGCTCACGCCCGCGCGAGGCTCAGCCACGCCCCGCGCGCGCGATCAGCGCGACCACCTGCGCGGCGATGCCCTCGCCGCGCCCGGTGAAGCCGAGCTTCTCGGTGGTCTTGCCCTTGATGTTGATCGCCGCCGCGTCCATCTCGAGATCGGCGGCGAGGTTGGCCACCATTGCCGGCGCGTGCGGCAGGATGCGCGGCGCCTTGCAGATCAGCGTGGCGTCGATATTCACCACCTCCCAACCCGCGGCGCGCACGCGTGCGAAGGCCTCGCGCAGCAGCACGCGGCTGTCGGCACCGGCGTGGGCCGGGTCGGTGTCGGGAAAGAGCCGCCCGATGTCGCCGAGGCCTGCGGCACCGAGCAGAGCGTCGGTGACCGCGTGCAGCAGCACGTCGGCATCGGAGTGGCCGAGCAGACCACGCTCGAAGGGGATGGTGACGCCGCCGACGATCAGCGACCGGCCGGGAACCAGGGCGTGCACGTCGAAGCCCTGGCCGATGCGAAAGGGGATGAAGGGGGTGCTCATGCGTTGTGGCCCTCGCGGTTCTTGAGGATCCACTCGGCCAGGTGCAGGTCGAGCGGATAGGTGACCTTCAGGTTGGTGGCGTCGCCCTGCACGAGACGCGGACGCAAGCCGGCGGACTCGATCGCGCTCGCCTCGTCGGTGACCTCGCGCGCACCCTCGAGCGCGCGGCGCAGCATGGCGTAGCGGAACATCTGCGGCGTCTGCGCCTGCCACAGGCTGTCGCGCGGCACGGTCTCGCGGACGTGACGGTGCTCGTCGGCACGCTTGAGGGTGTCGGCCACCGGCACCGCCAGCAGGCCGCCGACCTCGTCGTGGGCGAGCTCGCGCACCAGCTTGTCGACATGCCACGGCGCCAGGCAGGGACGCGCGGCGTCGTGCACCAGCACCCAATCGCCCGCAGCGGCCTCCCCGGCGATCGCGCGCAGGCCGCCGAGCACGCTGTCGGCACGCGTGGCACCACCACAGAAGAGCGGACGCAGGCGCGGACCGAGCGCGCTCCAGTCGTGCATCGCCCACTCGGCGTCGTCCACCGAGAGCACGACGAAGACCGCGTCGATCGCCGGTGCGGCGCACAGCACCGAGAGGGCGTGGTGGATCAGGGGGCGACCGAGCAGCGAAAGGTACTGCTTGGGACGCGAGGCGGCCATGCGCGAGCCGCTGCCTGCGGCGGGCACGATGGCGAAATGGCGTGGGTGGGTGGTCTGCATGACCGGCATTCTATCCGCGCCGTCCGCCGGAGCGGGCCGGCGACGGGCCTTCCAGCGATTGCCCGCACACGGGCTCCGATACGGGACGATCCCGGCCGGGCTGCCTATAATGGAAATTGTTCCAACGATGGCATTCCCGCAGGACTGCACACCATGGCACTCGCTTCGATCCGTCCGGCCGCTGTGGCCGGGCAGTTTTATCCTCGCGACGAGCGCGTATTGCGCACCCAGCTCGCCGAGATGCTCTCCACCGCCGTCGCCTTCGAGGCCGCGCCCGAGCCCAAGGCGATCATCGTGCCGCACGCGGGCTACATGTATTCCGGGCCGGTGGCGGCGAGCGCGTATGCGCTGCTCGCCCCGATGCGCGAGCGCATCCGCCGCGTCGTCATGCTCGGCCCCACCCACCGCGTGGCGGTGCGTGGCTTCTCGCTGCCGGCTGCACAGTGTTTCTCCACGCCGCTCGGCGAGGTTCCACTTGCCCGAGCGGAGTGGGAGGCGCTGCAGGCGCGTGACGACGTCCTGGTCGACGACCGCCCGCACGCCGTCGAGCACTGCCTCGAGGTACAGCTGCCCTTCCTCCAGGTCAGCCTGGAACGCTTCGAGATCGTCCCGGTCCTTGTCGGAGATGCCTCGCCCGAAGCCACCGCCGGGCTCATCGAAAGCCTGTGGGGCGGCCCCGAGACCCTGATCCTGATCAGCTCGGACCTCTCGCACTACCTGAGCTACCGCGAGGCGCAATGGTCCGACCGTGCTGCAGTCGACCAGGTGCTCGAGCTGCGAGCCGGCCTCGACCACGAGCAGGCCTGCGGCGCCACCCCGATCAACGGGCTGCTGCTCGCCGCCCGCAAGCACCACCTGCAGGCCCACCTGCTGGACCTGCGCAACTCCGGCGACACCGCGGGCGACCGCTCGCGCGTCGTCGGCTACACCAGCATCGCCTTTTGTGAAGCGGAACCCCCAAGCCATGCCCGACACTGATTTCGGTACCACCCTTCTCGCGCTCGCCCGCGCCGCGATCGCCCACCGCCTCGGCCGCGGTCCCGCCCCGGTCGTCCCGGACGATCCGCGCCTGCGCGAGAAGGGCGCGACCTTCATCACCCTCGCCAGGGACGGCGAACTGCGCGGCTGCATCGGCAGCCTGCGACGCTCGCGCGAGCTCGGCGAGGACGTGATTCACAACGCACTCTCGGCCGCCTTCGAGGATTCGCGCTTCGCGCCGCTCGCAGCCGAGGAGCTCGACGCGGTGACGATCGAGGTCTCCATCCTGTCCGAACCCGAGTTCCTCGACTTCTTCGGCGAGGAAGAGCTGCTCGCCCAGCTGCGCCCGGGCGAGGACGGGCTGATCCTCTTCTCCGGCTGCCACAGCGCCACCTTCCTGCCCCAGGTGTGGGAACAACTGCCCGAGCCGCGCCAGTTCCTCGCCGCGCTCAAGCACAAGGCCGGCCTGCCCACCAACCGCGAGGTGGTCGAGCTGATGGCCGCGCGTTATCACGTCGAGAAGTGGAAGGAGTCCGAACGGGAGACCTCATGAACACCCAGCCCGAGCCTGCAGCCGACGTCGGTCGCCCCGACGTGGGCAGCCACCATCCCGCACGCTACTGGCACCGCCTCGAAGACGGCCGCTACCAGTGCGACCTCTGTCCGCGCCTGTGCAAGCTCCACGCCGGCCAGCGCGGCGCGTGCTTCGTGCGCATGCGCGAGGGCGAGGACATGCTGCTCACCACCTATGGGCGCAGCTCGGGCTTCTGCATCGACCCGATCGAGAAGAAGCCGCTCAACCACTTCTACCCGGGCAGCAAGGTGTTCTCCTTCGGGACCGCCGGCTGCAACCTGGCGTGCAAGTTCTGCCAGAACTGGGACATCTCCAAGTCGCGAGACCTCGACACGCTGATGGACGAGGCCTCGCCCGAGGAGATCGCCGAGACGGCACTGCATTGGGGCTGCCACAGCGTCGCCTTCACCTACAACGACCCGGTGATCTTCGCCGAGTACGCCATGGACGTGGCCGACGCGTGCCATGCCCGCGGCCTGAAGACCGTCGCGGTCACTGCCGGCTACATCTCCGAGTGCGCGCGGCACGACTTCTTCTCGCGGATGGATGCGGCCAACGTCGACCTCAAGGGCTTCACCGACGAGTTCTACGTCAAGCTCTGCGGCGCCCACCTGCAGCCGGTGCTCGACATCCTGCTCTGGCTGCGCCACGAGACCGACGTGTGGGTCGAGCTCACCACCTTGCTGATCCCCGGGCACAACGACTCCGACAGCGAGATCACCGCGCTGTCGAACTGGGTGCGCAAGGAACTTGGCGCCGAGGTGCCGCTGCACTTCAGCGCCTTCCACCCCGACTTCAAGATGGACGACCTGCCGCCCACGCCGCCCGCCACGCTGGCCCGCGCGCGCCGCATCGCGCTCGACGCCGGGCTGCACCATGTCTATACGGGGAACGTGCACGATCCCGAGGGCGACACGACCCACTGCGCAGATTGCGGCGAGCCCCTGATCGTGCGCGACTGGTACGAGATCCGCAGCTATCGGCTCACCCCCGAAGGCGCCTGTCCGCGCTGCGACGCACGCCTGGCCGGCCGTTTCGGTTCCGTCGGGGCAGCCGTCGGGGACGCCTTCGGCGCACGCCGCATCCCGGTCGCCATGCATCGTCACGGCGCCTGACCACATTCGACGAGCAACGTGAAACTTCGGAACACCCTCATCAGCATCCCCGCACAGGGCGCCTGGCTCGACGGCCTGCTCGCCCACGCACCGGACGTGCGCGGGCTTGCCGTCCTGCCGCAGTCCAGCGGCCACCCCGCGCTCGACACCGGGCCGCGGCCGGTCGAAATCGCCCTGCAGTCGCGCGGCTTCGCCACCATCCGCCTCGACCTGCTGACCCGCCAGGAGGCCCTTCGCGATCCCGATGCCTCGTTCAACATCGCCCGCCTGACCGAACGCATCCTCGCGGCGGTCGAGTGGATCGCCCACCAGCCACCGCTCGCCGGGCTGCAGATCAGCCTCGTCGCACAGGATACCGGCTGTGCCGCCGCGATCCGCGCAGCGGTCAAGGCACCGGAGACGTTCGCGGCGATCGCCTGCGTCGACGGCCGCGCCGACCTCGCGGGCGCCGAGCCCCTGCGCCATCTGCGCTGCCCGGTGCGCTTCATCGTCAGCCCCGGCACCCCGGAGAGCGCGATCCTCGAGAAGGCCTTTTCCCTGCTGGGGGGCCCGCGCCACTGGCTCGCCCTGCCCGACGTCGGTGACGCCCGCCAGCAGGAGGCCCTGCAGGCGCGAGCGGTGACGAGCTGGCTCGAGCAGCACCTCGCCGCGGTCGAGCGCACGAAAGTCGAATAGGATCGAGGCCCGTACAGGTCATGTCCGTGATGTCGGTTTCCTCGCTCGGCGGAGCTCAAGCTGCGTGGCGCCAGGCCGCGACGATCAGTGCTGCCCGAGCTGCGGACACCCCGAGGGGCCCGGCGACGGCCGAAGACGGCGGCAAGGCGCAAGGGACGCGTGCGCGGAGCGCCGATACGCTCTCCGAGGCCGAGCAGCGCCAGGTCGCCGAGCTCAAGGAGCGCGACCGCGAGGTACGCGCCCACGAGATGGCCCATGTCGCCGCAGGCGCCGGCCTGGTGACCCGGGGCGCCAGCTACACCTACCAGACCGGCCCGGACGGCCAGCGCTACGCGATCGGCGGCGAGGTCGGGATCGACACCTCGCCGGGCCGCACGCCCGAGGAAACCCTCGCCAAGGCCGAGCGCATCCGCGCCGCCGCGCTCGCCCCCGCCGAGCCTTCGGGCCAGGACCGCCAGGTGGCCGCGCAGGCTTCCCGCATGGCGGTCGATGCGCGCCTGGAGATCGCCCGCCGCGAATTCGAGCAGGGCGGCGCGGGCACCCAGGCGCCCGCTACGCGGGATGGCCCCGGCTACCGCGGCCTGCAGGCGGCACAAGCCTATTCTTCCGCGCTCATCCCCGGCCAGGCCCCCAGCCTTTCGGCGACCGCCTGAACCCGCCCACCCAACCTCGAGCGATCACGTGGTGCGCGGCCGGGCCGGGATGAACGATAATTCCTTCTTTGCCGCCCTCCGCGTCCCCACCGCCAAGCGCTCCGTCCCCTCGCGGCGACAGATGGCCACAGCCTGCTGAAGACGCTCAAGAAATCACGATGTCCTTCTCCCTCGACGCCCTCCTCTCCCGGCTCGCCACGCACAAGCTTCCCAAGCCGGGCAGCCGCCTCGACCTCGAGCCGCTCGCCGGCTCGGCCGACGCGTTCGCCATCGCCCAGCTCGCCAGCCGCGGCCGCATGCTGGTGGTGATCACCGCCAACCCGCTCGACGCCCAGCGCCTGCAGGACGAGATCGCCTGGGTCGCCCCCGGGCTGCGCGCGCACCTGCTGCCCGACTGGGAGACCCTGCCCTACGACAACTTCTCACCCCACCAGGACCTGATCTCCGAGCGCCTGTCCACGCTCTATGCGATCAGCCGCGGCGAGACCGACCTCGTGCTGGTGCCGGCCTCGACCGCGCTCTACCGCATGGCGCCGCCGGCCTACCTCGCCGCCTACACCTTCTTCCTCAAGCAGGGCGAGCGGCTCGACGTCGAGCAGTTCAAGGCGCAGATGGCGCTCGCCGGCTACGCGCATGTCACCCAGGTGGTGAGCCCGGGCGAGTTCTCGGTGCGCGGCGGGCTGGTGGACCTGTTCCCGATGGGTTCGCCGCTGCCTTTCCGCATCGACCTCTTCGACGACGAGGTGGAGAGCATCAAGACCTTCGACCCCGACACGCAGCGCACGGTGTACCCCACCAAGGAGATTCGCCTGCTGCCGGCGCGCGAGTTTCCGCTCGACGACAAGGGCCGCACGCGTTTCCGCAGCCGCTTCCGCGAGACCTTCGAGGGCGACCCGACGCGCGCCTCGATCTACAAGGACGTCTCCAACGGCATCGCGCCCGCTGGCATCGAATACTACCTGCCGCTGTTCTTCGACGAGACCGCGACCCTGCTCGACTACCTGCCCGCCGAGACGCCGGTGCTGCTGCACCGCGACGTGCCGGCGGCGATCGCCGAGTTCTGGAAGGACACGCGCTCGCGCCACGACCTGCTCAAGGGCGATCGCACCCGGCCGGTGCTGCCGCCCGAGCAGATCTTCCTGACCGACGAGGCCTTCTTCATCGCACTGAAGAACCTGCCGCGCCTCGCCATTGGTGCCGAAGCGGGGGCCGAAGCGGCAGCCGGCGCCACCGATGCGCTCGCCCTGCCCCCGCCCGAGGTCGCGGTCGAGCGCAAGGCCACCGACCCGCTGCACAAGCTCAAGACCTTCCTCGACGGCTTCGACGGCCGCGTGCTGCTGCTGTCGGACTCGCCCGGCCGGCGCGAGACGATGGCCGAATTCTTCGCCGAATACGGCGTCAAGCCCGAGGCCAGCGCCGACTTTGGCGCCTTCCTCGATGGCGACGCCCGCCTGGCGCTGGGCGTCGCGCCGCTCGCGCGCGGGTTCGTGCTGCCCACAGCCCGGCTCGCGGTGCTCACCGAGACCGAGCTCTACGCCGCCACCGCACGCAGCCGCGTGCGCCGCGACGCGCGCAAGGCCGCCACCATGGAAGGCTGGCTGCGCGACCTTTCCGAGCTCAAGGTCGGCGACCCGGTCGTGCATGTCTCGCACGGCATCGGCCGCTACCTCGGCCTCATCCACATGAACCTGGGCGAGGGCGACACCGAGTTCCTGCACCTGGAATACAACGGCGGCGACAAGCTCTACGTGCCGGTGTCGCAGTTGCACGTGATCACCCGTTACGCCGGCGCCGACCCGGACGCGATCGATCTGCATCGCCTCGGCTCCGGCCAGTGGGAGAAGGCGAAGAAGAAGGCGGCGATGCAGGTGCGCGATACCGCCGCCGAACTGCTCGCGCTCTACGCCCAGCGCGCCGCGCGCCCGGGCCACCGCTTCGACTTCAAGCAGCACGACCTGGAGGCCTTCGCCGAGGGCTTCGGCTTCGAGACCACGCCCGACCAGCAGTCAGCCATCGACGCGGTGGTGAGCGACATGAAGTCCGGCCGCCCGATGGACCGTCTGGTGTGCGGCGACGTCGGCTTCGGCAAGACCGAGGTCGCGCTGCGTGCCGCCTTCATCGCGGTGGCCGACGGCAAGCAGGTGGTGGTGCTGTGCCCGACCACGCTGCTCGCCGAACAGCACTACCAGACCTTCGCCGACCGCTTCACCGACTGGCCGATCAGGATCGCCGAGCTGTCGCGCTTCAAGTCCGCCAAGGAGCAGGCCGAAGCCCTGCAGCAACTGTCGGAAGGCAAGGTCGACATCATCATCGGCACCCATCGCCTGCTGCAGAAGGACGTCGTCTTCAAGCGCCTGGGGCTGGTGATCATCGACGAGGAGCACCGCTTCGGCGTGCGCCAGAAGGAGGCCTTGAAGCAGCTGCGCTCCGAGGTCGACATCCTGACGCTGACCGCCACCCCGATCCCGCGCACCCTGGGTTTGGCGATGGAGGGCCTGCGCGAGTTCTCGGTGATCGCCACGCCGCCGCAAAAGCGCCTGTCGATCAAGACCTTCGTGCAGCCGTCGAGCCGCGGCGTGATCCGCGAGGCGGTGCTGCGCGAGTTCAAGCGCGGCGGCCAGGTGTACTTCCTGCACAACGAGGTCGACACCATCGACAACATGCGCAACGACCTCGAGGAGCTGCTGCCCGAGGCGCGCATCGTCGTCGGCCATGGCCAACTGCCGGAGCGCGAACTCGAGCGCGTGATGCGCGACTTCACCCAGCAGCGCGCCAACCTGCTGCTGTGCACCACCATCATCGAGACCGGCATCAACATCCCCACCGCCAACACCATCCTCATCAACCGCGCCGACCGCTTCGGCCTGGCGCAGCTGCACCAGCTGCGCGGCCGCGTCGGCCGCAGCCACCACCAGGCCTACGCCTACCTGCTGACGATGCCGGGTGCCAAGCCCACCGCACAGGCGCAGAAGCGGCTCGAAGCGATCGCGATGATGGAAGACCTCGGCTCCGGCTTCTACCTGGCGATGCACGACCTCGAGATCCGCGGCGCCGGCGAGGTGCTGGGCGAGAACCAGTCGGGCGAGATCCAGCAGGTCGGCTTCAGCCTGTACACCGAGATGCTGAAGCGCGCGGTCAAGGACCTGCAGGCCGGCAAGGAGCCCGACCTGTCGCAGCCGCTGGAGGTGGTGTCCGAGATCAACCTGCACACCCCGGCGCTGCTCCCCACCGACTACTGCCCCGACGTGCAGGAGCGCCTGACGCTCTACAAGCGCCTGGCCAACTGCGAGCTCGAAGAAGACCTGCGCGCGCTGCAGGAGGAGCTCATCGACCGCTTCGGCGAACTCCCGCCGCAGACCACCGCGCTCGTCGAGACCCACCGCCTGCGCATGCTGGTGAAGGACTACGGGGTGAACAAGCTCGACGCCTCGGACGCGCAGATCAGCGTGCAGTTCGCCAAGGACGCGCCGATCGACCCGGTCAAGGTCATCTTCCTGATCCAGAAGGACCGCAGCACCAAGATGGCTGGCCCGGAGAAGCTGGTGCGCCGCGCCAGCCTGCCCAACCTCAAGGAGCGGGTGAAGGCCGTGAAGGACCTGCTCGACGCGGTGAGGGCCGATGAGCCGAAGGCCGACGGTGTGAAGGCCGACGGCGCGAAGCCCGGTGGCGCAAAAGCGAAAGCGCTGAAGACCTGAGCGAGGACGCACCGCGATGCTCATCAACTGCACCGCCTACCAGCACGGCCGCAAGCTCGACGACATCCCGGTCGAGGACATCAGCGAGTACGTGCAGCAGCCCGAGACCTTCGTCTGGGTCGCGCTCAAGGACGCCAGCGCCGAAGAGCTCGCGGTGATGAAGGAGGAGTTCGGCCTGCACGAGCTCGCCATCGAGGACGCCAACCACCGCCACCAGCGCCCCAAGGTCGAGGAGTACGACGACGAACTCTTCGTGGTCATGCACCTGGTCGAGGAGCGCGAGGGCAAGCTCGAGGTCGGCGAGGTACACGTCTTCGTCGGCACCAACTACATCCTGTCGGTGCGCAACAACCACGCGCGCGACTTCCTCGGCGTGCGTGCGCGCTGCGAGCGCGAGCCGAAGATGCTCGCCAAGGGTCCCGGCTACGTGCTGTATGCGTTGATGGACGCGGTGGTCGACGGCTACTTCCCGCTCATAGAGAGGCTCGAGACCGAGGTCGAGGCGCTGGAAGACCGCATCTTCACCAAGGGTGCGGCGCGCTCCAACATCCGCCGCCTTTACCGCCTAAAGCGCAAGGTCACCCTGCTCAAGCACGCCGTGCTGCCGCTGATGGAGGCCGCCGGCAAGCTGCACAGCGGCCGCGTGCCCGAGGTCTGCGCCAAGAGCCGGCACTACTTCCGCGACGTCTTCGACCACCTCGCCCGCATCAACGCCTCGCTCGACAGCATCCGCGAGACCATCGGCACCGCGATCCAGGTCAACATCTCGCTGGTCACCATCGACCAGACCGAGGTCAGCAAGCGCCTGGCCGCCTGGGCCGGCATCTTCGCGGTGGCCACCGCCTTTGCCGGCATCTGGGGGATGAACTTCGCCCACATGCCCGAGCTGGAGTGGGAATACGGCTACCTTTTCGGCCTCGGCGTGATCGCCAGCGCCAGCGCCCTCCTGTGGTGGCGCTTCCGCAAGGCCCGGTGGCTGTAGCCTCGTGGCCGTCGCGCCCCCAAAGAGCCTCCCTCCCCCTCCCCCTCCCCCATCGCGGCTTGCGCCCACCCCATTCGCGGCTTGCGCCGCTCCTACACGGCGCTCCAGCCGCGAAAGCGGTTTAGATCGGCTGCGGTCACGCCGCCGGCTGCACGGTCTTATTCGCGGCTGGCGCCGCTCCTACATGAACCCTCGCCTGCCGCGACGTGGCTACAATCGCCTCATGTCCTCAGACGGGCGAATGCCATGAGCTTCTTCGACGACCTCGCGCTCAGCCTCGAACGCAACCGCATCACCCGCCGCCAGGCGCTCTGGCTGCTCGGAGCCGGCGCTGCGAGCCTCTCGGGCTGCGCCACCTCCCCGGTCACCGGCAAGTCCATCCTCGTCGGCATGAGCGAGGCGCAGGAGGTACAGACCGACGCCCAGGTCGCGCCGCACCAGTTCTCGCAGGACCTCGGCGCGATCCAGGACGAATCGGTCAACCGCTACGTCGCCGATATCGGCCAGCGCATGGGGCTGCTCACCCATCGGCCGCAGATGCCCTACTCCTACCGCGTGCTCAACGCCAACTACGTCAACGCCTACACCTTCCCCGGCGGCGCGATGGGCGTCACCCGCGGCATCCTCGCCGACCTCGACGACGAGGCCCAGCTCGCCGCCCTGCTCGGCCACGAGCTCGGCCACGTCAACGCCCGCCACGCCGCCCAGCGCCAGGGGCAGAACCTGGTCGCGCAGGCGGCGCTCGCCGGCCTCAACGTCGCGGCGCAGAACTCCGACTGGGGCGGGCTGATGAGCATGGGCGGGCAGATCGGCGCCAGCGCCCTGCTCGCCGGCTACTCGCGCGAACACGAGCGCGAGGCCGACGCGCTCGGCCAGGAGTACCTCGTCAAGGCCGGCTACCCCGCCACCGGCATGGTGCGCCTGCACCAGTTGCTGGTTTCCGAGGAAAAAGCCGCCCCGTCGCTGCTGCAGACGATGTTCTCCACCCACCCGATGAGCCGTGAGCGCATGGACGCCGCGCAGGCCGCGGCCGACTCGCGCTACCGCATCAGCAACAGCCTGGACGCGCGCCGCGAGCGCTTCATGGACAGCACCGCCAGCCTGCGCCGCATCCGCCCCACCATCGACGCCTGCAAGAACGGCGAGACCGCGATGGCCACGAAGCAGTACGCCAAGGCTCAGGCCGAGTTCCAGTCCGCGCTGGCCAAGACCCCGCGCGACTACGCGAGCAACCTGCGCATGGCCCAGTGCCTGCAGGCCCAGGGCCAGACCGCGAAGGCGGTGAGCTACGCCGACAACGCACGCGAGATCTACCCGCAGGAAGCGCAGGCCTACAAGCTTGCCGGCGTGCTCGCCCTGCAGCAGCGCGACGCCGGCCGCGCCTACCAGAACCTCGACCGCTTCGACCGCCTGCTGCCGGGCGATGCCGGCATCACCTTCCTCAAGGGCATCTCGCTCGAAGGCATGGGCAACCGCCAGGCCGCCGCCCAGCACTACGTCGCCTACCTGCGCCAGAGCCAGCAGGGCAATGCGGCGCAGTATTCCTACAACCGCCTCAAGGCCTGGGGGGTGGTGAAGTAGCGCAGCGACTCGCCGCGATCTCGCGCTGGCGGAAGCAGCCCTCGACGTGGTCGTTCACCATCCCCACCGCCTGCATGAAGGCGTAGCACACCGTCGGCCCCACGAAGCGGAAACCCAGCCGCTTGAGCTCGCGGCTCATCGCCTGCGACGCCGCGGTCTGCGCCGGAATCTCCGCCAGGCTGCGCGGCGGCACCGCCGGCGGCGAATCCCCGGCGAAGCGCCACAGCAGCGCATCCAGCGACCCGTAGCGCTCCCGCGCCGCCAGCGTCGCGCGCGCGTTGTTCACCGCCGACTCGATCTTCAGCCGATTGCGCACGATGCCCGCGTCCGCGAGCAGGCGCGCCAGATCCGCGTCCCCGTAGCGCGCGACGCGCTCGGCATCGAAGTCGTCGAAGGCGCGACGATAGTTCTCGCGCTTCCTCAGGATGGTGATCCAGCTCAGCCCCGCCTGCGCGCCCTCGAGCACGAGCATCTCGAAGAGGTGGCGGTCGTCGTGATTGGGCACACCCCACTCGGTGTCGTGGTAGGCGACGTAGAGCGGATCGGTGCCGCACCAGGCGCAGCGGTCGGGCATGGGGAACTCCGGTCGGGGGGTGCGGCAATGCAGCGCGATCGCGCAGCTCGAGTGACGCAGTCTATCGATTCGAGGCAGGTGTGGCAGCGGCGATGCGGGTCCTGCGGCCGTCCCCGCTACCGAGGGTAACCTCCACGAATCATCCGACGTCGCGCTGCATCCTGCCCGCGCGCCAACGCCTCTTCCACACTCAGGCGTCCGGCGAGCGCTTCGGCGATCAAGTTGCCGACTTCGTCGCCGATGGGGATGAACTCGGGGACCGCCGCGAACTGAATGCCCAGGTGAGGACTTGGCGACAGGGTGGCGTCTTCCGGGTCTGCGCTGAGCATCGCTTCGAGCTCATGCACACCCCAGGGCGCCTCGCGCTGGAACTCCGGCCGAGCATAGGTCGATCTCCGGGTGCCCGTCGGCACGGCCCCCCAGCCCTGCCGGGCCGCCACGAGCTCGACGTAGTCGCGTGAAGCCGCCCAGTGGATGAACTTGCGCGCGTCGGCCTCCCGAACGGGGTCGATGCTGCTCGGGATCGCCAGCGCCCAAGCCCACAGCCATTGCGCACCCTTGGCCGTGACCTCGGACGGAGCGGCTGCGAAGCCGACCTCTGCGGCGACTGCACTCGACTCGGGGTTCGTGAGGACTTCCGCAGCGGCGGTCGGCCCGACCCACTGGGCGCATCTGCCCGACGCGAACAGCGAGCGATTCTCCTCGTCGCCCAGTGAAGCCGCATCGGGCGGTCCATATCGATTCAGGAGTTCCGCATACAGGCCCACCGCCTTCTTCCACGGCAGACTGTCCAGTTGGGGTCGCCAGCCGACATCGAACCATTGACCGCCAAACGAATTGACCATGGTGCTCACCAGCGCCATGTTCTCGATCCAGCCCGGGCGGCCACGCAGACAGATTCCATGCACGCCATTGGCAGGGTCGTGAAGCCTCGCTGCAAACGCGGCAACCTCCGTCCAGGCCGGTCTGTCGGGCATGGTGAGGCCCGCCTTGTGCAACAGGTCCTTGCGGTACATCAGCATCGAGCTCTCGCCGTAGATGGGCGCGGCATACAGCTCATGCTGGAAGGAAAGCGCTTTGCGGACGGTCGGCAGCAGATCGTCCAAATCGAAATCGTGCGGCGACCGCAAGGGTTTGATCCATCCGCTGGCAGCCCAGATCGGTACTTTGAACATACCGATGGTAATCACGTCGAAGAGTCCGTCCCGTGTCTCGATCTCGGCACTTGCCACCCGCCTCAGCTCGGACTCCTCGAGAACGACCCACCGGATGCGGATCTCCGGGTTGGCCCTCTCGAACTCGCTGCTGAGGGCTTGCAGGCGACGCATGTGGGCGCTTTCGACGGTCGCGATCACCAGGGCGCCGGCACGCGCAGGCAGGGCCACGAACAGCGTCAGAGCCGCGAGAACGAAACACAAGGCGAGGCGGCGAGACCGGGATTTCATCGCGACACCTGCGAGCTCGCGCGCTCGCGCACTGCCGCCTCGAAAACGTCCGGGGGCAGCGGCTTGCCGAACAGGTAGCCCTGGAAGGCGTGACAGCCCTGGGCGACGAGATATTCGTACTGCGCACGGGTCTCCACCCCCTCGGCAATCACGTCGAGTTCCAGGCCGCGTCCCATGGCGATGATCGTCTGGGCCACCATCGCGTCGCGATGGCTGGCCGGCAGCTCGTCAACAAAGGACTTGTCGATCTTCAGCTGCGAGAGCGGCAGCTTCGTCAGGTAGTTGAGCGAGGAATTGCCGGTGCCGAAATCGTCCAGGGAGATCCTCACGCCGCTGGCCCTGAGCTGTCGAAGCTTGTCCACCGATGCATCGAAATCATCGATTGCAAGGCTCTCGGTCACCTCGAGCTTCAAGCTATTGGCGGGGATGCCCGTGCGTTCGAGTTCATCGAATACATCCTGAACGAAACTCGCCGCCTTGAATTGCGGCGGACTCACGTTGACTGCAAGGGTGAGCCGACTGAAGAGATCGTCATCCGACCACCGTGCGAGCTGCTGGCATGCCGTGGCAAGCACCCAGCGGCCGATCGGCTCGATCAGCCCGGTTTCCTCTGCCAGCGGAATGAACGCGAACGGCGGCACCAGACCTCGCACCGGATGGAGCCAGCGGATGAGTGCCTCCGCACCGATCGGGCGTCCGTCGGCATCGACCTGCACCTGGTAGTAGAGCACGAGCTGACGCTGCTCGATGGCCTCGCGCAGTTCCTCTTCCAGCAGGTTGCGGCGGTCGAGCTCCGACTGCATCGCGTCCTCGAAGAAGCGGACCACATTGCGGCCCAATTTCTTGCCCCTGTACATCGCCAGTTCGGCTTGGCGCAGCAAGGTTTCCGGCGAAGCTTCCCGCCCCCGGAAAAGCGTCACGCCAATCGTTGCGGTGCTCGAGATCCGACGTCCCTCGATCGTCATCGGGACCGCGATCGCCTGCCTGACCAGCTCCGCAAGGTCCTGGGCACGTCCGGCGGCCGCCTGGCGATCGTGCCCAAGGTTCTCGAGCATCAGCACGAAGCTGTCGCCCGAGAAGCGGCCCAGCGTCTCGCCGTTGTCCGCAACGCCCTGCATGCGCCGCACCATCTCGGTCAGCAGCCGGTCTCCCACCCCGTGGCCCCACGAGTCGTTCACCTTCTGGAACAGATCCAGGTCCAGCATCATCACCGCACCGAGTTCACCGCGTTCGGCGCTGTTGGCCAGGGCATGGGTGATACGGTCCTCGAGCAGGCTGCGGTTGGGCAGGTTGGTGAGCTGATCGAACAGCTTGAGATGCTCTGCCAGCTCCCGCGCCTGCCTCTCGGCCGAAATATCCTGGTAGCTGCACACATGGTGAAGCGGCCGCCCCTGCGTATCGCACACTGCGGTGATCGACAGCCGGGTGATGAACAGGCCGCCGTCACGATGCCGATTCACGATCTCGCCGGCCCAGTAGCCCTTGCGCGCTACGGCACCCCACATGGCCGAGTAGAAGTCCGGATCGTGCACATCCGAC
>JAEUNQ010000008.1 GCA_016790365.1 Thauera sp. | reverse complement strand
CCAGCAAAGTACTCAAATAACTGACTTTCATCAGCATGAGCACCAATCATTGTGATACGTCGCGACCAAAGCCGCTGACCACAACAACCAAGCACCCACACTTATCGGTTGTCCAAGTTTTTAAAGAATCGCTGCGTTGCTGCAGCGAAGAAGCGAGATTATGTAGAACCTACATCACCCTGTCAAGCATCTCGTGAATCTTTTTTCGCCGCCCCGGAAAACCCCAGAACGACAAGACCCCGAACTCCCGGCCGCTTCCACTCTCCCCGCCCCGCTGCACTTGCGTTCAAGCACCGCTGCGCTGGAAGAGGTGCGCATTATAGACACCCAAACCCGACGGTCAAGTACAAAAAACAGCAAAAATACTGATGGCCCCATGCGGGGCGCCGCCGCACCCGTTCGCGCCTGCCGCCGCACCTGCAGGAACCGCGGCAGGGAAGGCCGCGCCGGTGGGCGCCAACGCCCGCGCGCTCAACCCCGCCGATGCCTCGGAACCGGGCGCCTCCTGCGATGGGGCTCAGTACATGCCCGGGGCGGCGGCGTAGTTCTCGAAGCGAGTGTTCTCGCCGATGAAGGTGAGGCGCACCGTCCCGGTGGGGCCGTTACGGTGCTTGCCGATGATCAGCTCGGCCGTCCCCTTGTCCGGCGAGTCGGGGTTGTAAACCTCGTCGCGGTAGATGAACATGATGATGTCCGCGTCCTGCTCGATGGCGCCGGACTCGCGCAGGTCGGACATCACCGGGCGCTTGTTGGGGCGCTGCTCCAGGCTGCGGTTGAGCTGGGAGAGCGCCATGATCGGCACGTTCAGCTCCTTGGCGAGCGACTTCACCGAGCGCGAGATCTCCGACAGCTCCGAGGCGCGGTTGTCGCCCTCGCGCGTGCCGCTCATCAGCTGCAGGTAGTCGATCACGATCAGGCCAAGCCGGCCACACTGTCGCGCCAGGCGGCGCGCGCGCGCGCGCAGGTCGATGGGGTTCAGGCCGGGCGTCTCGTCAATGTAGAGCGGCGCGTCGTAGAGCTTGCCCATCGCCATGGTCAGGCGCTGCCAGTCGTCGTCGGTGAGCCGGCCGCTGCGGATCTTCTGCATGTCGATGCGACCGACCGAGGAGATGAAGCGCGTCGCGAGCTGGGTGCCCGGCATTTCCATCGAGAAGATCGCCACCGGCAGGCGCTGCTCGATCGCGATGTGCTCGGCGAGATTGAGGGCGAAGGTGGTCTTGCCCATCGCCGGGCGGCCGGCGACGATGATCATGTCGGAGGGCTGCAGGCCCGAGGTCTTCTCGTCGAGGTCGACCAGGCCGGTCGGCACGCCGGTGACCTCGGAGGGGTTGTCGCGGTCGTAGAGCTCCTGCACGCGATCCACCACCTGCTTGAGGATGGGCTGGATCGACACGAAGCCGCTGGCGTGGCGCGCGCCCGCCTCGGCGATCTCGAAGACCTTGGCTTCGGCCTCGTCGAGCAGCGCCTTGGCGTCCTTGCCCGAGGGGCTCAGCGCGCTCGCGGCGATCTCATCACCGACCGCCACCAGCTTGCGCAGGATCGCACGCTCGCGGACGATCTCCGCGTAACGCCGGATGTTGGCCGCCGACGGCGTGTTGTTGGCGAGCTCCGCGATATAGGCGAGGCCGCCGGCCTGCTCCGCCTCGCCGTTCTTCTCCAGCGACTCGAACACGGTGACGGCATCCGCGGGCCGCCCCTGGTCGATCAGCTTGGTGATGTGGCGATAGATGCGACGGTGGTCGTCGCGATAGAAATCGGCCTCGTTCACCAGGTCGGCGACGCGCTCCCAGGCCTGGTTGTCGAGCAGGATGCCGCCGATCAAGGACTGCTCGGCCTCCAGCGAATGCGGCGGCAGCTTGATCTGGGCGAGCTGCGGGTCGGCGGAGAAATCGGAGAAACGGGAAGACGCGGAGCTCATCGGATGCACCATCGGGGCCGGGCCGCGTATTGTAGCGAGCCGGACAGGGGGACGCTGGCGAAGCGTAGGCGCCGTCGGGCGGCACTGGAAACAAAAAGGGCTGCCAACGGCAGCCCCTTTCATGATGCACGCGAAGCCGCGATTACTGCTCGGCCGCCACCACGACGGTGATGCTGGCGAGCACGTCGGCGTGCAGCGACACTTCGAGCGAGGTCTCGCCGACCTGCTTGAGCGGGCCGTCCGGCATGCGGATGGCCGAGCGGTCGATGTCGAAGCCCTTGGCGGCGAGCGCCTCGGAGATGTCGGCGTTGCCGACCGAGCCGAACAGGCGGCCGTCCATGCCGGCCTTGCGGGACACTTCGACGCTGACGCCTTCGAGCTTGCCGGCCAGTTCCTGGGCGGCAGTCAGCTTTTCGGCCTGGACACGCTCGAGCTCGACGCGACGCGCTTCGAACTCGGCCAGATTGGCGGCATTCGCGCGCTTGGCCTTGCCTTGCGGGATGAGGAAGTTGCGGGCGTAGCCGTCCTTGACCTTGACGACGTCGCCGAGGCCACCGAGGTTCACGACCTTCTCGAGAAGAATGATCTGCATGGGTTCGTTCTCCTCTTACTGGTGCAGGTCGGTGTAGGGCATCAGGGCCAGGAAGCGGGCGCGCTTGACTGCAACCGACAGCTGACGCTGGTAACCCGCCTTGGTGCCGGTGATGCGCGCCGGCATGATCTTGGCGTTTTCGGTGATGAAGTCCTTGAGGATGTCCACATCCTTGTAGTCGACTTCTTCGATCTTCTCCGCGGTGAAGCGGCAGAACTTGCGACGCTTGAACAGACCACGACCGCCGCGGTCGTCCTTCTTCTTGAACTTGGATTTGGGCTTGAAGGCCATTTTCAGTTTCCTTCGAGAAATTCGATTGTGTTCAGGTGCAGGACCGGGCTGCGACTGCGCAGGCTCTTTGCGGCGAGGAATCCGGTGGCGCGCAGCGCACTGCCCGGAACGGCCGCAGCCAGCACCGCCGCCAGATCGCCCAGCGCCACCGCCTGCACTTCCACCGAAACCTCGCGGGTCAGGCCCGCTTCGACTTGTTTCGATTCGTGCGCCAGCACACAGCTGGCCACCGGTATTCCGGCAGGGGTTCGACGCAGCGGCAGCACTTCGGCCACGCGCGCATCGAGGCGCAGTTCGTTCAGACCCGGTTCAGGCAACTCAGGCGGCAGCGGCTTCGCTGTCGGCCGGCTTGGCGTCGTCGGCACCGATGTTCATCGAGCGCGACTTCTCTTCCTTCATCATCGGCGAAGGCGTGGTGACGGCCTTCTTCATCTTGATGGTGAGGTGAC
>JAEUNQ010000204.1 GCA_016790365.1 Thauera sp. | reverse complement strand
CTGGTCGATGCGCACGACTTCGGCGGTGATGACTTCACCGGCGCGCATTTCCTGGAGGGCGAGGCTTTCCTCGAAGAGGGCGGCAAAGCTTTCTTCGAAGGCAGGGGTGGCGTTGGACATAAAAGGTGGATTCCGGCACCGTCGTGGGACGGCAAACATGGCTGGTTCAAGAAAAAACGCGCCGGAGCCCACGCTCCCGCGCGATTGCGTTCAACCGGACGACTTCGCCCCCTGCCCGACGAGATCGAGCACGAAGGCGACGGCCTCGTCGACGTTCCGTTGGGTGGTGTCGAGCAGGGCCGCATCCGGCAGCTTCACGAGTGGCGCCACAGGCCGGGCGGCATCACGCGCATCCCGTTCCTGAAGGTCCCTCAGAAGACTTTCCATATTAGCAGCCAAACCCTTTTCGATCAACTGCTTATAGCGGCGCTCGGCACGCGCCTCGGCCGAGGCGGTGAGGAAGACCTTGAGCCCCGCGTCGGGGAAGATCACCGAGCCCATGTCGCGCCCTTCGGCGACCAGGCCGGGCGCCGCGCGGTAGTCGCGCTGGCGGTCGAGCAGGGCCGCGCGCACCGCCGCCAGCACGGCAACCCTGGAGGCGCCGACGGAGCAGGCCTCGGAGCGGATCTCATCGGTGACGTCGCAGTCGGCGCCCTCACCGAGCAGCACCCGCCCGCCCTCGAAGCGCGCCGGCAGCGTCGCGGCGAGCGCGGCCACGCCGGCCTCGTCCTCGAAGGCGACGCCCGCGCGCGTCGCGGCCAGCGCCACCAGGCGATAGAGCGAGCCGCTGTCGAGGTAGTGCCAGCCCAGCGCCTCGGCGACGCGGGCCGCCACCGTGCCCTTGCCCGAGGCCGAGGGGCCGTCGATGGCCAGCACCGGCACCGGCTGCGCCACCCGCGCGAAGGCCTCGAAGTAGCCGGGGAAGGTCTTGTTCACGCACTTCGGGTCGTTGATGCGCACGCGGCAGCCGCCCAGGCTCGCCAGCGAGAAGCACATCGCCATGCGGTGGTCGTCGTAGGTGTCGATCGCCGCCGGCTGCAGGCGCTGCGGGCGCTGCACCACCAGGTAGTCCGCGCCCTCCTCCACCGCGGCGCCGAGCTTGCGCAGCTCGGTGGCCATGGCGGCGATGCGGTCGGTCTCCTTGACCCGCCAGCTCGCGATGTTGCGCAGCCGGCACGGCCCGTCGGCGAACAGCGCCGCCACCGCGAGCGTCATCGCCGCGTCGGGGATGTGGTTGAGATCGAGGTCGAAGGCCTTCAGCACGCCGCCCGCGGGGGCCGCGGCCTCGATCCAGTTGTCGCCCAGGGTGATGCGCGCGCCGAGCTGCTCGAGCGCCTCGGCGAAGCGCACGTCGCCCTGGATGCTGGTCCGGCCCACGCCCTCCACCCGCACCGGCCCGCCGCCGATCGCACCGGCGGCGAGGAAGTAGGAAGCCGACGAGGCGTCGCCCTCGACGAACACCGTGCCCGGGCTGCGGTAGCGCGCGCCGCCGGGCACCACGAAGCGCGCCCAGCCCTGCTGCCCGACCTGCACGCCGAAGCGCGCCATCAGCTCGAGGGTGATGCGGATGTAGGGCTTGGAGATCAGCTCGCCCACGACCTCGATCGTGGTCTCCACTCCGGTCAGCGGCAAGGCCATCAGCAACGCCGTGAGGAACTGGCTGGAGACGTCGCCGCGCACGCGCACCACCCCGCCGGGGCGGATGGTCGCCGGCTTCAGGTGCAGCGGCGGGTAGCCCTCGTTGGCGGTGCAGGTGATGTCGGCGCCGAGCTGGCGCAGCGCGTCGACGAGGTCGCCGATCGGGCGTTCGTGCATGCGCGGCACGCCCGACAGGCGGTATTCGCCGCCCGACAGCGCCAGCGCCGCGGTGAGCGGCCGGAACGCGGTGCCGGCGTTGCCGAGGAAGAGATCGCCGGTCTTCACCGGGAAGGGGCCGCCGACGCCGCGCACGCGGTAGTCCAGGCTGTCGCCCTGGCGCCGCCAGTCGACACCGAGCGCGCGCAAGGCCTCGAGCATGCGCTCGACGTCGTCGGACAGCAGCAGGTCGCGGATGTCGGTCTCGCCCTCGGCGAGCGCGGCGAGCAGCAGCACGCGGTTGGAGATGCTCTTCGAGCCGGGCAGGCGGACGCTGCCGGCGGCACCCAGCATCGGGGGCAGATCGAGAAATTCCATCATGACCTCAAAAAACGGGGCCTGCCCCGCGGGACAGGAAAAAGCGCCGGTCTCACTCGGCGGTGCGGATCGGCAGGCCTTCTGCCCAGGCGTTGCGGGCGCGCCGGGCACGCTCGAAGACCGCCTCCAGGCCGTCGCCGTCGCCCTCGACCAGCATCATGCGCAGGCGGGCGAGCTCGCCGAGGTAGGCGTCGAGCTCCTCGAGCAGCGCCACCCGGTTGGCGACGCAGATGTCGCGCCACATCTCGGGGTGGCTGCCGGCGATGCGGGTGAAGTCGCGAAAGCCGCTCGCCGCGTGCGAGAACAGCAACGGCGCGTTGCTGCGCCCGGCGAGGTCATCGACCAGGCCGAAGGCGAGCAGGTGAGGCAGATGGCTCACCGCGGCGAAGACGCGATCGTGCTCCTCCGGCGTCATCCCGACGACGTTGGCGCCGCAGGCCTCCCAGGCGTCGCGGACCTTCTGCACCGCCTCGGGGCGGCTCTCGGGCAGCGGCGTCAGCACCACCTTGCGGCCCATGTAGAGCTCGGCGAAGGCGGCCTCGACCCCGCTCTTCTCGGCGCCGGCGATCGGGTGCGCCGGCACCACGTCGGCGAGCGCACCACCGAGGTGGCTGCGTAGCGCGGCGACCACGTCGCGCTTGGTGCTGCCGGCGTCCGTCACCACCGTACCCGGGCGCAGGTGCGGCGCCATCGCGGCGAGGATCGCGTCGGTCTGCCCCACCGGCGCGGCGAGCAGCACCAGATCGGCGCCGTCGAGCGCATCCGCCCAGCCCTCGGCGATCTCGTCGATGACGCCGAGCGCGCACGCGCGCTCCAGCACCTCGCGCCGCCGGCCGATGCCGACGATGCGCTCGACCGCACCCGCACGCCGCAGCGCGAGCGCGAAGGAGCCGCCGATCAGGCCGACCCCGCAGACGACCAGCTTGCCGATGCACCCCATCGTACCGCCCCCGATCAGGCGAGCGCCTGGCGCAGCGCGTCGATGAAGCGCGCGTTTTCCTCGGGCAGGCCGATCGACACGCGCAGCCAGTGCGGCATGCCGTAGGCGGCGATCGGGCGCACGATCACGCCCTGGCGCAGCAGCGCCTGGTTCACCCCGATCGCGTCGCCCACCTTGAAGGTGACGAAGTTGCCGGCCGAGGGGATCCACTCCAGACCGAGCTCGCGGAAGGCCGCGACGAGCTGGGCCATGCCGCGGCGATTGACCTCGGCGCTGCGGGCGAGGAACTCGTCGTCGTCGAGCGCCGCCTCGGCCGCGGCGAGCGCCACCGAGGACACGTTGAAGGGCTGGCGCACCCGGTTCATCAGGTCGGCCACCTCGGGGTGGGCGATGGCGTAGCCCACGCGCAGGCCGGCCAGGCCGTAGGCCTTGGAGAAGGTGCGCGACACCAGCAGGTTGGGGAAGCGCGCCAGCCAGGCGATCGAGTCGTAGCGCTGCTCGGGGGCGAGGTATTCGGTGTAGGCCTCGTCGAGC
>JAEUNQ010000344.1 GCA_016790365.1 Thauera sp. | reverse complement strand
CACTGGAAGCGCGCCGGCAGCTGCACCGCCGCCGCCGCGCACACCCCCGCCCGGCGCGCGATCGCCATCTTCACCCACTCGGCCATGCCGTTGCTCTGCACCAGGATCACCTCGGACTCGAGCGGCGCGAGCGGATGCTGCGCCAGCCAGCCGGCGACGGTGTCGAGCAGGGTCTCGATGCGGTTGCCGTGCAGGGCGATGAAGCCTGCGGGCAGGGGCGGGAAGGGGGGGGATTTGGTCATGGGGCGAGGGTTCGATGCAGTGGCACTGGCCATTGGCGACATGTTCCTGCGTCTTGCGACGCGCGGTGTCGCATTGTCGCTTGCCTCGGCTGGAGCGCGCACAGACATCGCCGATCAGGAGATGAATAGCAGGCTTTTATTGCGCCATAGATATGCATTTGGGGCATGCAAAAAGGCTTAAAAAGCCCTGGGAAAAACCTTGTACATGGACTTGCTTCAATACAGGCAGTAACAAAAAAGTCATCTTTGATGGATAAGCGCTCCAGCTCCCGGCTGAGTACGAATTCAATGCATTTCGAAGCAATAACGCCGGATTAATAGCTGAAAAGACGTTTTTAAGTCGCGAAGAACAACAAGGGCGTGGTGCCGGTGATGGCGCTCGAGGCGCTGATCGATGGTCGGGAAGAGGCGTTCTTCCACGGCACGCGCGAGATGCCGGTGTGGGGCCAGGAGCTCCGCGCCGAGGCCGGAAGCAACTGGCCCGCCTACATGGGCGTGCCCTTCAACCCGGAGGTTTTCGTTCGTGGCCGCATCATGGCGCTGATTGACTACATCGGACGCATCCAGGAGAAGTGACAGACGTCCCCGCAGCTGCTGCGTAGGCGCTGCATCCTGAAAACGCCAGCGGCGCCCCTGGGGGTGCCGCTGGCGTTTTCAGTATCGGTCTCCCGTGCCGGAGTCGGCGTTGCCGCGGCGGATCTCGCGGTCGAGGTCGAAGTCGGCCGCCTGGCGCGCCGGCTCGCTGCCGAGCGCCGACGAGGTGATGCGATGCAGCGCGTACATCCGCACCAGCGCCTCGTCGTTCTTCATCGCGAACAGATACACCCGCGGGCCGCGTTGCAGCAGGGCCTGCGGATGGATCACCGGGCGGGTGAGCTTGTCGGCGGCGTCGCGGTAGCCGATCACCAGCGTCTGCGCGCGCGTCAGCGCTTCCAGCACGTCGGCCAGCGCGCCGTCGCGGATCGCGGCGGGCTGCAGGCGCTGGCTGTCACTGAGGATGCGCAGCCGGGACGCGTCGAGCCCGGTGCCGCTGTCGGGCTCGAGCATGCGCTGCCACACCGCGTCGAGCTGGCCGGCAGGCAGTTCGGCCGCGAGGATGTTCTCGATCGATCGAGCGGCGCGCGTAGTCCCACAGGTAGGGATCGCTCGCCGTGTCCTCCCGTAGCCGCCGGTAACGCAGCGGCTTGCCGCCCGGGTTGACCGGCTCGATGCGCGCGTCGGCGACCAGCTCCTCCAGGTCGCGCTGGATGGCGCGACGGCGGGCGGCGGGGCTGGCGTGGTGGGCGTAGTGCTTGCCCATCCGATCGACCAGCCGGCCCGGGTCGGGGCAGTCCTCGACGGGGGCGTGGCGGGGGATCAGGGCTTCGAGCTGGGCGAGGCGGTCGATGCGGTCTTTGGATACGGCCATGACGGGTGTATCCGCGGGCTTAAGACTCCAGCGTGCGGAACTTCTCCCAGATCTCGGCCGGCAGGCTGAAAACCGCCTTTCCCGCTGTGTTGAAAAAAGACTGTGCCGCGTCGTCCCAGAAGTCTTCGCCGGTCTGCTGATGCAATTCGATGAGTGACAGGCGAGCGCGGGCGACCAGGGAGAAGATCTCATCGTCGGCAGCGTGCGGCATCCAATCGACTTCCCAATTCATGTTCGGTGCAAGGGCCGAAAGATCCTGGCGCAGGCGCTCGGTCAGCCCGGTGCATTCCGGGGCGCTCGGCGGCTGCTCGGTCCATAAGCCGATACCCACCGACAGCTCGGGGATGCCGTCGATGTGCGGGCCGATGCCATAGGCGGGTTTGGCGAGGACGCCGAGCCAGACGATCAGAGAGGAGTCGTTCGCTTTGACCCCGTCGGGTGTGAGCAGGCCGCCGAAGAACTGCGATTCGTTGAACTCGCCGTTTGTCCACCCGTGCGGGACCTTGAAGTCGCCCCAGGCGTAGCCTTTGCAAAGCGTAGTGAGCTCCTTGCGCGCGATGGCGGCCAGGCCGCGCATGCCGTCCTGCAGGCGCTCGTAGGCGGGAATCGCGATGAGGTCGCTCAAGGCGATGCGGGTTCCGTTCATTTGGTTTTCCTCGATGAAGGCGATCAGGTGTCGGGTCCAGTACTTCAGGGCTTCTTCCGCGGGTTTGCCTCTTGCCGGCAAGGTCCCGAGCAGCCGGACGAGCCAGCGGTGCGTGCGCGACCACGGCAGGACGGGGCCGGTCCAGTCCGGAGGCGGGAGGGTGTGGTGGGTCAGCAGCACGGTTCCGCCGTAGGGCAGGTCCTGGCGTTGCTGGTAGTCGCGATAGAGCGCGAGTTGATGCGCGCTGCCGTCTTCGTCCTCGTGCTGGGTGAAGGCGGCGCCGATCTTGTTCTCGATCAGCAGGAAGAAGTCCTTGCCCTGGCCGACGAGGTCGGGGCGCTTGCCGGTTCCGCGGTAGCCGGGGCCGATCCGGTGCTGGGTGGACCAGCGGATGGAGGCGAAATCGTAGGCGGCCGGCGGGCATTGCGACGCCGGCAGTTGCAGGAGCTCGCGCAGCACGCGGTCCATGATCCCCGCCTGGGCGGCGAGGACGAGCCATTCGCAGAAGGCCTCGCTGAGGAAATCCTCGGTCGGGCTGCGCGCTTCGGTGGCGCGGTAGGTGTACAGGCGGGAGAGGAGGGTCATGGGGGGGCGCCGTTGGCGCTTGTGTCCTGAGTCGTCGGGTCGTGCGCGAGCCGGCAGACGTCGGACCAAGGGGATGCTCTACGGCATCGGTGTGGCGAACACCTCGGGCGAGGGAGCCCGGCCACCCGGCTGCGTCCAGCTTGGGGTCCGTGGTTTTGCGTCCGGGGCTTTCACCCCGTTTGCCTTTGTACTCGTGCGATGAAGCATAGTGCGGTGCGGCGGAATCGAGCGTGACGTGATTCATGGATCGGGGGTAGGCGGATGGGATCCTCGAACGCCCCAAAACGAGCATCTACGCGGCTTCGGAGTCGTCGGGCGAGAATTTCCATTTCGTTGCCATGCCGCCATTTTCGGCCTGTGTGCGACACCGGGTGACGCATCTACGGGGTCGAATACCGTCACCGCAATCGATGGAGACCCCACCGTGGAACCCAGGAAGAAAGACCCCCTCTCGTCCCGTGCGCTGCTCGACCGGATCGGTCTCGGCGACCCGCAAACCGCCCCGCTGCTGCTCGACGACGACCCGCTCGACTCGCCGCTGGACACGCTCGCCCAGGCGCTGGTCGAGCGTTACCAGTCGCTCGAGGCTCGCCACACCTTCCGGCCCGGCGATCTCGTCACCTGGAAGCCGGGGCTGCGCAACCGCCGTTATCCGCGCGATGGAAAGCCCGCCGTGGTGCTTGAGGTGTTGGCTGCGCCGCTCCTCGACAGCGACACCGAGACCGACTCGACCTACTACCGCGAGCCGCTCGACCTGGTGCTCGGGCTCTTCCTCAACGAGGGCGAGCATCGCGGCGACTTCCTGAGCTGGCATTTCGACGGCCGTCGCTTCCAGCCCTGGTCGCAGGGAGGTCGGGCACGATCCGCCGCGCCCTGTAGGAGCGGCGGCAGCCGCGAATTCGGTGGTTGGGGAGGCGGTGGGCGTCGCGCGCTCGGGCGCTGCATTCGCGCCTGCCGGCGCTCCTACATGCACCGTCGCGCGTGCGGGGCGTTTCCGCGCCCGACGCGGCTGCACGATCCGCCGCGCCCTGTAGGAGCGGCGGCAGCCGCGAATTCGGTGGTTGGGGAGGCGGTGGGCGTCGCGCGCTCGGGGGACGCTTTCGCGCCTGCCGGCGCTCCTACATGCACCGTCGCGCGTGCGGGGCGTTTCCGCGCCCGACGCGGCTGCACGATCCGCCGCGCCCTGTAGGAGCGGCGGCAGCCGCGAATTCGGCGGTCGATCGACTGGGGAGATACGGCGGGTGCGATGCCCCTATTCCACCGCTTGCCGGATGGCCTCCGCAAGTTCCGGGCCGAGGCGTTGGAAGCCGAGCAGGCGGGCGGTGGCGCGGACGAGCTCGTCGGGGGCGATCGCGCCGCTTTCGGCGCGGATGAGCGCGGCGGCCGCGGCGATCTCGACGGGGGGCAGGCTGGCGGCCTTGAGCAGGCTGCCGGTCTCGGCGCTGCGGTCGCGCACGGGAGGGGATTCGGCCTGGGCGGGGGTCATCACGAAGTCGCCGGCGCGCACCAGCCCGGCCGGATGGCGCAGGGCGAGGCCGACCGCGTGCTCGACGGCGGCGGCGATGCGCTTGCCCACGCGTGCGCGGCCGAAGGCGGTGGTGATGCGGCGGGCGAGCTCGTCGAGGTGGATCGGGCCTTCGACGGCGACGATCTCGGCGACCAGCCCGGCGAGCTGGGTGGCGGGCGCCTCGTGCGGCTCGAGGCTGGAGTGCACCGCCGGCGCCGCGCGCACATAGGCCGGGGCGACGAGCGCGAGGTGGTCGAGCGCGAAGGACGCATCGCCGTCGGGGGGTACGGGTGGAGGGAGGTTCGGGTGTCCCTGCGCGGCATCTGCGGTGGCGGCGTCGCGCGTCATGGCGTGTGTCCCGGCGAGGGAGTCGTCCCGGCGGCCGTCCAGTTGTCCTTCGCGCGCCTCGCCGCGGGCGGCGACCCGTGCTTCGCCATGAGGCTGGGCTCGGCCCGCGCCATGGTTCGCCCCGCGCACCCGGATGCCGTTCGCGGTGGCGGCGCGCGCGGCCTCCAGCGCGCTGCGCAGGCGCTCGATCTCGCGCGCGCGGTGGTGGAACCAGTCGGTGCTCCAGATGCGGTGGAAGCGCCAGCCGAGGTTCTCCAGGATGTCCTGGCGCAGGCGGTCGCGCTCGCGCGCCCAAATCGCGCGGTGGTAGGCGGCGCCGTCGCACTCGACCGCCACCAGGTATTGCCCGGAGCGCTCGGGGTGGCGCACGCCGACGTCGATGCGAAAGCCCGCTGTGCCGACCTGCGGGTCGGCGAGGTAGCCGAGCGCGCGGATCGCCGCGGCGACGTCCTCCTCGAAGGGGCTGTCGGCGCCCAGGCCGGTGGCGACGCGCTCGTCCAGGATGCCGCTCTGGGCGAACTCCAGGAAGCGCTTGAGCACCCGCGGCCCCTCGCGGCTGACGCGCCCGGGGTCGATGTCGCCCGGCTCGAAGGACGCGAACACCTCGCAGCGCACCCGCGCGCGCGAGAACAGCACGTTCAGCCGGCGCTCGCCGCCTTCGCCGTTGATCGGCCCGAAGGTCATCGCCTCGAGGCGGCCGCCGGCCTGTTGCGGGCCGTAGCCGACCGAGATCAGGATCACGTCGCGCTCGTCGCCCTGCACGTTCTCGATGTTCTTCACGAAGACGTCCTCGGCGCCGCCCTCGCGCAGCAGCGCGTCGAGCACCGGGTCGCGGCGGCGCTCGAGCTCGAGCACCTCGGTGAGCATGTCGGCCTGCGCCTTGGAGAAGGCGACCACGCCGAGCGAGAGCTCGGGCCAGGCGCGCGCGTGCTCGGCCATCGCCCGCACCACCGCCTCGGCCTCGATGCGGTTGGTGCCCTGGCGGCCGAGCCCGCTGCCGCCGCGCGCATACACCCCGGGGACGCGGCGGAACTTGAGCCCGTAGTCGGGATCGAGCTGCAGCGGCGAGGGCGGCAGCACCAGGCGGTCGCCGTAGAACTCGGCGTTCGACACCCGGATCAGCGAGGGCGCGCGCGAGCGGTAGTGCCATTCGAGCATGCGCTGACGCAGGCCGCGCGCCTCGCATAGCGACAGGATGCTCTCCATGTCGGCCGCGGTGGCGCCGGCCGGCAGGGCGTCGTCCTCGTCGAAGTCGTTGTCGGCGTCGTCGTCGGCGAGGCGGTCGAAGAAGGAGGTCGGCGGGAGCTGCTTCTGGTCGCCCACGACGACGATCTGGCGCGCGCGCGCGATCACCCCGAGCGCGTCCTCGGGGCGGATCTGCGAGGCCTCGTCGATCACCAGCAGGTCGAAGGCGACGCTGCCGGGCGGGAGGAACTGCGCGACCGAGATCGGGCTCATCAGCATCACCGGCTTGATGCGCTGCACCATGGCGCCGGCGTTCTTCATCACCCAGCGCACCGGCTTGTGGCCGCGCTTGCGCCCGATCTCGCCGCGGATCACGCCCATCTCGCCCACGGTGCCGCGCGGCATCTGCTCGAAGTGGCGCGACAGGACGAGCTTGCGCGTGGCCTCGAGGCGCTCCTTCTCGAGCGTGCGGAAGAGCCCCACGAGCGCGTGGCGGTCGAGCGCGGGCAGGGCGTCGAGCTCGGGGCGGGCGCGGCGGGCGGCGTTCCAGCGCGCCTCGGCGCAGGCGTAGCGGAACTCCTCGGTCGCGCGTGTGGCCTCGAGGCGGCCTTCGCGCAGGGCGTGCACGATCGCGCCCGCGCCCGTGCGGTCGGCAGCAGCGATGCTGCGCGCGAGGTCGGCCCAGTCCGCGTAGGCGGCCGGCGCCGCGGCCATCTGCGCGCAGGCCGCGCGCAGCTCGGCGAGCGCGGCGCGGTCGAGCGCTGCGCCGCCGCCCGCGTCGGGGCCACCCACGCCGGCCGCCGCGTGGGTGGCCCCCACGCCAGCCGCCGCGTCGGCTCCCCCCAAATCGGCCGCCGAGTGGGCTCCCCCCAAACCGGCCGCCGCGTCGGGACCTCCCGCGCCGGCTCGCACGTCGAGGCCGCCCGCACCGTCACCCGCACCGCCGCCCTCGCCGATGCCGCCCGCGGCGATGCCGGCCGCGGCGAGGTCCAGGCGCAGGCGCGCGAGCGGGGCGTGCACGCGTTCGCGGCAGCCTGCGGCACGCTGGCGCAGGGCGGCGGCGGTGCCTGTCGGGTCGGGCAGGGCCGCGAGCGCGCCGAGCAACTGGGCGGGGCTGCTGAAGGCGATGGTCCGGCGCACCCCGGCCAGCCAGCGCGCGGTGCGCAGCAGCGCGGCGAAGGGCGTGCGCTCGCCGCGCCATTCCGGGCCGAGGACGGCCTGCAGCGCGGGCTCTTCCTCGGTGAGGCGGCGGCGCCGCGCCTGGACCTCGAGCAGGCGGTCCGCCAGGGCGAGGCGCTCGGCCGCCGCGCCGGGCAGCGGCGCCGCCAGCAGGGTGGCGAGCTCGGCCGAGGCGCGCCGATAGCCGCCGAAGATGCGGTACAGGAAGGAGGCCTGCCCCTTGGCCAGCGCCGGGCGCAGCGCGGCCACGTCGGCGGTCCATGCCACGGTGGCGAAGTCTGCGGCGGCGGCCTGCTGCGCCGCGGCCCAGTCGGCGCCGGCCTGCAGGCCTTCGAGCAGGCGGGGCTGCGCGGCGTGGGCGAAGAGCAGCGGCACGGTCGCGGCGGCGTCCGCGGGCGGCTCGGTGGGCGGGTTGGCAAGGCACGCGAGCCCGGCGCACAGCGCGCCGACCTCGGCGAGGGTCTCCGGGGCCGGCTGCTGCAGGGCCTGCGCGACCGGCGCCGCCTCGGCCGTCAGCGCGTCGAGCTCGGACACGGCGGCGTCGAGCTCGCCCTGCAGGCGCGAGCGCTCGGGGGGCTGCAGGTCGATCGCCTGCGTGCCGCGGAAGGGATGCCGGTCGGGTGGGCCGGTGCGCGCCCGCGCGCCGACGTGGGCCTCGATCGCGGCCAGCGCGGCGGCCTGGGCGTCGCCATCGAGCGTCTCCAGCCCGTCGAGCGCGATGGCCGGGGGCGGCGCGCCCTTGCCGATGAAGCCGACGATCTCGGCGAGCGCGCGGAAGGGCGTCTGTCCCGAGGGCGGCAGCGCCGCATGCAGCAGCTCGGCGATGCGGTTGAGCTCGTCACGCGTGCGGCGCAGCCGCGCCGGGTCGCCCACCCCGGGCAAGGCCTGCGCGCTCGCCGACAGGGTGCGGCCGAGCTCGAGCGCGAGCGCCTTCTTGTTGGCGGTGCGCGAGTGCAGCTCCAGGCAGACGTCGCGCAGCCCGGCCTTCACCAGGCGGTCGTGCACCACCGAGAGCGCGGCCATCTTCTCGGCGACGAACAGCACCGACTTGCCGTCGTGCGCGGCGGCGGCGATCAGGTTGGTGATGGTCTGCGACTTGCCCGTGCCGGGCGGGCCCTGCACCACCAGGCTGGCGCCGTGGCGGACCTCCTCGATGACCTTGGTCTGCGAGGCGTCGGCGTCGACCACCTGGATGATGCGCGCGGGGTCGAGCAGCGCGTCGAGGCGGTCCTGCGGGCCGAAGAACGGCGCATCGGCCTCGAAGCCGTCGGCGAGCAGGCCCTGCAGCAGGGGGTTGGCGGCGAACGCACCCTCGGGCCAGTTCGCCGGGTCGAGGTCGCGGTGCATCAGCAGCTTGGCGAAGGAGAAGAAGCCGAGCTGCATGCCGTCGGCGTCCACCGACCAGCCGCGCTGGCCTGCGGTCGCCTCGCGCACCAGGGCGAAGTACTGCGCCGGCGTCCAGCCCTCGGCCTCGTCCACCTCGGGCAGGCCGATCGCGAAGTCCTGGCGCAGGCGCTCCTGCAGCGGCAGGTTGGTGCTGAGGTCGTCCTCGCGACACACGAGGTCGAAGGTCGAGCTGCGCTCGTTGCGCACGAGCTGCACCGGCAGCAGCACCAGCGGCGCCTCGCGCACCACGTCGGAGGAGGGCGCCTCCTTCCAGCGCAGGAAGCCGAGCGCGAGGTAGAGCAGGTTCACGCCCTGCTCCTCCTCGGCCATGCGCGCGTCGCCCGCCAGGCGCAGCAGCCGGCGCGCGAGCGCATCGGGGCCGAGCGGCGTCTCCAGGAAGTGGTCGGTCAGCCGGCCCGAGTCCTCGTCGGGCGCCGCCTCCGCCAGGGCCAGCGGCACCTCGCCGGCTGCGTCGGCCTTGTCCTTGCCGAGCGCGCGGAAGCGCATCCGGCGCCCCTGCAGGCGCAGGATCGAGAACACCTCGTCAGCGCGCTCGTTGATCACGTTGAGGCAGTTGGCGCGTGCGTTGGCGCGGTTGACGTGGATCAGCCGGTTGCGCGTGCCGGTCTCGAGCAGCTTGCGGCGCGCGGCGTCGAGGGCGCGGGTAACGGGGGAGGGCGTGTGGTCGGGCATCGGCGGGGGCGAGGGGAGGGCGGGGAGGGCCGCGGGGAGGGAGCTAACGCGGAATTGTCCTGCAGGATCGGCTTTCGCTCCACCGCGTTGCGCTGAAGTCGGGGCGTGGCTGAGCGCCGCGAGGGGCTGCTCTGCAGGAGTAAACGGCAAAAAAAGTGCAAAAGCTAAAAACGGCAAAAAACATTGCAGTGTGAAATAGGTAACCGACGGCCCGGGCACGCAGGGGGATACTTTGCCCACCCTGGCAGGCCCCATCCGGCGGCCCGCTTGCAGCCAAGCTTCGGACCCGAGTCCTCATGAACAGCACCTGCGATCCTCTGCCGGCACCGGCCCTGCGCGCCGAGGCGGACGACGCGGTGTTCGAGCGCGCCTACGTCGAAGGCCTGCTGCGGGATCGCGAATCGCTCTGGCACGCCTTGTTCGCGCAGTCGCGCGACGGTGTCGTGGTGCTCGACGAGGCCGGCAAGGTCTATGAGACCAACCAGCGCTTCGCCGACCTCCTCGGCTACACGATGGACGAGATGTATCAGCTTCACGTGTGGGACTGGGCGCATGGGCCCAGCCCCGAGGAGCTGCGCGCCATGATCCGCGAGATCGGCGACGACGGGCACCACTTCGAGACGCAGCAGGTGCGCAAGGACGGTAGCCTGGTCGACATCGAGCTCAGCAACAGCCGCACCTTCTTCCGCGGCCAGAAGCTCATCTTCTGCATCTGCCGCGACATCACCGCACGCAAGGTGGCCGAGCGTCGCATCCGTTACCTCGCCACCACCGACACCCTGACCGGCGCCACCAACCGCGGCGAGTTCTCGCGCCGTCTCGCCGAGGAGATCGCATGTGCTCGCCAGCATGGCACCCCGCTCGGGCTGGTGATGTTCGACCTCGATCATTTCAAGCGCATCAACGACAGCCATGGGCATGACGCGGGCGATGCCGTGCTGCGCGGGGTGATGGAGGTGGTGCGCCAGAGCGTCCGCGTGGGCGACGTGATCGGGCGCTGGGGCGGCGAGGAGTTCATGCTGCTGCTGCCGGGGTCGGACCTGGCCGATGCGCTGGGCGCCGCCGAGCGCCTTCGCGTGGGCATCGAGGCGCAGGACTTCGAGCCGGTCGAGCGCGTCACCGCCAGCTTCGGCGTGGTCGTGCTGGCGCAGGCCGAGGGCTTCGACGCCCTCGTCAAGCGCGCGGACGTGGCGCTCTACCGCGCCAAGAGCGCAGGCCGCAACCGGGTGGAGACGGTGAGCGGCGACTAGCCCGGCGGCATCCCGCCCGGGCGGAAGTTCTTCGCATCCTGCACCGCCCATTCGCGCCTGCCGGCGCTCCTACAGGGGCGTGGTGGTTCGTGCATTGGCGTCGCTGAGGGGGATGCGTCGGGGGCGTGGTGGTTCGTGCATGGGTGTCGCGGGGCGGGGATGCGTCGGGGGCGTGGTGGTTCGTGCATGGGTGTCGCGGGCGGGGATGCGTCGGGGGCGTGGTGGTTCGTGCATGGGTGTCGCGGGGCGGGCACGGGTCGGGGGTGTGGCGGGTCGTAGCGCGTCGAGTGCGGGAATTCTTAAGGGGCGTGGCGGTTCGTGGGGGCGTGGCGGGGCGGGAATGCTTCGCAGGCGCGGTGGTTTGTGTAGGAGCGCCGGCAGGCGCGAATGGGGCCTTCCGCTACCCACCGTCTCCAAATCCTCGCATCGCCGTCTCCAAATCTTCACATCGCCGTAACATCGCCTCGTCTACACTTCAACAATCCTAAAAATGTTGATAAATTGGAGCGCAAGATGAGAGTCGGGATCAATGGCATGGGTCGGATCGGCCGCCTGGCGCTGCGCGCCGCGATGGGCGCAGCGGAACGTCAAACGGACGACCCGCGCGCGGACAACCGCCTCGAGGTGGTCCACCTCAACGAGATCAAGGGTGGCGCGGCCGCGACCGCGCACCTGCTCGCCTTCGACAGCGTGCAGGGGCGCTGGCGCGCGGAGATCCGCGCCGAGGGCGAGGACGCGATCCGCATCGATGGCCGGCGGCTGTCCTTCTCGGCTCATTCCGGCGCGGCCGACATCCCCTGGGGCGAGCTGGGTGTCGACGTGGTGCTCGAATGCACCGGCAAGATCCTGACCCCCGAGGCGCTGCAGGGCCACCTCGACCGCGGCGCGAAGCGGGTGATCGTCGCCGCCCCGGTCAAGACCGGCGGCGTGCTCAACATCGTCGTCGGCATCAACCACGAGCTCTACGACCCGGCGCGCGACCGCATCGTCACCGCGGCCTCGTGCACCACCAACTGCCTCGCGCCGGTGGTCAAGGTGGTGCACGAGAACCTCGGCATCCGCCACGGCCAGATCACCACCATCCACGACCCCACCAACACCAACCTGGTGGTCGACGCCCCGCACAAGGACCTGCGCCGCGCGCGCAGCTCGCTGCTGAGCCTGGCGCCCACCACCACCGGCAGCGCCACCGCGATCGCGCTGATCTACCCCGAACTCAAGGGCAAGCTCAACGGCCACGCGGTGCGCGCGCCGGTGATGAACGCCTCGCTCACCGACTGCGTGTTCGAGCTCCAGCGCGAGACCACTGCGGAGGAGGTCAACGCGCTCTTCAAGGCCGCGGCCGAGGGCCCGCTCGCCGGCATCCTCGGCTACGAGGAGCGTCCGCTGGTGAGCATCGACTACGCCCGCGACACGCGCAGTTCCATCGTCGATGCGCTGTCCACCATGGTCACCGACGGCACGCTGCTGAAGGTGTACGCCTGGTACGACAACGAGATGGGCTACGCCTGCCGCATGGTGGACCTGGCCTGCCACATGGAAAGCGTCGGCCTCTGAATATGAACGAAGCGCCAGGCTCATCCTCGCCACCGCCCGCGCAGTCCGTGGTGGCCGCCAGCGCAGGTGCGCGCCACGCCGCGCGCAACTACGCCATCGTCACCGCCGCCTACTGGGGCTTCACGCTCACCGACGGCGCGCTGCGCATGCTGGTGCTGCTGCACTTCTACCGCCTGGGTTACTCGCCGTTCACGCTCGCTTTCCTGTTTCTGCTCTACGAGGCGGCCGGCGTGCTGGCGAACCTGGTGGGCGGCTGGCTGGCGACACATTACGGCATCGCGCGCATGCTGGCGGTCGGGCTGGTGACGCAGATCGTCGGCTTCGCGCTCCTTTCGGCGCTCGACCCCGGGTGGACCGCGGCGATGGCGGTGGCCTGGGTGGTGGTGGCGCAGGGCATCTGCGGCGTGGCCAAGGACCTGACCAAGACCGCGAGCAAGTCGGCGATCAAGATCACGCAGTCCCAGGTCCAGGCCGAAGCCAAGGAGCAGGCTCGGGGTGGAAGTCAGGGCCAGCTCTTCAAGTGGGTGGCGTGGTTCACCGGCAGCAAGAACGCGATGAAGGGCATCGGCTTCTTCCTCGGCGGCGTGCTGCTCGAGACGCTCGGTTTCCGCGGTGCGCTGTGGACGATGGCGGGGCTGCTGGCGCTGGTGCTGGCCGGCGTGCTGCTGTCGCTGCCGCCGATGATGGGTAAGAAGCAGGCCTCGCGCTCGGTGCGCGAGCTGTTCGCCAAGAACCCGGGCATCAACGCCCTGGCCGCCGCGCGCGTGGTGCTGTTCGGCGCGCGCGACGTGTGGTTCGTGGTCGGGGTGCCGGTGTTCCTTTACTCGGTGGGGTGGACCTTCACCATGGTCGGCACCTTCCTCGCCGCGTGGACCATCGGCTATGGCCTGGTGCAGGCGCTGGCGCCGCAGATCGTGAGACGCAGCGCCGACGGGCTTAGCAACGAGGTGCCGGCCGCGCGCCTGTGGTCGGCCCTGCTGGCGGTGATCCCCGCCGCGCTGGCGGTGGCGGTGTGGCTGCAGGTGCCGAATCTGGAGTGGGTGGTGGTCGGCGGGCTGGGGCTGTTCGGCTTCGCCTTCGCCGTGAACTCCTCGGTGCATTCCTACCTGGTGCTGGCCTACGCGGGCTCGGAAAAGGCGGCCGAGGACGTCGGCTTCTACTACGCCGCTAACGCGCTCGGGCGCTTCCTCGGTACGCTGCTGTCGGGCCTGCTGTACCAGTGGGGCGGGCTGCTGTATGCGCTGATCGGTTCGGCCGTGATGCTGCTGATCTGCTGGCTGGTGACGCTGGCGCTGCCGCTCGCGCGTGAAGATTCCGCCCGGGCCGCCCCCTGAGGGCGTTGCTGGAGAAAGATCGATGGACAAGAAAGCCGCGGTTTCCGCCTTCGAGGCGCTGTCCTCGGGCATCCGCCTCGACGTGTTCCGCCTGCTCGTGCGCGCGGGGCCGCAGGGCATGGTGGCGGGCGAGCTCGCAAGCGCGCTCGACCTCCCGCCCACCAACATGTCCTTCCACCTCAAGGCGCTGGCGCAGGCCGGGCTGGTGGCAGCCGAGCAGGAGGGCCGCTTCCAGCGCTACCGCGCCGACATGGCGCGGATGCGCGGGCTGATCGCCTACCTCACCGAGGAGTGCTGCAGCGGCGTGCCTGCGCTGTGCGGCGTCGATGTCAGCGCGGCCACGAACGGATTTTTCCCGCCCGAACCGGGCATAAAACGACAAGCGGAGTCTTCCATGTCCGACAAGTGCTACAACGTGCTCTTCCTGTGCGCGGCCAACTCGGCGCGCAGCATCATCGCCGAGGTCATCCTCAACCAGATCGGCCAGGGCCGCTTCAAGGCCTTCAGCGCCGGCAGCGCGCCGCGCGGCGAGGTGCACCCGATGACGCTGCAGGTGCTGCGGGCCCAGGGCTACGACACCGGCACGCTGCGCAGCAAGAGCTGGGAGGAGTTCGCCGGCCCCGACGCGCCGCAGCTCGACTTCGTGTTCACCGTGTGCGACACGATCGCCGGCGAGACCTGCCCGGTGTGGCCCGGCCAGCCGCTCACCGCGCACTGGGGCGTGGCCGACCCGGTCAAGGTCGAGGGCAGCGAGCCGCGCCGGCTCGACGCCTTCAGCCGGACGCAGAACCAGCTCCTCAACCGCCTGCGCCTCTTCACCAGCCTGCCCCTGGCCAAGCTCGACCGCCTCGCGATCCAGCACGAGATCGACCGCATCGGGCAGACGTCGGCCGCCGCGGAGGGCTGACATGGGGCTCTTCGAGCGCTACCTCAGCGTCTGGGTGGGGCTGGGCATCCTCGCCGGGGTCGGCCTCGGGCTGTTCGCGCCGGGGGCCTTCCAGGCCATCGCCGGGCTCGAGTTCGCGCAGGTGAACCTGGTGGTGGCCGTGTTCATCTGGGTGATGATCTACCCAATGATGATCCAGATCGACTGGCACGCGGTGAAGGATGTCGGGCGCAAACCGCAGGGGTTGATCCTGACCCTGGTGGTCAACTGGCTCATCAAGCCGTTCACGATGGCGGCGCTCGGGGTGCTGTTCTTCCAGCATCTCTTCGCGCCATGGGTGGATCCGGCTTCGGCCAGCGAGTACATCGCCGGCATGATCCTGCTCGGCGTGGCGCCGTGCACCGCGATGGTCTTCGTGTGGAGCCAGCTGGTGAAGGGCGATCCCAACTACACCCTGGTGCAGGTGTCGGTGAATGACCTGATCATGGTGTTCGCGTTCGCGCCGATCGCGGCCTTCCTGCTGGGCGTCACCGACCTCACCGTGCCGTGGGAGACCTTGCTGCTGTCGACGGTGCTCTACGTGGTGCTACCCTTGCTGGCCGGGATGGCGACGCGGCATGTGCTGGAGCGGCGCTCGAAGCAGGCAGTGGGCGAGTTCGTCGGTCGCCTCAAGCCCTGGTCCATCGTCGGCCTGATCGCCACCGTGGTGCTGCTGTTCGGCTTCCAGGCGCGTACCATCGTGGAAAAACCGCTGGTGATCGGCCTGATCGCGGTGCCGCTGCTGGTGCAGACCTACGGCATCTTCCTGATCGCCTACCTGGCCGCGAAGGCGATGAAGCTGCCGCACGACGTCGCCGGCCCGGCCTGCCTGATCGGCACCTCGAACTTCTTCGAGCTCGCGGTCGCGGTGGCGATCTCGCTGTTCGGGCTGAACTCCGGTGCGGCGCTGGCCACCGTGGTCGGTGTGCTGGTGGAAGTGCCGGTGATGCTGTCGCTGGTGGCGATCGTCAATCGCACGCGGCACTGGTTTCCACGCGCGGCCGACCGCCCGGCGGCCCCCGACCGTCCGCTTGGCGGCCGTGGCTGAGCCCGGCGTGGAGCCGACGCGCGGGAGCGCCGGCGTGACCGTCCCCTGCCTGCTCGAAGCCTGGTCGGCGCATGAAGCCGAGCTGCTGCGCTACCTGCGGCATCACCTCCGCCAGCCGGGCGAGGCCGAAGACCTGCTGCACGACCTCTTCCTCAAGGCCCTGCGTCAGCGCGAGCGCTTCTGCGCCGTCGGCAATCCGCGCGCCTGGCTCTTCGCGGTGGCGCGCAACCTGGTGATCGACCACGCGCGGCGCACGCACGCGAGCGTGCCCTTGTCCGACGATCCGGGCGCGGTGGCGCTCGCCTGCGCGAGCGAGGAGGGTCCGGCGCCGGTCGACCTGCTCTCGGCCTGCCTGCCGCGCGTCTTGAGCGAGCTTGCCGCGGAAGACCGCGAGGCGATCGAACGCTGCGACATCGGCGGTATGACGCAGCATGCCTTCGCCGAGTTTGCGGGCTTGTCGCTGCCGGGCGCCAAGTCGCGTGTGCAGCGCGCGCGGCAGCGGCTGCGGGCGCAACTGGTACGTGCCTGCCAGGTGCAGCTCGACGAGCACGGGAAGGTGTGCTGCTTCGTGCCGCGCCCACCGCTCTAGCGCGCGCCCGCATCCCGCTCCTGCATCCTTTTTGCCACTCGTGCGTCTTCATGGGTGGAGCCGCTTGCCGGCGACCGCGCAGGCGACTAGGTTTCGTCTGTGGGCCGAGTCGATCGCATGGCGGGATGCAAGTCTCTCGCGCTGGAGTTCATGTCATGGATGCGCTGTCTTCCTGGGTTTTTCCCGTCTTCTATGGCGGCTTGGGCAATCTGGCCGCCTATCTCGCGGCCCACGTGCTGCTGTGCCTGCTGCCGGCCTTCTTCATCGCCGGCGCCATGTCGGCGCTGATCCCCAAGGAAACCATCACCCGCTTCCTCGGCCGCAACTCGAGCAAGACGGTGTCCTACCCCGCCGCGGCCGCCGCGGGTTCGCTGCTGGCGGTGTGCTCGTGCACCATCGTTCCGCTCTTCGCCGGCATCTACAGGAAGGGCGCGGGTCTCGGTCCGGCGATCACCTTCCTGTTCTTCGCCCCGGCGGCCAACATCCTCGCCCTGGTCTACACCGGCGGCGTCATCGGTCCCGATCTGGCGATCGCGCGCTTCCTGCTGTCGCTCACCTTCGGCATCGGCATCGGCCTGATCATGGCGCTGCTGTTCCGCGCCGACGACGCCGCGCACGACCTCGCCACCGACAGCGCCTTCGGCGCGCAGGGCGCGGGCATGGGGCGGATGGCGCTGGTGTTCCTGTTCGTGTGGGTGGCGCTGCTGCTCGCCGGCACGCTGAAGCTGGACGTGCTGACCGGGACCTATCTGAATTTCGACCTGGCCGTTGGCGATGCGCAGGGCTGGCAGGCCGCGCTCGACCGCCTGGTGCCCTACGACGCCGCCAAGGGCGAGGAGGGCGTGTCTGTGCAGGGCGTGGTGTTGATCGCGCTGCTGACCTCGATCGGCCATGCGGCCTGGCGCGGCTTCGAGAACATCAGCGAAGGCGCCAACGCGTGGACCTGGATCAGCCTGGGGTTGATCGCGGCGACGCTGCTGGTGGCCGCGCTCGCGGTGCAGCCGGTGGACGGCGGGCTGCGCATCGGCCTCACCGGCAAGTTCTTCGCCGTCGCCGCTGCGCTCGCAGCGCTGCACGTGATCGTGCGCCACCGCCTGAGCGAGGACGAACTGCGCGACTGGCTGTGGGAGTCGTGGCGCTTCGTGAAGCAGATCTTCCCGCTGCTGGTGGTGGGCGTGTTCGTGGTCGGCATGATCCGCGTGCTGATCCGCCCGGAGTGGATCGAGATGCTGGCCGGCACCAACTCGCTCACCGGCAACCTGGC
>JAEUNQ010000337.1 GCA_016790365.1 Thauera sp. | reverse complement strand
AGCGTGCCCGAGGCGGTGATTGCGCCGCTGGCGATCGCCGGGCTGTAGCCGTAGCGCAGCATGATCGGCAGCGAGATCAGGCCCATCGAGATGACCGCGGCCGCGACCACGCCGGTGGTTGCCGCCAGCAGCGCGCCGACGAAGATCACCGCGAGCGCGAGGCCGCCGCGGATCGGCCCGAACACCTGGCCGACCGTGTCGAGCAGCTCCTCGGCCATGCCGGAGCGCTCGAGCACCAGGCCCATCAGCGTGAAGAAGGGGATCGCGAGCAGGGTGTCGTTTTGGATGATGCCGAAGACGCGCAGCGGCAGCGCCTGGAAGATGCTGGGCGACAACAAGCCGATCTCGACGCCGATGAAGCCGAACAGCAGGCCGCAGGCGGCGAGCGCGAAGGCGACCGGGAAGCCGGTGAGCAGGAAGATCAGCAGCGACCCGAACATCAGCTCGGGGGCGTGGGCGGTGAACAGTTCGATCATTTGCGCACCTCGCCGGCGTCGTCATGATGGGCTTGGGCGTTTTCGGCGTCGTGCGCCTCGTTGCTCTCGTGCGCGCCGTGCAGCAGCGGGTTGGGCGCCTTGCCCTGCAGGAAGGCGAAACGCTTGATCAGCTCCGAGATCGCCTGCAGCGCCAGCAGCCCGAATCCGAGCGGCACCAGCGCATACACCGGCCAGCGGATCAGCCCGCCGGCATTGGACGACATCTCGCCCGAGACGTAGGCGCCCACCACCACCGGCCAGGCGAACTGGATCATGAACCAGCACAGCGGCAGCAGGAAAATGAGGATGCCGGCAACGTCGATGAACATGCGCGTGCGCATCGACAGCTTGCCCGCGAGCACGTCGATGCGGACGTGGGCGTTCTGCAGGAAGGTGTAGCCGGCGCCGAGCAGGAACACCGCGCCGAAGAGATACCACTGGATCTCGAGGAAGGCGTTCGAGCCGATGTTGAAGGCCTTGCGCGCGACTGCATTTGCCGCACTGATGAGCGCCGCGGCGAGGACGAGCCAGATGATGAACTTGCCGAAGAATCGGCTCACGGCGTCGATGCCGTGTGACAAGCGGAGCAGGGTGTCCATGGGGGTCGCCTTGAACCTTGCGTGCACAAAAACGCCGAGCAGGGCGGGTGGCGCGCTCGGCGGGAGGAAATCTGCGTGCGAAGAATGTGAAACGGGAACGACCGGCGGGCAGGGGTGGCCCCGCCCGCTGCGGACCGCTTACAGCTTCTGCGATGCGAGGTACTGCGCGTAGTTGCCTTCGGCCACGGACTCCCACTGCACCTGGTCGGCCAGGAAGCGGCTGTAGTCGGGGTAAACCTTCTTCCAGTTCGCGTTCTTCTCGTTGAGCTCGGCATAGACCTCGCGCGAGGCCTTGAATGCGGCGTCCATGAAGTCCTTCGGGAAGCGCGACAGCTTGGCGCCTTCGGCGATCAGCTGCTTGAGCGAGCCGGGGTTGCGGGCGTCGTAGCGCGCCTGACAGGTGACGTGGGCGGCGCGGGAGGCCTGCTCGACGATCGCCTTGTACTCGGCCGACAGGCTGTTCCACTGCTTGTCGTTGATGTACACCGAGAACTGCGTGCTGCCTTCCCACCACGCCGGGAAGTAGTAGTGCTGCGCCACCTTGTGCAGGCCGAGCTTGAGGTCGTCATAGGGGCCGATCCATTCGGCGGCGTCGATCGTGCCCTTCTCCAGCGACTGGTAGATCTCGCCGGCGGGGATGTTCTGCGGCACCGCGCCGAGCTTGGCGAGCACGCGGCCGCCGAAGCCGCCGATGCGCATCTTCAGGCCCTCGATGTCCTTGACCGACTTGATCTCCTTGCGGAACCAGCCACCCATTTGGGCGCCGGTGTTGCCGCAGGGGAAGTTCACGATGTTGAACTGGGCGTAGAACTCGCGCATCAGCTTGAGGCCGTTGCCCTCGAACATCCACGCGGTCATCGCGCGCGAAGTCATGCCGAAGGGGATCGTGCAGTCGAAGGCGAAGGTCTCGTCCTTGCCGAAGAAGTAGTAGGGCGCGGTGTGGGCGCACTCGATCGTGCCCTGCTGCACGGCGTCGACCACGCCGAAGGCCGGCACGAGCTCGCCCGCCGGGTGCACCGAGATCACGAACTTGCCGCCGGTGGCCTCGGAGACGTACTTGGCGAAGGCTTCGCTCGCGCCGAAAACCGTCTCGAGCGATTTCGGGAAGCTGGATGCGAGGCGCCAGCGGATCTGCTGCTGGGCGTGGACGATGGCCGGGGCGGTGCCGGCAGCGAGAATGCCGGCCATGCCGGCGCCCTGCAGAAATTTACGACGTTCCACGGTGTCTCCTTTATCGCGTGAGGTGTGTGATCGAAACCATCAATGCGATTATAGGAAGACCCGATACCGGGCTGTAATCCACGGAAAACCCTAATGGCGCGCCACTTTGTCATTTTAGATGCATTGCGCATCAGCTCCCCAGCAGCTCGTCCAGCGCGTCGGTGAGGTGGCTTTCGTCGGCCCATGCCAGCAACCGCCAGCTCCCTGCCGTGTGTTCGATCCAGTTGAGCGCCGCGTTCGGGATCGCGAAGTCGCGAGCCCCCTCGAGCGGCTTGCCGGTGGCCAGGCGGTGGGCGATGTCGAGCACGCCGCCATGGGTCACCACCACCACCGTCTCGCCGGCATGGCGCGCGGCAATCTCCTCGAGCGCGCCATGCACGCGCGCAGCGAGGCCGGCCAGGCTCTCGCCGCCGCCGTCCAGCGCCACCATCGGATCGCGCCGCTTGAAGTGCTGCCAGGCTTGCGGCTGGTGGAGCGCGGCCTCATCGAAGGTCAGCCCCTGGAGCACGCCGTAGTGGCGCTCGCGCAGGCGCGCGTCGTGGGTGGCGGCGAGCTGGTGCGCGCGCGCGACCGCGTCGGCGGTCTGGCGTGCACGCTGCAGGTCGCTGCTGTAGAGCGCGGCGAAGCGTTCGCCGGCGCGCGCGAGGCTGCGTGCGGTGGCCTCGGCCTGGGACAGGCCGCGCGGGTTCAGCGGAATGTCGATGTGGCCCTGCAGGCGGCGCTCGGTATTCCAGGCGGTTTCGCCGTGGCGGACGAGGCAGATCCTGCAGGCGTGTGCTGATTGTGGCGAGTTTCGTGTTTTCATCATTATGGGCAAGCAGCCGCCCGGCAAGGACGGCCCTTGTGGGATAATCGAGATTTTTCAGGCCTGCCGGCTTGCAAAGCGGCACCCGGGCGGCATGCCGCCCCGGTTTCCGGAGTCTTCCCGTGTCCTCTCTGCTGCGCTTATCCCGCTTGATCGACTGGATCAATGAACGGGTCGGACGCGCGGTGATGTGGCTGGTGCTGGTCGCCGTGGTGATCAGCGCCGGCAACGCGCTCGTCCGCAAGCTGTTTAACACAAGTTCCAACGCCCTGCTCGAGATCCAGTGGTACCTGTTCGCCGCGATCTTCATGCTCGCCGCGGGCTACACCTTCCTGCGCAACGA
>JAEUNQ010000195.1 GCA_016790365.1 Thauera sp. | reverse complement strand
TCGCAGAGCGTGCCGGTGACCGGCGCGGTGATCGTGACCACGCCGCAGGACATCGCGCTGCTTGACGCGCGCAAGGGCGTGAAGATGTTCGAGAAGGTGGGCGTGCCCATCCTCGGCGTGGTCGAGAACATGAGCATCCATATCTGCTCGAAGTGCGGCCACGAGGAGCACATCTTCGGCCAGGGCGGCGGCGAGAAGATGTGCGCGGACTTCAAGGTGCCCTTCCTCGGCGCGCTGCCGCTCGACATCCAGATCCGCACCGAGGCCGACAGCGGCGCGCCCACCGTGGTCGCCGACCCCGAGGGCCGCATCTCCTCGATCTACAAGCAGATCGCGCGCAAGGTGGCGGTGCGTATCGCCGAGCGCTCGAAGGACATGACGCACAAGTTCCCCAACATCGTGTTCAAGTCCGCCTGATCGCGCGCGCCGCGCGCCCGCTGCGGCGGGCGTGCGCGGCGGCCGCCGGCCTCGCCGGCTCGTTCGTTCTCCGTTCGCACTGCGCCTTTCGCCCGCAGCCCGCCTGCCTTACACTACGCGGCTTTTCACGGACGGCTCCCGCCGCCCGCACCGCAACCCGCCGGAAGACGCGCCCATGTCCATCAAGTCCGACAAGTGGATCCGCCGCATGGCCGAACAGGCCTGCATGATCGAGCCCTTCGCGCCGGACCTGGTGCGCACCAACGATACCGGCCGCATCGTGTCCTATGGCACCTCGAGCTACGGCTACGACGTGCGCGTGGCGAACGAATTCAAGATCTTCACCAACATCAACTCGACCATCGTCGACCCCAAGGATTTCGATGCGCGCAACTTCGTCGACTTCACCGGCGACGTGTGCATCATCCCGCCGAACTCCTTCGCGCTCGCACGCACGGTCGAGTACTTCCGCATCCCGCGCAGCGTGCTGACCGTGTGCCTCGGCAAGAGCACCTACGCGCGCTGCGGCATCATCGTGAACGTCACCCCGCTCGAGCCCGAGTGGGAGGGCCATGTGACGCTCGAGTTCTCCAACACCACGCCGCTGCCGGCGAAGATCTACGCCAACGAGGGTGTCGCGCAGATGCTGTTCTTCGAGTCGGACGAGGTGTGCGAGACCTCGTACAAGGATCGCGGCGGCAAGTACCTCGGCCAGACCGGCGTCACCCTGCCCAAGATCTGAGCGTCCTCGCTTCGCACGACTTTTTCCACGGGGCCGCCTGACGGCCCCTTGTGCATTTTCGAACCACTTTCGGTAACGCGCGGGCAATCTTCGCCGGAGTACACTGCCGGTTTTACCCGGCCCGCACGGACCCGCTGGAGACGACCAGGATGAGATTCCACTTCCCCATCATCATCATCGACGAGGACTTCCGTTCCGAGAACACGTCCGGTCTGGGGATCCGCGCGCTCGCCAAGGCGATCGAGGAGGAGGGCATGGAAGTGCTCGGCGTCACCAGCTACGGTGACCTGACCTCCTTCGCGCAGCAGCAGAGCCGCGGCTCGACCTTCATCCTGTCAATCGACGACGAGGAGTTCTCGTCCCCCGAGGCTTCGGCCAAGGCGATCGCCGACCTGCGCGCCTTCGTCGTGGAGATCCGTTTCCGCAACGCCGACATCCCGATCTTCCTGCACGGTGAGACGCGGACCACGCGCCACATCCCCAACGACGTGCTGCGCGAGATGCACGGCTTCATCCACATGTTCGAGGACACGCCGGAGTTCATCGCGCGCTACGTGGTGCGCGAGGCGAAGAACTACCTCGATTCGCTGGCGCCGCCCTTCTTCCGTGCGCTGGTGCACTACGCGGCCGACAGCTCGTACTCGTGGCACTGCCCGGGGCACTCGGGTGGCGTCGCCTTCCTGAAGAGCCCGGTGGGGCAGATGTTCCACCAGTTCTTCGGCGAGAACATGCTGCGCGCGGACGTGTGCAACGCGGTCGACGAGCTCGGCCAGCTGCTCGACCACACCGGTCCGGTGGCGGCCTCGGAGCGCAACGCGGCGCGCATCTTCAATTGCGACCACCTGTACTTCGTCACCAACGGCACCTCGACCTCGAACAAGATGGTGTGGCACACCACGGTGGCACCCGGCGACATCGTGGTCGTCGACCGTAACTGCCACAAGTCCATCCTTCACTCGATCATCATGACCGGTGCGGTGCCGGTGTTCCTGACCCCGACGCGCAACCACTACGGCATCATTGGCCCGATTCCGCTGGAGGAGTTCTCGATCGAGAACATCCGCAAGAAGATCGAGGCCAACCCCTTCGCGCGCGAGGCGAAGAACAAGAAACCGCGCATCCTCACCATCACCCAGTCGACCTACGACGGCGTGGTGTACAACGTCGAGGCCATCAAGGACCTGCTCGACGGCGAGATCGACACCCTGCACTTCGACGAGGCCTGGCTGCCGCACGCCGCCTTTCACGATTTCTACGGCGACTACCACGCGATCGGTGCCGACCGCCCGCGCTGCCGCGAGTCCATGGTCTTCGCCACCCAGTCCACCCACAAGCTGCTGGCCGGCCTGAGCCAGGCCTCGCAGATCCTCGTGCAGGACTCGCAGACTCGCAGGCTCGACCGCGACATCTTCAACGAGGCCTACCTGATGCACACCTCGACCTCGCCGCAGTACGCGATCATCGCGTCCTGCGACGTGGCGGCGGCGATGATGGAGGCGCCGGGCGGCACCGCGCTGGTCAACGAGTCGCTGTCGGAGGCGGTGGAGTTCCGCCGTGCGATGCGCAAGGTGGACGCGGAGTTCGGCGACGACGATTGGTGGTTCCAGGTGTGGGGGCCGGAATACCTTGCCGAGGAGGGCATTGGCGATCGTGACGACTGGACCCTGAAGGCGGGCGAGCGCTGGCACGGCTTCGGCAACCTTGCCGAGGGTTTCAACATCCTCGACCCGATCAAGGCCACGATCATCACCCCGGGCCTCAACATGGACGGCGACTTCGCCGAACACACCGGCATCCCGGCGGCAATCGTCACCAAGTACCTCGCGGAGCACGGCATCATCGTCGAGAAGACCGGCCTGTACTCCTTCTTCATCATGTTCACCATCGGCATCACCAAGGGCCGCTGGAACACGATGGTGACCGAGCTGCAGCAGTTCAAGGACGACTACGACCGCAACCAGCCGCTGTGGCGGGTGATGCCCGAGTTCATCGCCAAGCACCCGCGCTACGAGCGCGTCGGCCTCAAGGACCTGTGCGACCA
>JAEUNQ010000294.1 GCA_016790365.1 Thauera sp. | reverse complement strand
GAATGATGTCATGACGTTTCTCGCCCTTGATGTGGGCGATGAAACCCACGCCACAGGCATCGTGTTCATTGGCGGGGTCGTACAGACCCTGCTTTTGGGGCAGATCCATCTTCGATTCCTCAAACGACACTCAAGATCACGCGCCCGGAGCCGGAAAAATATGGCCGAAAGGCCGTCTCCGACAAACCGAACGCGCACAAAAAAGCCGGGCGCGCGCGCACCGGCTTTGTAGTCCGCACCAATCTGGTGCAGAAACAGCGACTCGACAGGGTCGAAGGGCAGCCTCTTCAGGCCTCATGCACCATTTTGGACACCACCGTCCTGCTCGCTGCGGTCGAAAAACTATACCCCCCAAAGCGCGCAGGATTCAACAGTTTTTTTGCACTGCGGCACGCAGCGAAACCTCCATCCTCCCGCGGCTTCTGCAGGAGCGCCGCCAGGCGCGAATGCGGCGTCGCCGATGGCGACACGTGTCGGTCGCCGGACGCCCGATTCGCGGCTTGCGCCGCTCCTACAGGGGTGCGGCGGGTTCTGTATGAGGGACGGCTGGCGCGAATGCGGTGGCACCGATGGCGACGCGTGTCGGTCGCCGGACGCCCGATTCGCGGCTTGCGCCGCTCCTACAGGGGCGCGGCGGGTTCTGCATGGGGACGGCTGGCGCGAATGCGGTGGCACCGATGGCGACACGTGTCGGTCGCCGGACGCCCGATTCGCGGCTTGCGCCGCTCCTACAGGGGCGCGGCGGGTTCTGTAGGAGCGGCGCAAGCCGCGAAAGCAGCGGTACGGTTAGTGATGCACGTCGGATGGCGAAGCTTGGCTGTACGAGCGACGCCCTCCCTCAATAAATCTCCCCCACCGCGAACAGCCGCCGGTGCTCCTTCATGGCGTAGCGGTCGGTCATGCCGGCGATGTAGTCGGCGATCGCGCGCGGCTTGTCCTCGCGCGCCATCGCCTGGTACTGCGGGGGCAGGATGTGGGGGTCGTCGGTGAACGCGGTGAACAGGTCGCCGACGATGCGGCGCGCCTTGTTCGTCATGCGCAGCACCTGATAGTGGCGATAGAGCTTGTCGCGCAGGAAGACCTTGAGCTCGCGCAGGCGCGGCAGCAGCGCATCGGAATACGCCACCAGGCGCGGCGCGGCGTGGACGTCGGCGAGCGTCCCCACGCCCTCGGCGGCGATGTTGGCGCGGGTCTGCTCGATGAGGTCGATCACCATCAGGTGGATCATGCGCCGCACCGTCTCGTTGATCAGCTTGCGCCCCGACAGCCCCGGCCAGCGCGCCTCGGCCTCGCGCCGCTGCACGGCGAAGATCGGCACCTCGTCGAGCTGCTCGAGGGTGATCAGCCCGGAGCGCAGGCCGTCGTCGACGTCGTGGTTGTTGTAGGCGATCTCGTCGGCGAGGTTGGCGAGCTGGGCCTCGAGCGAGGGCTGGGTGCCGTCGAGGAAGCGCTGGCCGAGCTCGCCGAGGCGCTCGGCGTTGGCGCGCGAGCAGTGCTTGAGGATGCCCTCGCGCGTCTCGAACATCAGGTTGAGCCCGTCGAAACCGGCATAGCGGTCCTCGAGCAGGTCCACCGTGCGCAGCGACTGCAGGTTGTGCTCGAAGCCGCCGAAGTCCTTCATGCAGGCGTTGAGCGCGTCCTGCCCGGCGTGGCCGAAGGGGGTGTGGCCGAGATCGTGGGCGAGCGCGATCGACTCGGCGAGATCCTCGTTGAGGCCGAGCTCGCGCGCGATGCCGCGGGTGAGCTGGGCCACCTCGATGCTGTGGGTGAGGCGGGTGCGGAAGAGATCGCCCTCGTGGTTCACGAACACCTGGGTCTTGTATTCCAGGCGGCGGAAGGCGGTCGAATGCACGATGCGGTCGCGGTCGCGCTGGAACTGGCCGCGCGCGACCGGGGCGGACTCGTCATGGACTCGGCCGCGCGAAGCGGCTTCGGTGACGGCATAGGGGGCGAGTTGCAGCATGCGGGCTCCTCAAATGACGCGGCAAGGCGAAAACAGCCGGGCGTTCCTCTCTGCACCGCGCGCCGGCGAGCCTGCGGCGGCGCCCGCCGCCGACTCAGCGACAGCGCGCCTCGATCGCGGCGACGATCTCGCCGGCCGGCGCCTCGCCGTGCATCACCGCGCGCCCGATCTCGCGCAGCAGCACCAGACGCAGCTTGCCGGCCTCGACCTTCTTGTCGTGCGACATCAGCTCGACGTAGCGCTCGACACCGAGCCGCGGCCCCCACACCGGCAGGCGGGCGCGCTCGAACAGCGCCTCGATGCGCGCCACCGCGGCGGCGTCGATCCAGCCCAGGCGGCGCGACAGCTCGGCGGCCATCATCGTGCCTGCGGCCACCGCCTCGCCGTGCAGCCACGCACCGTAGCCGAGGCCGGTTTCGATGGCGTGACCGAAGGTGTGGCCGAGGTTGAGCAGCGCACGCTCGCCCTGCTCGGTCTCGTCGGCCGCCACCACCTCGGCCTTGTTGCGGCAGGAGCGCTCGATCGCCCACGCGAGCGCGTCGGTGTCGCGCGCCAGCAGGCGGTCGAGGTTGGCCTCCAGCCAGGCGAGGAACTCGGGGTCGCGGATCAGCCCGTACTTGATGACCTCGGCCAGGCCGGCGGAGAGCTCGCGATCGGGCAGGGTGTCGAGGGTGTCGATGTCGGCCAGCACCAGCCTGGGCTGGTAGAAGGCGCCGATCATGTTCTTGCCGAGAGGATGGTTGATCGCGGTCTTGCCGCCCACCGAGGAGTCGACCTGCGAGAGCAGCGTGGTCGGCACCTGGATGAAGGGCATGCCGCGCTGATAGCAGGACGCGGCGAAGCCGCCCATGTCGCCCACCACCCCGCCGCCGAGCGCGACCAGGGTGGTCGAGCGCTCGCAGCGCTCGGCGAGCAGCATGTCGAAGATGCGATTGAGCGTCTCCCAGTCCTTGTGTGCCTCGCCGTCGGGCAGCACCACCGCGGCGGTGCGCACGCCCGCCTGTTCGAGGCCGGAACGCAGGCGCTCGAGATAGAGCGGCCCAACCACCACGTTGGTGACGATCGCGACACGCTTCGTCTTGAGGTGGGGCAGGATCAGGTCGGCGCGACCGAGCAGGCCGCGGCCGATGCGGATGGGATAGGCGCGCTCGCCGAGCGCCACGTTCAGGGTCTGCATGTATCGGCCTTGTAGCGGGCGAGCGCCTCCTCGACCTGGCGCACCATGTTGCCGGGGTTGCCACGCCCGCCTTCGAGGATGATGTGGGCAGTCTCGCGATAGAGGGGGTCGCGCGCGCGGTGGAGTTCCTCGATGCGCTGGCGCGGATTCTCGACCTGCAGCAGCGGACGGTTGCGGTCGTGGCGGGTGCGCTCGAACAGCACCTGCGTAGGCACGTCGAGGTAGATCACGATGCCGCGCTCGCGCATCAGCTCACGGTTGAGCGGCGTGGTGACCACTCCGCCACCGGTGGCGAGCACCAGGTCGGGCTCGCGGGTGAGCTCGTCGATCATCTGCGTCTCGCGGCGGCGGAAGCCCGCCTCGCCCTCGAGCTCGAAGATGGTCGGGATGCTGACACCGGTGCGGGCCACGATCGCCTGGTCGCAATCGGCGAAGCGCATCCTGCGCCTGCGCGCAAGTTCCTTGCCGACCGTGGTCTTGCCGGCGCCCATCATGCCGATCAGTATCAGACAGCTCACGCGTGACTCGCCGGAAATCCAGATGAAAAACGGCGGGCATCCATGCCGGATGCCCGCCCCGCGGATTGTATCAGCAGAAGCGCCGGACTCAGCGCAGCGTGAGCGCGTCGGAGACGATGCGAGGAGTGATGAAGACGAGGAGCTCCTTGCGGTTCGACACGCGGCTCTGCGACTTGAAGAGGTGGCCGAGCACCGGCACGTCGCCCAGCAGCGGGACCTTGTCCTCGCCGGTCGACTCCTCTTCCTCGTAGATGCCGCCGATCACCACGGTGCCACCGTTCTCGATCAGCACCTCGCTCTTGACGTTCTTGGTCTCGATCGGCGGCACCCCAAACAAAGCCTGTTCGTAGAGGGGGCGGTCCTTGTTGACCTCGATCGACAGCTGCAGGCGCCCGTCGGGGGTGATCTGCGGCTTGACCTTGAGCGACAGCACGGCCTTCTTGAACGACACGCTGGTGTTGCCTGCACTAGTACCTTCCTGGTAGGGGACCTCGGTACCCTGCTCGATCGAGGCTTCGACCTGGTTGGCGGTGAGCACGCGCGGACTGGAGATCACCCGCCCGCGGCCATCGGCCTCGAGCGCGCTCAGCTCGAGGTTCAGGAAGCGGGTGGCGTTGTTGTTCCACAGCACCATCGACAGCAGGCCGGGATTGGACGCGCCCGCCGGCAGGTTGAGGTTCAGTCCCGCGGGGTTGGCGTCGACCACGCCGGCAACCTGGCCCGCCATGGTCCGGGTCGTGCCGAGGCCGCCGCCGAGCGTGCTGCGGCGCACCGGCGCACCGTCCTCGGTGTATCCGACGATGCGGCCGAAGGCCCCGCCCACGCCGAGACGCACGCCCAGATCGCGCGCGAAGGTCTTGCTCGCCTCGACGATGCGGGCCTCGATCAGCACCTGGCGCGGCGCCACGTCGATCTCCTGCACCAGCCGGCGCAAGGCCTGCAGGCGGGCGCCGACGTCGGTCACGAAGACCTTGTTGCTGCGCTCGTCGACCACCACGCTGCCACGCTTCGAGAGCATGGTCTGGTCCTTGCTCTTGAGGAAATCGAAGATCTCCTTGGCCTTGTGGTAGTTGATCTGGAAGCTCTCGGTCTGCAGCGGCTCGAGGTCGTTGATCTGCGCCTTGGCCTCGAGCTGCAGCTTCTCGCGCGCGGCCAGCTCGTCACCCGGGGCGATCCAGATGACGTTGCCGTTCTTGCGCATGTCCAGGCCTTTGGCCTGGAGGATGATGTCGAGCGCCTGGTCCCAGGGCACGTCCTTCAGGCGCAGGGTCAGGTTGCCCTGCACCGAGTCGGACGTGATGATGTTGAAGTCGGTGAAATCGGCGATGACCTGCAGCACCGAGCGCACGTCCACGTTCTGGAAGTTGAGCGAGAGCTTCTCGCCCTTGTAGTCGCTGCGCCCGCCGCCGAGCTTGGTCGGGTCCTCGGCGACACGCCGCACCTCGAGCACGAAGCGGTTGTCGCTCTGGTAGGCGTTGTGTTCCCACAGGCCGTTGGGGGTGACGGTCAGGCGCACGCGGTCGCCCACCTGCTGGGCGGTCATCGAGGTGACCGGGGTGGCGAAGTCGGTGACATCGGAACGGCGGCGCAGGTGCTCGGGCAGCGCGGTGTGCAGGAAGTCGATGACGAGGTTCCCGCCCTGCTGGCGGATGTCGATGCCGGTATCCGGGGTCGACAGGTCGACCACCACGCGGCCTTCGCCGCCGGTACCGCGGCGGAAGTTGATGTCACGCACCGCCAGGCCGCCCGCAGCGGCCGCCGCGGCGCGCGGCTCGGCGAAGTTGGCGGCAGCTTCGCTCACCACCGAACCCTGCCCCGCACGCGCCGCCGTCGGCGAGAGCGCGATGATCAGGTCGCGACCCTGCACCCGCGCCTCGTACGGAGTCATCCGGCTGAGGTTGAGCACCAGGCGGGTGCGATCACCGGCCTGCACGATGTTGGCGCTGCGCAGGTCGCCCTGCTCGATCGCCTGAACGTTGCGCCCGAGGGCGTTGGCGGTACCCGGGAAGTCGAATGCGATGCGCGCCGGGTTGGCCACGCTGAAGCTCGGCGGCGGACTGGCGAGCGGCTCGCGCAGGGTCAGGCGCACGTAGATCGCACCGCCCTGCTCGGCAACCTCCAGCCCCTCGATCTGGTTGCTGAAGCTCTGCGTCTGCGACGCATCCTGCGCCAGCACGGCGGGCGCGGGCGCCAGGCCTGCGAAAGCGGCTGCGATCAGCAGCACTCCGATGCGGTGTCTCATTGTCCTGCCTCCTGGCGCTCCTGCAATGTCAGCGTGCTGGTCCGTTCAACCCAGTCGCCATAGACATCCTCGACCAGTTCGCGCAGCTTGATCTCGTTCTCGGTGACCTGAGTGATCACCCCGAAATTCTGTCCCATATAGTTGCCGGCCTTCACCTGATGCAGCACGGTCCCGGCCTTGATCAGCGCGTGGGTGTTGTTTCCCTGCATCAGCACGCCGACCATCTGCAGCGATTCGAGCGGGAAGGCCTCGAGTGGCTCGCGCCGACGGTCGAGGTCGGGGCGCAAGGCGCTCGCGGAAGCCCGTCGCTCGGGCTCCATGCGGGCACTGCGGAAGGGATCGTCGCCCTGCATGCCGGCATAGGCCACGATCGGAACCTGGCGCAACTCGGGCAGCGGCCGCACCGCACCGCGCATGGTCTTCGCCTGCTCGTCCATCCAGGCCCTCAGGTCGTCCTGACTGCCGCCCGAACACGCGGCGAGCAGCACGCAGGCGCCGATCAGCGCGGCCCTGGTCATCATTTGTTCCCCTGCTTCGCGGCCTGCGCCGCCTTGCGCTGCTGCGCGAGCTCTTCCTCGTCGAGGTAGCGGTAGGTGACCGCCTTGGCCTGGAGCTTCAAGCGCCCGTCCCGATCGGCCTCGATACCGACGTCGCCCAGCGTCACCACCCGCGGCATGCTCGCAAGGTCGGCGACGAATTCGCCGAGGTCGTGGTACACCCCGGTCAGGCGGACATCGATCGGCATCTCGGCGTAGAACTCCTTGATCACGTCCGCGCCCGGCTTGAACAGTTCGAACTGGAGGCCACGGCCGAGGCCGGCCTGGTTGATGTCGGAGAGGAGCGAATCCATTTCGGCGCGGTTGGGCAACTGCTTGAGCAGCGCACCGAACTGGCGGTCGATCTCGGCGAGCTGGCGGCGGTGTTCATCGAGGTTCACCGCCTGGCGCTTCTTCGTGACCCAGCTATCGCGCAGTTGCACCTCTTCGGCCTGGCGCGCCTCGAGGGTCTCGACCTGTTCCTGCCAGTCGAACCACCAGAAGCCGGCCACCGTCAGTACCAGCAGGCAGAGCGCGACGACCACACGCGGCGCTACGGGCCACATGCCCGGATCCTGCGGATCGAGCCCCTTGAAATCCTCCGCCAGGCGACGGAAGTCGATCCCTTCGCGCAGCGCTCCCAGCTCGAAGCTCATTTCTGCACCCCCTTCGCGGCGGTCTTCGCCGCGTCCGTGCCCGCATCGGGCTCGGCTTCGACGGGCGGACGGATGGCGATGTCGAGGGTGAATTCGCTCAAGCGACGGCTGTCCTGCATCACGGCCTTGGCCTCGATCAGCTTCGGCTGCTCGAGGAAGGCGGAGGCCTCGACGTTGCGCATGAAGTGCGAGACGCGGGCGTTGGACTGCGCCAGTCCGACCACCCTCACCTGCCGGCCGCTCTGCCGGGCCGACTTGAGATACACCCCGTCGGGCAGGCGCTGGGCGAGCTCGTTGAACAGATGCACGGTCTCGGAGCGCGTGCCCTGCAGCGACTCGATGACCTGCTTGCGCGCCAGCATCGCCTCGATCTGCTCGCGCAGGCGGCGGATCTCGGCGATGTCGCGGTCGAGCCGGCCGATCTCTTCCTTGAGGAAGGCGTTGCGCGCCTCCTGGTCGTCGATCTGGCCCTGATAGACCATGTGTACGCCGAAGCCGATCAGCGCACCGAGCAATACCATGGCGCCGGCCAGCGCGTAGAACTGCTGCCTGCGCTGGCGGCGCTTGGCGACTCGATGAGGGAGCAGGTTGATGCGGATCATGCGTCGAACCTCCGCAGCGCAAGTCCGCACGCCACCATCAGCGCCGGCGCGTCGGCCATCAACGCCTTCGGGCGCACCTTGCCGCTCAGCGTCATGCCGGCAAAGGGATTGGCGATGAGCGTGTCCACCTGGGTGCGCGCCGCGACCACGTCGCCGAGCCCGGGGAGCACCGCACAGCCCCCAGCCAGCATGACGTGATCCACCTGATTGAAGGGCGTCGACGTAAAGAAGAATTGCAGTGCGCGCGAGACCTCGAGCGCGAGGCTGTCCATGAAGGGGCGCATCAGGTCGCGCGGATAGCTGTCGGGCAGCGACCCCGCACGCTTGGCCGCCTCCGCTTCCTCGAAGCTCATGCCGTACTGGCGCGCGATGTCCTGGGTCAGCTGGCTGCCGCCGAAGGCCTGTTCGCGCGAGTAGATGGAGTGGCCGTTGCGGAACATGGTGACGTTCATGACCGAGGCGCCGATATCGACCAGGGCAATGACCTGGTCCGCACCACCACGCGGCAACTGCCGGCAGACGAGCTCGAGGGCGGACTCGGTGGCCAGCGACTCGACGTCGACGATCACCGCCTTGAGCCCGGCGGCCTGCGCCACCGCGACGCGATCCTCGACCTTGTCCTTGCGCGAGGCGGCGATCAGCACCTCGACATCGCCGGGACTGCCGGGCGCCGGGCCGATCTGCTGAAAATCGAGGTTGACCTCCTCGAGCGCGAAGGGGATGTACTGGTTCGCTTCGGCCTCGACCGCGAACTCCATCTCGGTCTCGCGCAGGCCTTCGGGAAGGATGATCTTCTTGGTGATCACCGAGGACGACGGCAGCGCGAGCGCGACGTTCCGCACGCCAGCGCCGAAGCGGCGCAAGGCGCGCCGCACGGCCTCGCTCACCGCGTCGAGGTTGGCGATGTTGCCATCGACCACGGCGTCGCGCGGCAGGGTCTCGACCGCGTAACGTTCCACTTTGTAAGCGTCCTTTTCCCCGCCCGATAGCTCGACGAGCTTCACGGATGAAGACGAGATGTCGAGCCCGACGAGCTGGCGCGCCGCGGGACTGAAAAGGGGGAGGTCGATCACAAGGAAAACCCTTGAATTTCTTTATGTTACGCGCTATTGCTCAGCACGGCTCTAGCATGCTAGCAACAAGCCATTGGGGTGTAAAGCGAACCCCGTCACGCCCGACACCCGCTTACCGACGGGCACGAGAGCCGTGCGGGCGCATCCCGTATAATGCCGCTCCGCTCGAAACCATCCTGGATTGCCCATGCGCTGGGTCCTGTATCCGATCGCAGCGCTGTTCGCGCTGGCCATTCTCGGCATCGCCACCCTCGCGGCGATGGCCTTCTTCGCCTGGCCCAACCTGCCTGCGCTCGACACGCTCACCGACTACCGGCCGCGCGTACCGCTCCGAGTATATACGGCAGATGGCCACCTCATCGGCGAGTTCGGCGAGGAGCGCCGTGACGTGGTTCGCATCGCGGAGCTTCCTTCCCACCTCAAGCACGCCATCCTGGCCGCAGAAGACGAGCGCTTCTACGAGCACCGCGGCATCGATCCGGTCGGCCTGGCGCGCGCGGCGCTCGCCAACCTGTCGTCCGGCGGCCGCGGCCAGGGCGCCTCGACGATCACCATGCAGGTCGCGCGGAACTTCTTCCTCACCCGCGAGAAGACCTACAACCGCAAGCTCTACGAGATCCTGCTCGCACTCAAGATCGAACAGAACCTCGGCAAGGACCAGATCCTCGAGCTCTACATCAACCAGATCTTCCTCGGCCAGCGGGCGTACGGCTTCGCCGCCGCGGCGCGCGCCTATTACGGCAAGACCCTCGACGACCTGACCCTGCCCGAGGCGGCGATGCTCGCCGGCCTCCCCAAGGCACCGTCGGCCTTCAACCCGATCGTCAACCCCGCACGCGCCGCGGTGCGCCAGCAATACGTGCTGCGCCGCATGCTCGAGGCGGGCTTCATCGACGACGCGCAATACCGCGATGCGCTCGCCTTCGCCACGCCGAAGCAAAGCCAGCGCGACATCGCCGCCGCCCGCCGCGCCCAGGACATCGTGGTACCCGGCGACCATGTCGCCGAGATGGCGCGCCAGATCGCGGTGGAACAGTTCGGCGAACAGGCCTACGAGCTGGGCATCCGCATCATCACCACGGTCACCCGCAAGGATCAGGAGGCCGCCTACGCGGCGCTGCGCCGCGGCGTGCTCGACTACGACCGCCGCCACGGCTACCGTGGCCCGGAAGCCTTCATCGAGCTGCCTGCCGGCAAGGTCCCCGACGAACAACTCGACGAGGCGCTCGGCGAGACCAACGACCACGACGACCTGCTCGCCGCGCTGGTGCTCAAGGCCGGGCCGAAGGAGGTGGTCGTCTATCGGCGGGGCCAGGAGATCCGCATCACCGGCAAGGGACTGTCCTTCGTCGCGCCGATGCTGGCGGAGAAGGCGCCCCAGGCGAGGCGGGTGCGGCGCGGGGCGATCGTGCGCGTGCGCAGCACCGCCAAGGACGGCTGGGAGATCGCGCAACTGCCCGAAGTGCAGGCCGCCCTGCTGGCAATCGACTCGCAAAGCGGCGCCGTGCGCGCCTTGATCGGCGGTTTCGACTTCAGCCGCAACAAGTTCAACCATGTGACTCAGGCAGTGCGCCAGCCGGGGTCCAGCTTCAAGCCCTTCATCTTCTCCGCCGCGCTCGACCGCGAGTTCGGCCCGGGCAGCGTGCTCGAGGACAACCCGCTCTACTACCCGGCGGGCGTCACCGGCAGCAAGGCCTGGGAGCCGAAGAACTACGACGGGCGCTATGCCGGCCCGATGACCCTGCGCGACGCCCTGGCGCGCTCGAAGAACATGGTCTCGATCCGGCTGCTCGAGAACATCACGCCCACGTACGCGCGCGACTACCTCGCCCGTTTCGGCTTCGATCCCGCGCAGAACCCGCCCTACCTCACCATGGCGCTCGGCGCCGGCGCGGCCACGCCCTGGCAGATGGCGGCGGGCTACGCGGTGTTCGCCAATGGCGGCTACCGGGTCGAGCCCTTCGTGGTCAAGGAGATGTATGACGGCAGCGGGCGACTGATCGCACGCACCGATCCGCCGGTCGCCGGCCAGAGCGCGCCGCGGGTGATCGATGCACGCAACGCATGGCTGATGGACTCGATGATGCGGGACGTGGTCCAGCGCGGCACTGCGACGCGCGCGCGCAGCCTCAAGCGCGAGGACATCGCCGGCAAGACCGGCACCACCAACGACTATGTCGACGCGTGGTTCTGCGGCTACCACCCCGACCTCGTCGCGGTGAGCTGGGTCGGCCACAGCCAGCCGCGCAACCTCGGCAAGGGCGAGACCGGCGGCGCAGCGGCGCTGCCGATCTGGATCAACTACATGGCGTCCGCACTCGAGGGGGTGCCGAAGGTCGAGATTCCTCGGCCCGAGGGCCTGGCCCAGGTGCAGAACGGCCTCGGCACCAGCCAGGACTGGCAGTACGCCGAGTACGCGCCGCCCGCACCGCCGACGGTTCCGGACTGGCTGCGCGAGATGTTCGCGAGCGACACGGCGCCGGCCATGGAAGCCGAGAGCGAGGCGATCCCCCCGGGCCCCGCGCCGCTGACCCCTGCGCGCGCCCAGGCGCCCGCCCCGGTCGAGGAACGCCGCCCCACGCCGATCCGGCCGTAAGCGGGTCGGCACAAGGCTTCGCGCCTGCCGGCGCTCCTACAGGAGCCCGGCGACACGCCTGCACCGTACAGGAGCGCCGCAAGGCGCGAACCCGACCGCACGGCGCAAACCCGCCCTCAGTCCCGCCGTACCAGCCTCACCGTCTCGCCCGACTGCTCGCCCACCAGCGCGGCGAGCATGCCCCACAGCTCGCGGCCATCGCGGGTGTTGACCCAGGCCCCGTCCAGAGGACGGAAGTGGAAGCCGCCCGACTTCGCCGCCACCCAGATCTCGCGTGCCGCGGTGTGGCGGTTGATGATCATCTTGCTGCCGTTGTCGAACTCGATCTCGAGGATGCCGCCCGGCTTGGGCTCGACGTCGAGCTCGGCGCCGCAGTCCTCCAGGGCGGTCTCGATACGCGCCAGCTCGGCCTCGGCGAGCGCATTGAACGCAGACTCTTCCATGCTGATTCCTTCTGTTAGCAGTCCGGTTTTTTGCGAAGAACGGCGATGCGAGCCATGAAGCGAGCCACGATGCGAGTCAGACTCCCCGCGATCGCCCTTGCCTGCGCGCTGCTGTCCGCCTGCGGCATCAAGGGCCCGCTCTACCTGCCTGTGCCCGGCACCGCGGGACCGCCCCCGGCGGGCGCCGATCATAGCAAACCCGTCGTGCCGAAGGATCTGATCAAGGACTCACCGCTCGAATGAACGCCCCCGCCTCCCGCTGGCCCGCCCCCACCCTGTCTGCGCGCGAAGGCGCGCTCTGGCTCGAGGAGTTGCCCCTCGCCGAGATCGCCGCGCGCTTCGGCACCCCCACCTATGTGTACTCGCGCGCTGCGCTCGAAACCGCCTTCGCCGCCTGGAAGGACGCGCTCGCCGGGCGCCGGTCGCTGGTCTGCTACGCGGTGAAGGCCAACTCCAACCTCGGCATCCTGTCGGTGTTCGCACGCCTCGGCGCGGGCTTCGACATCGTCTCGGGCGGCGAACTCGCGCGCGTGCTCGCCGCCGGCGGCCGGGCGGACAAGGTCGTGTTCTCGGGGGTCGGCAAGACGCGCGCCGAGATGCGCCAGGCACTGCAGGCGGGCATCCGCTGCTTCAACGTCGAATCGGCCGCGGAGCTCGAGCACCTCGACGCAGTGGCGGGCGAACTCGGGCTGCGCGCGCCGGTGTCGCTGCGGGTCAATCCGGACGTCGACCCCAAGACCCACCCCTACATCTCCACCGGCCTCAAGGGCAACAAGTTCGGCGTCGCCTTCGCCGACGCGCCGACGCTCTACCGCCGCGCCGCCGCGCTGCCCAACCTGCGCATCACCGGCGTCGCCTGCCACATCGGCTCGCAGCTGCTCGACCGTGCGCCGATCGCCGAGGCCGCGCAGAAGCTGCGCGACCTGGTCGAAGGCCTCGCCGCCGACGGCATCGCGCTCGAGCACATCGACCTCGGCGGCGGGCTGGGCATCCGCTACCGCGACGAGACCCCGCCGCCGGTCGCGGAATACCTCGCCCCCTTGCTGGAGGTCTTCGCCGGGCGCAAGGAAGAGCTCTGCTTCGAGCCCGGCCGCTCCCTGGTCGGCAACGCCGGCCTGCTGCTGACCCGGATCGAGTACCTCAAGCCGGGCGAGACCAAGAACTTCGCGATCGTCGATGCGGCCATGAACGACCTCGCCCGCCCGGCGCTCTACGACGCCTGGCACGACGTCGTCGAGGTCACCCCGCGGGCGCTCGCTCCCGCCACCTACGACGTGGTCGGCCCGATCTGCGAGAGCGGCGACTTCCTCGCCCGCGAGCGCAGCCTGGCGGTGGTCGAGGGCGATCTGCTCGCGATCCTGTCGGCGGGCGCCTACGGCATGACCATGGCTTCGAACTACAACACCCGCCCGCGCGCCGCCGAGATCCTGGTCGATGGTGCCAGCGCGCACGTGGTGCGCGAACGCGAGACGGTGGAGGAACTGTTCGCGCGCGAGCGCGTGCCGGGCTGAGACGGCGGGCCCGACTCAGGCGCTCGTCTCGGGCGGGCGCACTCCAGCGTCGTATTCCTCGTTGAGCGCACGGCCGAAGGCCTTCCACGCCGGACCACCGTGGGTCTCGAAGCCGATCTCGGCACTCTCGCGCATGTTCTGCAGCATCAGCTCGGACAGCGCGAACAGCTCGCCGGTGAGCTTGTCCTGGCGCACCGGGCTGCGCAGAAGCTTCATCATGCAGGCCGGCGTGCAGCTCAACGCGCGACGGGCAAGGTCGCGCATGCGCGACGGATCATCCCAGTCGACCCCGATCGCTATCCCGCGCTTGAGGATTTCGCGCTCCAGCTCGTCCGCAGTGCGCGCGTAATGTCCGAATCCGCTCATCTTTCCCGTACAAACCCGTCGCACGACCGCTCATGCAAACGGGGTTTGCCGCTCCGTATAAAATCCGCCGCGCAAGCGCGCAGGCCAGGCGAGCATTTTACCGCCTCGCCGGCCCAGGCTCGATCAGGATCCCTGACATGCTCATGAAGAATCTTTCCTCTTGCGTGACCTTGTTCACCGGCCTGCTGCTTGCCGCCCTCGCACAGGCGAACGATGCCGGCCTGCCGCCCGGGGTGCGGCTGGCGCTCGACGGCGCGCGCATCCCGGCCGACGCGGTGAGCATCTGGACGCGCGCGGTGGACCGCCCCACCCCCACGCTCGCGATCAACGCTGCCACACCGATGAACCCGGCCTCGGTGATGAAGCTCGTCACCGCCTTCGCCGCGCTCGAGCGTCTCGGCCCCGCACACACCTGGAGCACCCGTGTCGCCAGCGACGGTGCGCCGCGCGGCGGGGTGCTCGAAGGCAACCTCTACCTCGTCGGTGGCGCCGATCCGGTGCTGGGCTACGACCGCCTGTGGAAGATGCTGCGCCGGCTGCGTGCGCTCGGCGTCGAGCGGGTGACGGGCGACATCGTCCTCGACGGATCGACGCTGCGCCTGCCGCCACACGATCCCGACGCCTTCGACGGCCGCGGCCTGCGCCCCTACAACAGCGGGCCGCATGGCCTGCTGCTGCACTACAACACCCTGCTGCTCGGCCTGCACCCCGGCAAGACGGCCAACGAGCCGGTGACCCTGGCCGCCGAACCCCCACTCGCCGGGCTGGTGATCGACAACCGCATCCTGACCGCCGACGCCCCCTGCGGCACCTGGTACCGCGACCTGCAGGCCACGCTCGAGCCCGGCCGTCGGCTGGTGCTCAGCGGCAGCCTGCCCGCGGCCTGCGGCCCGCGCACCTGGAGCGCCGCGCCGCTGCCACCGGCCGAGTTCGGCAGCGCGCTGGTCGCCGCGCTGTGGAGCGAGGTCGGCGGCCGCCTGGGCGGGACGGTGCGCGACGGCCGGACGCCGGGGGGCGCCGAGGAGCTCTTCACCGACGAATCCGACCCGCTCGCCGACGTGGTGCGCGACATGAACAAGTGGTCGAGCAACGTGATCGCGCGCCAGCTGCTCGCCACGCTGGGCCGGGTGAGCCTGCGCGAGGACGCGACCGAGGACATGGTGACCGCGGGCGCACGCGCGGCCACCGCGACGCTGGCCGCCGCAGGCATCGACACCAGCGGGCTGGTGATCGAGAACGGCTCGGGACTGTCGCGCATCGAACGCATCCGCGCAGAAAGCCTGGGGGCGCTCCTGCTCGCCGCCTGGCAGCGGCCGTGGATGCCCGAGTTCATCGCCGCACTCCCGGTGGCCGGTCTCGACGGCACCGCCCGCCGCCGCCTCGGCGACAGCCCGGCGCGCGGCCAGGCCCACATCAAGACCGGAACGCTCAACGGCGTACGCGCGATGGCGGGCTACCTGCTCGACCACAAGGGCCAGCGCCACGCTGTGGTGATGATGGTCAACCACCCCGAGGCCGCCGCCAGCGCCGCAGCCCAGGATGCCTTGCTGGAATGGTTGTGGAGCGGCGGGGAATGAGGACCACGCGCAGCTGCAGCGCCGCATTCGCGCCTTCCGGCGCTCCCGCAGCTCCTGTAGGAGCGGCGCAAGCCTCGAATACCGCGCTCCTGCATCACGCCGTCACGCCATCGGCATCGTCTGCCGCTGCATCAGCTTCCACCACCCGCGCACGACGCGATAGAGGATCCACAGCCCGGCGATCAACAGCAGCGCGAGCGCGAAGGGCACACCGATGATGGTCACCACCATCAGCGCCGACACGGCGATCCACAGCACCGCGAACCAGAAGGTGCGGATCTGCCAGCGGAAATGGCTTTCCAGCCAGGTGCCGCGCACCGCGTTCTGATTCCAGTAATTGAGGATCACCGCGGCGATCGACGGCAGGCTGGCGACGAAGCTGAAGATGATCGTCGCCGAGCCCACCACCGCCGAGAACACCGCGAAGGCGTGCAGCGCATACACGAGGTGGGTGACGGTGACCATGTTCTCCGACGGTTGGCCGGCCTCGAGCGGGGCGGGATAGGGGGTGCTCATCGACTCTCCTTGGAGGGAAGCCCGCGCCGGGACACTCCACGACGCATGACAAAGGCTTCGACCACGGACCATGCCGCGTGTTCGGTTGCAGCGCAACAACAAAACGTAACGCACGCGCCGTGCGAGGCCCCCGACACCCGGTCCGAAGGCATCCGGGGCGCCTGCGTTACAGCCCCAGTTCAGCCCACATCGCATCCACCTTCGCCTTCACCGCCGCGTCCATCACGATCGGCGTGCCCCACTCGCGGTGGGTCTCGCCCGGCCACTTGTTGGTCGCGTCCAGCCCCATCTTGCTGCCCAGGCCGGCGACCGGGCTGGCGAAGTCGAGGTAATCGATCGGCGTATTGTCGACCAGCGTGGTGTCGCGGGTGGCGTCCATGCGCGTGGTGAGCGCCCAGATCACCTCCTTCCAGTCGCGGATGTTCACGTCCTCGTCCACCACGATGATGAACTTGGTGTACATGAACTGGCGCAGGAAGCTCCAGATGCCGAACATCACCCGCTTGGCGTGGCCCGGGTACTGCTTGCGGATGCTGACCACCGCCAGCCGGTAGGAGCAGCCCTCCGGCGGCAGGTAGAAATCGACGATCTCGGTGAACTGCTTCTGCAGCAGCGGCACGAAGACCTCGTTGAGCGCCACCCCCAGCATGGCCGGCTCGTCGGGCGGCTTGCCGGTGTAGGTGCTGTGGTAGATCGGGTCGCGCCGCATGGTGATGCGCTCGATGGTGAACACCGGGAAGTCGGAGACCTCGTTGTAGTAGCCGGTGTGGTCGCCGTAAGGGCCTTCCGGCGCCATGTCGTTGGGGTGGATCGCACCCTCGAGCACGATCTCGGCCGAGGCCGGCACCTGCAGGTCGCTGCCGAGGCACTTCACCAGCTCGGTCTTGGCCCCGCGCAGCAGACCGGCGAACTGGTATTCCGAGAGCGAATCCGGCACCGGCGTCACCGCCCCGAGGATGGTCGCCGGATCGCAGCCCAGCACCACCGAAACCGGAAAGGGCTCGCCCGGATGCGCGCGCTGGTGCTCGAGGAAGTCGATCGCCCCGCCGCGATGCGCCAGCCAGCGCATGATCACGCGGTTGCGGCCGATCACCTGCTGGCGGTAGATGCCCAGGTTCTGCCGCTTCTTGTGCGGCCCGCGCGTCACCACCAGGCCCCAGGTGATCAGCGGCGCGGCATCGCCCGGCCAGCAGTGCTGGATCGGCAGCTTCGCCAGGTCGACCTGGTCACCCGACCACACCACCTGCTGGCAGGGTGCGGAGCGGACCTCCTTGGGCGCCATGTTGAGCACCTGCTTGAGCACCGGCAGCTTGTCCCAGGCGTCCTTCAGCCCCTTGGGCGGCTCCGGTTCCTTGAGATAGGCGAGCAGCTTGCCCACCTCGCGCAGGGGCGTGCTCCAGTCGCCGTCGGCGACCTCCTCCCCCATGCCCATCGCCACCCGCTGCGGCGTGCCGAAGAGGTTGGCGAGCACCGGGATGGCCTGCGGCACGCCCTTGGTCACCGGCCTCTCGAACAGCAGCGCGGGCCCGCCGGCGCGCAGCACGCGATCGGCGATCTCGGTCATCTCGAGGTGGGTGTCGACCGGGGTCTTGATGCGGCGGAGCTCGCCACGGGCTTCGAGCTGGGCGAGGAAATCGCGGAGGTCGGTGTAGTTCATTCTGCTTGGGATTCCGTGCGGCTATAGTGCAGTTGCGATTGTTTCACGAGCGGGCAAAAAAAAGCCCCACCTCCTGACAGGAAGCGGGGCTCTTGGTTCGTCTTGCTGAGCGCGGGGGCGCGAAGCAAAACTCAGTTGGGCAGATTGCCGACGCGGAACTCGAAGATCAGGGAGACCGGAGCGTCGTCAGGTTGATTGTCGGGCTGCGGATCCAAGCTTTCGATGGTGTTCCCCGCGAGATCACGCGGTGAAGTCGACATCACGACGCGGTAATAGCGTCCAATGCTGAAACTCCAGAGCGACCCGGGATCGTCAGGACCCAGCGTGAAACGACGGTCGGTTTCAGCAAGCAGACTTGTGTCCGTTGGCAACACATCAATGATCACCCCCTTGAAGTCGTCAATCTCGTACACCGCGAACGACTGCGGCTGAATCGTATCGGTGTCGATCGCCTCGTTGAACACGACGGTCACGTTCCCCGTCGGGCTGACATCGACCGCTCCGTTCGCGGGGATCGTGTAGGCCACCTGCGGCGCCACAGTATCGACCTGCCCACCAGTCGAGAAGGGCACGACATCCTGCACGAAGGCGTTTTGTGCGAGATCTCGAATCGAGTTGGTCATCACCAACTCATAGTTCGTACCCTGGTCATAGCAACTCAGCCCCTGATTCAGCGTGAAGGTTCGATCGTCGATCTGCGATGTCCCGCCCATCGAGAAGTTCGAGCCGCCCACCCTACGCACGAACATCGACACGTTGTTCACCGTCACCGGATCGATCGCCTCATTGAAGCGCACGACGATGTCGGAGCAGCGATCCACGATTGCGCCACTCGACGGGATGGTGTAGGCAACCCGAGGAGGCACGTTATCGACCTGACCGCCGGTCGAAAAGGGCACCACCTCCTGCACCATAGGATTCTCTGCCAAATCGCGAATCGAACTCGACAAGACCAGTTCGTAATTACTCGCGGCGTCGTAGCACGCCCCTCCCTGATTAAGCATGAAGGTACGGTCGTCCAGTTGAGAGGTTCCGCCCATCGAGAAGATCAACCCACCCACCTTCCGCACGAACATCGAGACATTGTTCACCGTCACCGGATCGATCGCCTCATTGAAGCGAACGATCACATCCGAGCAACGATCCACGACCGTGTTGCTCGGCGGAATCGTATAGCTCGTCCGGGGAGGCACATCATCGACCTGGCCCCCCGTGGAGAACGGAACCACCACCTGCGCCAGGGGGTTACCAGAAAGGTCTCTGATCGAGTCGGTTAGCACGAGCCGATAATTGGCTCCGGCAGAGTAACAGTTGCCGGGCAACTGCTTCAGCGTAAACGTGCGATCGTCCAACTTTGCAGCCGTGCCCATCGAGAAGGTTTCACCGCCCACCCTCTCCACGGTCATCGTCACGTTATTGACCGTTATCGGGTCGATCGCCTCGTCGAAACGAACGATCACGTCCGAGCACCGGTCCACACCCGTGAGGTCGGAGGTAGGGATCGTGAAAAGAACGGTCGGTGCCGTGTTGTCCACTGCAACGCCGCCGCCAGAGGGACCATCGATTTCGAGAGAAAGGTTGCGCAGCGCCTGTGCGCCATTGGCGTCGGCCACGGTGAGAACGACCGTAAACTTGCCGGAGACGCTCGGAGTGCCGGTGATGAACCCGGTCCGACTGTCGATAGCCAGCCCGGCAGGCAGTGTGGTGGCCGACCAGGCGTAGGGACTTGCTCCGCCCGTCAAGTTAGGCGCGAATGCGTAATAGACGCCCACACTACCCTTTGGCGGCAGTTCACTGGCGGAAATCGTCAGCGCTCCAGTGGCTCCACCCGCAACGGTAATGGAGGCTTCCTGCAATTTGCTCGCAGCAGAACTCGCACTGTCACGCACCCGCACGATGAAGCGGAAGGTCCCACCGGAAGCCGGGACCCCGGAGATGATCCCGTCCGAGGCAAGTGTCAGCCCACCAGGCAGGCTGCTGCCCGAGCTGAGCGACCACGTGTAGGGCGCCACGCCACCACTTGCCGAGAGGATGGTCGCATAGGACTGGCCCACCGACGCCCCAGGCAACGTGCCATTCGAAGTGATCGCGAGCTCGTCGCCCGAGCTGCTGCCGTCGACCACCGCAATCGACAGCGCGTTGCCCACCTGGGTGGTGATGCCATTGCCGACGTTGTTGTCCGCGCGGTCCGCGACGACCTCGACGAGCACGCTGCCTGTCTGCGCCCCGCTCACCAGCGAGAACTGTGCGATACCGCCGATGGTCGCGAGGGTGACGGTCTTGCCGAGCTGGCCGCCGGCGCTGAGGAGCGCGAAATCGTCCGCGGCCCCCGCAGTCGAAACGATGCGGGCGATGACGTTCGACACGCCTGCTGCCGGATCCGGCACCGGCTGCCCGGCATCATCGAGGATCCGGGCCTGAACCTGCAACGCCGACGGACCGCCCGCGTTCTGGGCATAGACGAACCCGGGCGCGGCCGCCGCAATCAGCGCCTGGGCCGACACGCCGCTGCTCTGCCCCACCGCGATCTGCCGCGTCGCGACGACCTGCTTGGTCGATTGAGGGTCCGTCACGGCGCAGGTGATCGTCGCGATCCCTGCCCGCGCTCCGGCATGGAAATGGAAGCTCGCACCGCCAGCCGACGATTCGAGTGCGATCGCGCGGTAGCTGAGCGCGTTGCCGTCGTCGTCCTCATGCGCGTCGTCGCCATCGAGGTAATACAGCGAACCGTACTCCAGACCGTCCGGAACGACGTTGCATGCAAAACTGGTTCCATCCGGAACCGAGTCGCGCGTCCCTGCACGAGTGCCGGTGACGTACAGGGTCGTCGTATAGGGCGCGTTCACGCCGATCCCCGCCGGGGATCCCAACACGTTCAGAGGAAGCTGTGTCACCGACGACGTCAGCGACAGGCTGTACGCATTGACCGGGTTGACGCCTGAGCCGGGCAGGCCCACGGCGTTATTCCCACCTCCGCCGCCACCGCCTCCGCCGCAACTGGCGACAGCCACCGCCGCACCTGCCAGTGTGAGCCCCTTCAGCAGGGCGGACTCCATGAATGAACGCACGATCGAACTCCTTGTTTTTCTGGACACGAAGCCTGCCCGCAGGCTCCCCGCGGGCGAACCGGCCAACAGTCAAGCCTAGTTCGCGGCTATTTGCAACTGGAATACGCAATCTGTCATGGCGCAATGCACGCCGCGTCCGCGATCACTGACGTCCTCGGGACGGATCAGCGACACCCATTGATCGCGTCCCGCGTATCCTCCGCCACCCTCCGCGCCGCCTCCGCGAAATCCTCCCCCTTGCCCGCATACAGCACCGCTCGCGACGAATTGATCATCAACCCGGTGCCGTTCGTGGTGCGCCCCGCCGCCAGGGTCGCGGCGATGTCGCCGCCCTGGGCGCCGATGCCGGGCACCAGCAGCGGCATGTGGCCGACGAGCTCGCGCACGCGCGCGATCTCGCCCGGGAAGGTGGCGCCGACCACCAGGGCGCAGTTGCCGCTGGCGTTCCAGTCGTCGGCGACGGTGCGGGCCACGTGCTCGTAGAGCTTCATGCGGCCATGGGGCGTATCGACCTCGAGGAACTGCAGGTCGGAGCCGCCCGGGTTGGAGGTGCGGCACAGCAGGATGACGCCCTTGTCGGGCCAAGCCAGGTAGGGATCGACCGAGTCGCGACCCATGTAGGGATTGACGGTGATCGCGTCGGCCTTGAAGCGCTCGAAGGCCTCGATGGCGTACTGCTCGGCGGTGCTGCCGATGTCGCCGCGCTTGGCGTCGAGGATGACCGGGGTGTCGGGGTGGGCGGCGTGGATGTGCTCGATCAGGGCCTCGAGCTGGTCCTCGGCGCGGTGGGCGGCGAAGTAGGCGATCTGCGGCTTGAAGCAGCACACCAGGTCGGCGGTGGCGTCGACGATCTGCGTGCAGAACGCGAGGATGGCGTCCGGCCGACCCTGCAGGTGGGCGGGGAACTTGGCGGGGTCGGGGTCGAGGCCGACGCAGAGCAGGCTGTCGCGCTGCTGCCAGGCGGCGCGGAGGGCGGTCATGAAGTGCATGGAAAGATCCGTCGGTAAGGCGGCACGCGGGGTGCAGAAAGCGGAACGGGTGCCGGCGGGCTCAGGCGCCCAGCAGGAAATCGAGGAAGAGGCCGGCGAAGATCGCGCCGCCGACCCAGTTGTTGTGGCGGAAGGCCTTGAAGCAGTCGGCACGCTCGCGCGCGCGGATCAGGGTGTAGTGGTAGCTGGCGATCGCGCAGGCGACGAGCAGGCCGAGATACCAGGCGAAGCCGAGCCCGGCGAGCACGCCGACGACGGCGAGCAGCGCGAAGGCGGCGGCATAGCACAGCATGACCGCGAGCACATCGTGGCGGCCGAAGGTGATCGCCGAGGTCTTGATGCCGATCTTGAGATCGTCCGGGCGGTCGACCATGGCGTACTCGGTGTCGTACGCCACCGCCCAGAAGATGTTGGCGAGCAGCATCAGCCAGCCGGTCGCCGGCACCGTGCCGGTGACCGCGGCGAACGCCATCGGGATGCCGAAGCCGAAGGCGATGCCGAGGTAGGCCTGCGGGATCGCGAAGAAGCGCTTGGTGAAGGGATAGCTGCCGGCGAGCAGCAGGGCGGGCACCGAGAGCAGGATGGTGAGGGTGTTGAGCGGCAGCACGAGGACGAAGGCGGCCGCCGACAGCCCGGCAGCGAGCGCGAGCGCCTCGCCGGGGCTGACCGCGCCGGTCGCGAGCGGGCGATTGCGGGTGCGCTCGACGTGGCCGTCGAAGTCGCGGTCGGCATAGTCGTTGATGACGCAGCCGGCCGAGCGCATCAGGAAGGTGCCGACGATGAAGATCGCCAGGATGTGCAGCGGCGGCCAGCCCTCCGCCGCGATCCACAGCGCCCACAGCGTGGGCCACAGCAGCAGCAGGGTGCCGATCGGCTTGTCGATCCGCATCAGGCGGGCGTAGTGGGGAAGCTTGTCGCTCAGGCTCATGGCGGGGGTCATTTGCGCAGTTCCAGGATTGCGGGGAGGAAGGCCTCGCTCACCATCAGCGCCCGGCCCCGCAGCAGGAAGACCGAGCGCCGCGCCCACAGCGCGGCCGGCAGTGCCGGCGCGGGGGACTGGCGGGCGAGCGCCGCGGCCGCGCGATGATACCGCGCATCACGGCCGTCCAGACGCCTGCAGGCGAGCGGCAGACGCTCGATCGCCGGGTCGGAGAACAGCGCGGCACCGAGCGGGCGGGCGCCGATGCCGTGGAAGAGGTTCCACGCCCCGCGCAGGTTGCGGCGCGGCAGCAAGGAGCGCGCGAACACCACCGGACGGCCGTCGGCCACAAGCAGCACCTCGCGCAGCCAGGCGAGCTCGCCCGCACGCAGGCCGAGCAGCAAGGCCTCGTCGCGCCGCACGCGGGCGAGGCGCTGGCACAGCACGCGCACCTCGAAGCGGATACAGCGCGCGCGGATGCGCGCCGTGAGCGAGCCGGCATCCTTCAACCAGGGCAGCAGCCCGGTCGGCAGCGCGGCGCGCGGCGGATGGGCGAGCCAGGTCTCGTGACGGGGTCCGGTGTGGAGGGGAAAGGCGGTCAGGGGACGCATCGGTTCAGGCAGGGGCAATTCTCATGTAGGCGCGCCGCAAGGCGCGAATGCAGCGGCGGCGGCCCGCCCCCCGTGTCATGGCTGCCGCCGCTCCAGGGCGGTATCGCGCGAGGGTGTTGTCGGAACGCCGCAAGGCGCGAACGGAGCCTGTTCGCGACTTGCCGCCGCTCCTGCAGGGGAATGGGGGCGGGAACGGCCATCACGCCCGCAGCAAGGCTTCGCGCCCGCCCAGCCAGCGCCGCATCAGCGCGTTGGCGGCGGCGGGGTCGTGGGCGAGCAGGTGCTCGGCGAGCTCGCGCGCGGGCTCGATCAGCCCCGCGTCGAGCTCGAGGTCGGCGTAGCGCAGCAGCGGCACCCCGCTCTGGCGGGCGCCGACGAACTCGCCCGGGCCGCGGATGCGCAGGTCCTCGCGCGCGATCGCGAAGCCGTCGGTGTTCTCGTAGATGACCTTGAGGCGCTCGCGGCCGGTCTGCGACAGCGGCTGGGCGTAGATCAGGATGCACACCGACTCCGCCGTGCCGCGCCCCACCCGGCCGCGCAGCTGGTGCAGCTGGGCGAGGCCGAAGCGCTCGGCGTGCTCGATCACCATCAGGCTGGCGTTGGGCACATCCACCCCGACCTCGATCACCGTGGTCGCCACCAGCAGGTCGAGTTCGCCGGCGGAGAACGCGGCCATGGTGGCGGACTTCTCGTCGTTCTTCAGGCGGCCATGCACCAGGCCCACGCGCAGCTCGGGCAAGGCCTCGACCAGCGTCGCGAAGGTGTCCTGCGCGGTCTGCAGCTGCAGCGACTCGGACTCCTCGATGAGCGGGCACACCCAGTAGGCCTGGCGGCCGTCCAGGCAGGCCGCGCGCACGCGCGCGACGACCTCGTCGCGACGCGCGTCCGACACCAGCCGGGTGCGGATCGGCGTGCGCCCGGGCGGCAGCTCGTCGAGCACGGAGACATCGAGGTCGGCGTAGTGCGTCATCGCCAGCGTGCGCGGGATCGGCGTCGCCGACATCATCAGCATGTGCGGCCGCCGCCCGCCCTCGCCCTTCTCGCGCAACGCCAGGCGCTGGCGCACGCCGAAGCGATGCTGTTCGTCGACCACCGCCAGCGCCAGCCGCGGCAGCACCACCGGGTCCTCGATGAGCGCGTGGGTGCCGACCGCGAGCAGCACCTCGCCGCTCGCCAGGCGGGCGAGCTCGGCCTCGCGCGCGCGCTTCCTGCGGCTGCCCGACAGCCAGGCCACGCCGATACCGAGCGGCTCCAGCCAGGCCGAGAGCTTCTTCCAGTGCTGCTCGGCGAGGATCTCGGTGGGCGCCATCATCGCCGCCTGCCAGCCGTTCTCGGCCGCCTGCAGCATCGCCAGCGCGGCGACCAGGGTCTTCCCCGAGCCGACATCGCCCTGCAGCAGGCGCTGCATCGGATGCGGCGCGGCGAGGTCAGCGGCGATCTCCGCGCCCACCCGTGCCTGCGCGCCGGTGGGGCGGAAGGGCAGCGAGTCGAGCAGGGCCGTGGTCAGCACCCCGCGCGCCGGCAGCGCCGCCGCGGCCTGGGCGCGGCGCGCCAGCCAGGCGCGGCGCAGCGAGAGCTGCTGCACCAGCAGCTCCTCGAACTTCATGCGCTGCCAGGCGGGGTGCTCGCGCTGCTCGAGCGCGAAGGGGTCGGCGTCCGGTGCCGGGTGGTGCAGTGCGCGCAAGGCCTCGGCGAAGCCGGGCAGGCCGAGGCGGCGCAGCCAGTCGGCGGGCAGCAGCTCGTCGAGCGGCTCGCTCTGCAGCGCCTGCGCGACCAGCTTGCGCAGCGTGAGCTGGCCGACGCCGGCGGTGGTGGGATACACCGGGGTGAGCGCATCGGGCAGCGCCTCGCCGGGCGCCACCGCGCGCAGGCGCGGATGCACCATCTCGAGCCCCAGGAAGCCACCACGCGCCTCGCCGAACAGGCGTACGCGCGCGCCCGTCGCGAGCTGCTTCTGCTGCGACGGGTAGAAGTTGAGCCAGCGGCCCACCAAGGTGCCGCTGCTGTCGGCGATCCGCGCCACGAGCTGACGGCGCGGGCGCAGCACGACCTCGGCGCTCGTCACTTCGCCCTCGACCTGGGCGGGAAAGCCGAGGCGTACCTGGGCGATCGGCGTCAGCCGGGTCTCGTCCTCGTAGCGCAGCGGCAGGTGCAGCAGGAGGTCGCGCGGCGCGCGCAGGTCGAGCCTGGCCAGCCGCCCCGCCAGCTGCGCCCCGACCCCCGGCCAGCCGCGCGGCGGCGGCGTCGGCGTCGCGTTCAATCGTGGATCCTTCTCGCGAGGAGGAAAGAGGCGAGAGCTTGCGCGTGCCCGCCGCTCGCCGACCGGCACGCGACGGGCACATCGAAGCAGCGCACCAAGGACGCAGCGCGTCGAGCGCCACGCCCCTCGCGCCTCACTCCTTACCCCTCACGCCTCACTCGATCACAAGAACCAGATCCGCCTCGACCAGCGCGCCGCGCGGCAGCTCGCGCACGCCGACGGTGGCACGCGCCGGATAGGGCTCGGCGAAGCACGACTTCATGATCTCGTTGACCACGCCGAAGTTGGCGAGGTCGGTGAGGTAGATGGTGATCTTGACCACGTCGGAGAAGGAGCCGCCGGCCGCCTCGGCCACCGCGGCGAGGTTGTCGAACACGCGGCGGGCCTGCGCCTCGATGCCCTCGACCATTTCCATGGTGGCGGGGTCGAGACCGATCTGGCCCGAGAGGAAGACCTGGTTGCCAACCTTGACCGCCTGCGAATAGGGGCCGATGGCGGCGGGTGCATCGGGGGTGGAGATGATCTGACGGGCCATGGTTTTGCCTCTGCCTGGGGAAAGCCGGCATTGTACCCGCGGGTACGAGGAGAGATCGCGCGCGGGACCGCAAGAACGGGAGGCCGCGGAACGCCGACCTTCCGGCGATCGCGACTCGCGTCGCTCGTGCAAGCGACGTGCCGACTCGCTGCGGGGCGCTCGTCGGGCACGGGCCTGCTCGGATGCCGCTCAGCTGCCGGCGCGCAGGGTGATCTCGCAGCCGAGGCGGTCGATCACCTTCTGCAGGCCGACGCGCTCGCCCGTGTTGATGACCAGCGGAGCCATGAAGTTGGCGCGGAGGCCGGTGCCGGCCGGCCCCTCTCCCTCCTCCTTGCGCACGATCACCACCACCGCGGCATCCTCGGGGGCACGCAGACGCAGCATCGCGACTTCATCGTCGGTGAGCGGGAACTCCAGATGGACGCCGAGCTGCTCGGGCGCGGTCACCGAGAAGGCGACATCGGGCTCGTCCACGCTCTGCAACAGAAAGACGTGCGCCTCACGCCCCTCCTCGTGCAGGAGCGTGAAGCGGCGGCACGCCTCGAATCCAGGCAAGCCCTTGGGGAAGTCGATGATCTTGTCTTCGGAAATCTCTGCGCTACCGAACAGCGGACTCTTGATCTGCATGGATGGAACCTCGCTCAAAAAGAACATCATCATTCGAATCACGGCAACGGCACCGTGACAGCCTTCACACCCGCTCAGCGCGAACGCTCGGGAGAGACCAGCACGCCTGCCCCTGCGCCCGCCGCCTGCAGCCGCTTGCGCGCGCGCTCAGCGGCATCGCGGTCGGCAAAGGGCCCCAGGACGACCCGGCTCTGGATATGCGCCGGCTGGCCGGCCGCAGTGGCCTGCAGGTAGATACGCAGCGCATTGTCGGGAGCGGCGAAGACCCCGAGCTGAACCAGGTAGCCGGGGCCTATGGGCGAAACCGCAGCGCGGGGAAGCAGTATGCCATCCGGCGTCTGCGCCGATGCGGCAGGCTGGGTCGAGGGGGGCGCTGCGGACGCTGGGGCGGGGCAGGAGGGCGCCGCCGCAGCGTCCGCCTCTGCACCACTGCTCACGGGCGCCGCTGCGGCGAGGGACGCAGCCCCCCGCTCGGTCGGCGGAGCGGCCGCGAGCGGCAAAGCTGCAACCCCTGACCCCACCGGCCGGGTCGACGACGCACCACCCGGCGCCATCGCGCCGAGGGCTTCGCCGGCAAGGGGCGGCGGCAGCGCCGACCGGTCTCGATCGAGGAGACCGAGTACCAACAGCACGAGGGCCGCGGCCAGCGCGCCCCCCGCGCGCATCAGCGCGGCACGGCGCGGCGACCCGGGCGGCAGCGGGGATCTCGTCGCGGGGAAACGCGGCAGCTTCATCGGCGCCCTTCCTCGTTGCGCCCGATGGCGAGGACGAGTTCGGCCTCGGCGAGGGTGATGCCGCAACGCTCGGCGATCATCTCGGCATTGAGCCCTTGCCCGGCAAGCACCATGGCCTCGGAATACTCGGGCGAGCTGGTAACGCCAGAGGCCTGGGCGTCGAGTTCGTCGCGCAGCGCGGAGACGTCCTCGACGAGGCGGTCGATCTCGCTCTGCTGCAGCGCCACCAGGTCGCGCTGCGCCTGCAGGGCCTGGCGAAGGCGGGAGTTCTCGAGCTCGAGCTCGAAACGCCGCGCGGCCTCGGCATCGGCCGCGGACGCAGCGTCGGCCGCAGGTCCTGCACCGGCGCCACGCCCATCCGGCATCGACTGCGGCGGAGCCGACCCCGGGACGGAAGGCGTGACGGTGGCGGATGGCAGCGGTGCGTAGGCGAGAAAATCGTCGTCATCCTCGTCCACCGCCGCTGCGGCCGCCGCCTGTGCCCCGGCCACGGACGCGGGAACGAGGGCAGCCTTCGCCGGCACCTCGCGCGGCAGGCGCAGCGCGCGCAGGAACTCGAACGCCGCATAGGCCGCCAGGACCAGCGCCAGCGACCACAGGGCCTCACGCATGGACGGTGATCCTCGCGGGAGCGGCGCCATCGACCGGAAATCGATTGCGCGAGCCCGGCCAGCGATGGAATTTGAGGAAAGAGGGCATGAGGGCAGGAGAGGCGTGATCCGCCGATAATACTTGGCTGCGGCAGCCGCCGCCAAACCAAGCCCCGGCGTTCATGGAACTCGACCCCGACACCCTCCTCTTCTGGCTCAAGAAGCTCGCCGCCGTGCTTGCACTGCCACCGGTGCTGCCCCTGCTGCCGATCGTGCTCGGCCTGCTGACGCTGCGCCACCGGCCCCGCCTCGGGCTGGCGCTCGCCTGGGCGGGCGTGGCCCTCAGCCTGCTGCTGATCCTGCCGACGAGCGTGGGCTGGCTGGTGGCACAGGTGGAATACCCGCAACTGCTCGATCGCACCCGTGTGCGCGAGGCGCAGGCGATCGTGGTGCTCGGTGCCGGCAAGCGCACGCATGCGCCCGAGTTCGGCGGCGAGACGGTGAACCGGCTCGCGCTGGAGCGCCTGCGCTATGCCGCCACGCTCGCGCGCGAGACCCGCCTGCCGGTGCTGGTGAGCGGAGGCGCACCCGCCGGCGACACCCCCGAGGCCACGCTCATGGAGGCGCTGCTGCGCGACGAGTACGGCGTGTCGCCGCGCTGGGTGGAGAGGGCCTCGCGCGACACGCGCGAGAACGCGCGATTCTCGGCGGTACACCTGCAGGCAGCCGGGGCGAGGAGGATCCTGCTCGTGACCCACGCGATGCACATGAACCGCGCACGCGCCGAGTTCGAGGCCGCCGGCCTGGAAGTGATCCCGGCGCCGACCGCCTGGCTGGGCGGCGGCGACACGCCGGGCGACGCCCAGGCCCTGCCCTTCGTTCCGAGCCAGAACACCGCCTACGCAGCGTGGTTCGCGCTGCACGAACTGCTCGGCCAGCTCGCCTACCGCTGGTCGCGCTGAGACTGGCGGGAGCGCATCGGGGTGGGTCCACAGCCTCGCCGATCCGCCTGGCTCCGCCACTGCGCGGCGCCATTCTTGAAAAAGCCCGCGCCCGACTCGGAAGGCGGATGCGCGGGCGGGTGCGGTCGAGGGTGCGGCAGCGTTCAGCCGCCGAAGTCGTCCAGCATGATGTTCTCGCGCTCGACGCCGAGGTCCAGCAAGGTCTTGATCACGGCGGAGTTCATCATCGGGGGGCCGCACATGTAGAACTCGCAGTCCTCGGGGGCCGGGTGGTCCTTGAGGTAGTTCTCGTACAGCACGTTGTGGATGAAGCCGGTGTAGCCGGTCCAGTTGTCCTCGGGCAGCGGGTCGGAGAGCGCGAGGTGCCACTTGAAGTTGGGGTTCTCGGCGGCGAGCTTGTCGAACTCCTCGACGTAGAAGGCCTCGCGCATCGAGCGCGCGCCGTACCAGAAGCTGATCTTGCGCGAGCTGTGCAGGCGCTTGAGCTGGTCGAAGATGTGCGAGCGCATCGGCGCCATGCCGGCACCGCCGCCGACGAAGACCATCTCGTGGTCGGTGTCGCGCGCGAAGAACTCGCCGAAGGGACCGTACACCGTGACCTTGTCGCCCTTCTTGAGGTTGAACACCCACGAGGACATCTTGCCCGGCGGGATGTCGTCGCGGCCCGGCGGGGGCGAGGCGACGCGGATGTTGAACTTCACCACGCCCTTCTCGTCCGGGTAGTTCGCCATCGAGTAGGCACGGATGGTGGTCTCGTCGACCTTGGAGACGAAGCGCCACAGGTTGAACTTGTCCCAGTCGCCGCGGTACTCGTCCTGGATGTCGAAGTCCTTGTAATTGACGACGTGCGGCGGGCACTCGAGCTGCACGTAGCCGCCGGCGCGGAAGCGCACATCCTCGCCTTCGGGCAGGCGCAGGGTGAGTTCCTTGATGAACGTGGCGACGTTGGGGTTGGACTCGACGGTGCATTCCCACTTCTTGACCCCGAAGACCTCCTCGGGGACCTCGATCTTCATGTCCTGCTTGACCGGGGTCTGGCAGGACAGGCGCCAGCCTTCCTTGGCGTCGCGCTTGGTGAAGTGGGATTCCTCGGTAGGCAGCATCGAGCCGCCGCCCTCCATGACCACGCACTTGCACTGCGCGCAGGTGCCGCCGCCGCCACAGGCCGAGGGCAGGAAGAGGCCGTTGCCGGCCAGGGTCTGCAGCAGCTTGCCGCCGGCGGGGACGGTGATCTTCTTCTCGCCGTTGATGTCGATGGTGACGTCGCCCGACGAAACCAGCTTGGAGCGGGCAGCGATGATGAACACGGCCAGTGCGAGCACGATGGCGGTGAACATCCCGATGCCGAGGATGATTTCGGTATTCATCG
>JAEUNQ010000288.1 GCA_016790365.1 Thauera sp. | reverse complement strand
ATCCACACCGTGTACCACCACTGCGGCACGCCGAGCGCGGGCGAGGTCTCCTCGAAGCGGTACTGGTCCCAGGTGAGCTTGCCGGCGTAGAAGGCGATGAAGGCGAACAGGCTGGCGGTGACCGCGAACGACAGCCAGTCGGCGAACGCGTGCAAGCCCGGCGGCAGCTTGCGCACGAAGAAGTCGACCCGGATGTGGCGATCGAAGGCGAAGGCCGCCGACGAACCAAGAAAGGACAGCACGATCAGCAGCGCGATCGAGAACTCCTCGGTCGCGGCGAAGGACTGCGAGGTGAAGTAGCGCGCCAGCACGTTGCCGAAGGTGATCAGCACGATCAGGCCCATGACGATGCCGGAGAGGACCTGTTCGATCGTGTAAGGGGCTGGGGATTCAGTGTCGTGCGAGGGCGATTCGGTCGTCATCGATTCGGTGTACCTTCAACGGAAAAAGGCCGGGCAGCCCGTTTCGGGTGCTGCCCGGCCAGCGTGCCGCGGATGCGGATCAACGCTTGGCGATGTCTTCCTCGGCCTGCTTCACCAGATCGCCGCCGATCTTCTCGGCCCACTCCTTGTAGACCCCGGCGGTAGCGAGACGGAAGGCGTCGCGCTCGGCATCCGTCAGGCGCACCACGGCCACGCCGTTGGCCTCGATCTCCTTCAGCAGCGCATCGTCTCCGGCCGAGATGCCGGCGCGGGCGCGCGTGATCTCTTCCTTCGCGGCCTGCTGCGCGGCCTCGGACACCGCCTTGCGGTCGGCCTCCGACCACGAGTTCCACACGGTCTTGTTGACCACGAAGATCAGCGGGTCGGCGACGTAGCCCCACAGGGTCAGGTTCTTCTGCCCCACGGTGTGCAGCTTGGCCGCGTTGAACACCGCGAGCGGGTTCTCCTGGCCGTCGACCGCGCCGGTCGCCATCGCCGGCTGGGCGTCGGCCCAGCTCATCTGCGTCGGGTTGGCGCCGAGGGCGTTGAAGGTGGCGAGGAACAGCGGCGAGCCCACCACGCGCATCTTCATGCCCTTGACGTCGTCCGGCGTGCGGATCGGCTTCTTCGAGTTGGAGACCTCGCGGAAGCCGTTCTCGCCCCAGGCCAGCGGCACCACGTCGCGCTCGGCGAGGATCTCGAACATCTTCGTGCCGACGCGGCCTTGGGTGAGCGCGTCGATCGCCTTGTGGTCGGGCATCAGGAAGGGCAGCGCGAAGAGGTTCAGTTCCTTGACCTGCGGCGACCAGTTGATGGTCGAGCCCACCGCCATGTCGATGATGCCCTGGCGCAGCGCGGTGAATTCCTTGGTCTGGTCGCCCGACACCAGCGAGGTGCCCGGGTAGACCTTGATCTTGATGCGGCCTTCGGTCTTCTCGGCCACCAGGTCGGCCCAGCGCTTGGCGCCCCAGCCCCAGGGGAAGGCCTCGCCGAGCACGGTGGAGAGCTTGTATTCGTCCTTGTACTGCTGGGCCGTGGCCGGCAGCGAGAAGCCGAGCGCGGCGGAGGCGGCGAGGCCGGCGATGAGGGCGGTGAAGCGGCGTTTCTGCATGAGGAGGTCTCCGTGTTGTGCTTGTTTTTCCGGCCGGAATGCACGCCGGAGGATGGGAAGGAGGGTCGATTCTACAAACCGGAGGGCCCCACGGCCAGCACGCGGTCGAGAAACCCCACCAAGCGGCCCATGTGGTGCTCGAGGTCGGCAAAGGATTCGTGGTCGCCCGTCAGCGTCATCAGCTCGACCGGGGTGTCGCCGCGCATGGCGTAGATCTGCATGGCCTCGTCGATCGGCACCACCTCGTCGTCCGCACCGTGCACCAGCAGCACCGGACGGCGGATGCGCGCGATCGTGGTCACCGGCGCGATGTCGTCGAAACGGTGGCCGATGGTCTTCTGCACGTAGTCGAGGATGTAGCGCCCGATCGGCTTCTCGGGAATGCGCTTGGCCGCCAGCCAGCGCCGCATCATCGCCGCCGGGTGCGAGAACGCCGCCACGCTGACCACCGCAGCAACCTGCGGCGTGCGCGAGGCCGCGAACAGCACCGCGCCGGCACCGACCGAATGGCCGAGCAGCGCGATGCGGGCGGGGTCGACACCCTCGCGCGCGGAGAGCCACGCGAAGGCGTGCTCGGTGTCCTCGGCAAAGCGCGGCAGCGAGGCGAAGCTGTCGTCGTCGCTCGCGCCGTGGCAGCGCGCATCGACGAACAGGGTCGCGTAGCCGGCCTCGTGCAGCGGCCGGGCGAGCGGCAGCATCAGCGCCGCATTGCCGCCCCAGCCGTGCATCACCACCACCGCCGGCGCGGCCGCGGGCGGCACCTCCGCTTCCTTTCGAGCCGAGGCGGCGGCGGTCGCCGCCTCCGCATCGGCCCCTGCGGCGCGACCCGGCCCGGGGATGAACCACGCATGCAGCGACTTGCCGTTCTCGGTGCCGATGCGCAGCGTCTCGAACGCCAGCCCGAGCGCGCCAGGCTCCGTGTGATGCGGCTCCCGCGGCGCCGCCAGGCCCTTGCGGATCCCCCAATGCACCAGCGCCCGCCCGCCGGCGAGCGTGGCTGCACCGGCGGTGAAGGCGGCGATCAGTCCCTGTGCGCCCATTTGCTGCTCCTCAAGAACTCAAACCCGCCCACCACAACCTTGCCCGCAGCCCCCAGCCCGTGGTGTAGCCGAGCGACACCGAGCGGATCTGGCCGGCCGGGTCGACGATGACGAAGGCCGGCACGCCGCGCAGCCCGTAGGTCTGGGCGATGCGACCGTCGGCGTCGATGGCGGTGGTCCAGTCGAGACCGCGTTCGGCGAGCACCGACTTCACGGCAGCCGCGCCGCCCGACTGCATGGCGACGGTGAGCACCGGATAGTCGGCCTGCACGCCCTCGATCGTACCCTGCTGCGCGGTGCAGATCGGGCACCAGTCGGCCCAGAAATACACCCCCACCGCCTCGCCGGGATGCGCGGCGCGCCACTCGGCGAGCTTGAGCGCGCGGCCGTCGGCGGCGACGGTGGCGAAATCCGGAGCGGGGCCGGCGGGCACATCGCGCGCCATCCAGGCCTGAATGGCGAAGAAGATGGCCACGAAGAGGCCGATCTCGACCGCCCAGCGCCGCCAACGTGGCGGCCTGGGGACGGGTTCGGGGGGTTCGGGCGGAGCGTTCGCGGCCAAGCCCGCTCCCACCGGAGCGGGTGCGACTCGCGAATCGTGCGGGTCGTCCGTCGGCGCCGTCATCGCGGATCGATCCAGCGCAACCCGCCGGCCTCGCGCTCGAACAGGCGCCAGCCGTCGGCGACGTTGCACAGGCCGTAGATGAAGGGTTGGCGGTCGCGCCCCGGGGTGAGGAAGCGCAGGTCCTTGAAGCTGGCGCAACGCTCGCCGTCCGCCCCCTCGCCCGCATGGTCGAGTACCGGGAACATCGCGAACCAGCGGTAGAAGGCAAAGTCCTCGGCGTTCCACACCTGCTCGGCGAGCGCGCGCGTGCTGCCGTTGCCGAAGCGCTCGCGCACCTCCCACTGCGCCATCGCCAGCGGCATATAGGGCGCGGAGAAGCGGCGGATGAAGTTGTCGTCGTCGGTCGCCACCAGCGGTTCGCTGCGCCGGGTGTTGATGTGGGCGTAGTGGTAGCGCTCGCCGTCGAACACGATCGCGGTCCAATTGAAGGGCGAGGCCGGACGCGGCGCGGCGTCGACCTCGACCGCCTTGATGCCGTTCGCGGCCGCATAGGCGCGCGCGGCGTCGATCGCCTCGGCGCGGCCCATCGCGTGCACGCCCACCCAGCCGGCGAGCAGCACCAGCGCGGTCGCCGCCGGCACGCGGCTGCTGCGCCACAGCGCGCTGGCGAGCAGGCCGGCGAGGATGATGCCGGTGAAGGGCAGGTCGATGATGAAGGTGGTACCCCAGCCGAAGCGCTGGTCCGAGAACGGCGCCAGGATCATGGTGCCGAACTGGGTGATCAGGTCGCCGAGAATGTGCACGAAGAGCGCGCAGCACACCACGAGGTAGAAGGACCGCCAGCCGGCGCCGGCGCGCCCGCCGCGCTGCCAGAAGCGCGCCAGCAGCCAGGCGATCAGCAGGCCCCACAGCGGCAGCAGGATCAGCGAGTGGGTGACGCCACGGTGTCCGCGCAGGTAGGTGAGCTCGGAGATCCAGCCAAGCACGAAGTCGAGGTCGGGAAAGATGGCCGCCGCGGTGCCGGCGACCACCATCTGCCAGACCGGCACCTGCGCGGCGTTCGCCGCCCGGGCGTCGACGGCAGGCCGGCGCCCGGCGAGCATGCGACCGACGAGGGCGCCGGAAAGGGCATGGGTGAGGGTATCCATCGAGTGCGGAGATTCTCCGGGTTGCCTTGCCCGGCCGCCGTTCGCGGGCGGTCCGGTCGCGCCGCGAGGCGCGTTCAGTAGGTGGGAGGCGGGCCGTCCATCCGGGGCGCCCCCAGCCACAGCCGCGACAGCGCCGCCAGCAGGCTGCGCCAATCGGGCGCCGACCCGGTATCGATCGGCAGAACGCGCGCGAGTTCCTCGGCAGCGAAGCCCTCGCGCCTGCGCAGCTGCGCCTCGAGCACGCCCTCGTCGGCCTCGGAGGCGTCGCCGCCGGCTGCCAGGCGGGCGCGCACGCGCGCGCGCAAGACGTCCTCGGGCGCATCGAAGGCGAGAATCGCGAAGGGCACGCCCAGCTCGTGCGCGAGCCTCGCGAAGGCGGCGCGCCGGGCGTGCTCGAGGAAGGTGGCGTCGACCAGCACCGGGCGCCCGGCCTCGAGCACCACGCGCGCCAGCTCGGCCAGGCGCGCATAGGTTTGCACGGTCGCCTCCGGCGTGTACAGCCCGCCGCCGAGGGCGGAGCCGCTCGTCGCCTCCGCAGCCAGGCCGGCGAGGCGCTTGCGCTCGACGTCGGCGCGCACCCGGATCACCCCGCCCGCCTCCACCAGGGCCTGCGACTGGC
>JAEUNQ010000287.1 GCA_016790365.1 Thauera sp. | reverse complement strand
CCAGCGCGATGCCGAGCAGGCCGAGCACGAGCAGCAAGGTGCGGCGACGGATCGAGCCCATCAGACCTTGTCCACCAGATAGCCCACCCCGCGCACGGTGCGGATCAGCTCGGGAAAGAGCTTGCGCCGCAGGTGGTGGATGTGCACCTCGAGCGTATTGCTCTCGGCCTCCTCTCCCCAACCGTACAAGGCCTGCTGCAGGCGGTCGCGGGTCAGCACGCGGCCGGGCTGGGCGAGCAGTTCGTGCAGCAGCAGGAACTCCTTGCGCTGCAGGACCACCGGCTGGCCGCGGTAGCGCACCTGCTGGTTCACCGGGTCGAGGTCCACCTCGCGGTGGTGCAGCACCGGCTGCGCGCGATTGGCGCTGCGGCGCAGCAGCGCGCGGATGCGGGCCTTCAGCTCGTCGACGTCGAAGGGCTTGACCAGGTAGTCGTCCGCGCCCGCGTCCAGCCCGGCGATGCGGTCGCTGGTGGCGTCGCGCGCAGTCAGCACCAGCACCGGCACCGCGTTGGCGGTGGCGCGCAGGCGCTGCAGCACCTCCAGCCCGTCCATGCGCGGCAGCCCGAGGTCGAGCACGGCGAGCGCGAAGTCCTCGTGGGTGAGCGCGTGCAGCGCGCTCGCGCCGTCCTGCACCCAGTCGACCGTGTACGCCTCCGGCTTGAGCGCGACGCGGATCCCCTCGCCGAGCGCGGCATCATCCTCGACGAGCAGGATGCGCATCCCTTCCCTCCCCTGTGATCCCGGCATTCATGGGCGCTGCGTTGATCCGCATATTGGACCCTTACTGCGCGCCTTGCGCCAGCTTCGCGGCCACCTGCTCGAGCAGGCGCCGCGCCTCCGCGCGCCGGCCGGCGTCGGCGCTCTCACGCCCGGGGCGGGCGGGAGCGGCGCGCGCCTTCTCCAGCGCCGTGCGCGCTTCGGCGTAGCGCTTCTGCCGCGACAGGAAGTCGCCGTGGAAGTAATTGGGATCGATGCCGCCGGGGTTGATCGCCAAGGCCTGCTTCAGCAGCTTTTCGGCCTGCCCGTCGTCGCCGAAGCCCACCGGCCATCCGGGCACCTGGTAGTAGAGGCTGCCGAGGCTGGTGTAGGCCGAGCCGTCGAGCGCGCGCGGGTCGAGCCGCAGGGCGGTCTCGAGCTCGGTCCTGGCCTCCTTGACGAGGCCGAGCGCGCCGAGCCCGCCCTTCGCCCCCGCCCAGGTGCTCAGGACGATGGCGTGCCAGATGCGCAGCTCCGCCGCCTCGGGCTCGGCGTTTACCGCCCTCGCGGCGCGCTCGGCGAGCTCGGCGAAGGCCGCCTCGCGCTGCTTCTCGGGCAGGCCGTAGTGGATGTCGGCCCAGCGCCCCTGCACGGCCTGGAGCTCGACCTTGCCGCCTTCGGCGAGCGCGAAGGCGGCCGGCGCGGCCAGCAGGGAAAGGAGCGGAAAGGCGAGCGGGAGCGCGACGCGGCGGGCGAGCCGGTGCGTCGCGGTGGCGAACGGTTTGTGGTCGGGCATGTTCATGGGCGGTTTTCCTCCGGTTCGGAATGGGCGAAACGCTGGATGGTGGCCAGCTGTCCGCGCAGGGCGCGATCGACCACGCGCGGCAGCAGCCGGTTGAGGCGGGCGAAGAAGCGCTCCGGCCAGCCGAGATGGCGC
>JAEUNQ010000187.1 GCA_016790365.1 Thauera sp. | reverse complement strand
GCTTTCGCCACTACCCCCTCAAGATAGCGTGTCTACCAATTTCACCACGTCGGCGCTTCGTTCTGACAGCGCGATAATTATAAGTGTTTTCCCGCACTGCGCAAAGGGCTCGCAACCAATTATTTCGGGATCGACTGGGCAGGCGAGGACTCGACCGGAGCCGCCGGAACGGGAGTCGTCGCGGGCGCCGTCTGCGCACCTTCCATGACGCTACCCGGGGCGGCGGGCTTGTTGCTGGCGAGGAAGCTGAGCCCCAGACTCGTCAGGAAGAATACCGTGGCAAGCACCGCCGTGGTGCGACTCAGGAAGTTTGCCGAACCCGAGGAGCCGAACAGGCTACCCGATGCTCCGCTACCGAAGGCAGCGCCCATGTCGGCACCCTTGCCGTGCTGCACGAGCACGAGCCCGATCACACCGAGGCCCACCAGCACATGCACGGTGAGCACGAGAGAGAAGAGATAGTCACCCATCTTGAATCCTGAAAGATACGAATCGTTGAAAACTCAGACCCCACCGGCCGCGGCGCGGCAGATGGCCATGAAATCCGCTGCAGCGAGCGAGGCGCCACCGATCAGCCCACCGTCGACATGCGGGACGTCGAAGAGCTCAAGGGCATTATCTGGCTTGACGCTGCCGCCATAGAGGATGCGCACCGCACCGGCGCTCACGCCGTGCCCATCCAGCCAGGCGCGGATCGCACCGTGCACCTCGGCAATCTGCGCGACGCTCGCCGAGCGCCCGGAGCCGATCGCCCATACGGGCTCGTAGGCCAGCACGACACCGGACATCGCCGCGGCACCGAGAACCTCCCGCACCGCACCGAGCTGACGGTCGATCACCTCCATCACGCGAGCCTCGTCGCGTTCGGCAAGCGTCTCACCCACACAGACGATGGGAACCAACCCGGCATGCAGCGCTGCAAGAGCCTTGCGCCCGACCATGACATCGCCCTCGCCGAACAGCGCGCGGCGCTCGGAGTGACCGACGATGACGTATCGACAGCCGAACTCCAAGAGCATCGCAGCGCTCACCTCCCCGGTATAGGCTCCCGCAGCGTATTCGGAAACATCCTGCGCACCGAGCACGATGCCGTCGGGCCTCTGCCGTGCCTGGGCGAGATAGGGATACGGCACGCAGACAGCCATCTCCACCCCCGGAACCGACACGAGGCCGTCGAGCAGGTCGCGATTGGCAGCGAGGCTGCCGTTCATCTTCCAGTTACCGGCAACGAGTCTGGTCATGGGTCGGGAAATATCCGTGCAGATAAACCGCAGGATTATAAGGCTTGCGGACAAGCAGCCGCAATGCGGCTCGCGTTCGCGGAGCAGGATCCGAGCGTGACAGGCGTACGCGGTGCCGTACGCCCCGACCGAGGCCGGAACAGCGGTCGCGCATCGTTGCAAAGGAGCACGAAGCCCCCAGATCTATTCAAATTTACTTGAAACGTTTCCTGGAAAAAAGGCGGAAGCGGGTGTCCAGCACCCCCTTCCGCCCCGCAACTCAGCCGAAGCGACCCGTGATGTAGTCCTCGGTCTCCTTCTTCTTCGGTTTCACGAAAAGCTCGTCGGTGACCCCGAACTCCACCATCTCGCCCAGGTACATGTAGGCGGTGTAGTCGGAGATCCGCGCCGCCTGCTGCATGTTGTGGGTCACGATGACGATGGTGAATTCTTCCTTCAACTCGTCGATCAGCTCCTCAATGCGCGCCGTCGAGATCGGGTCGAGCGCGGAGGTCGGCTCGTCGAGGAGGATCACCTCCGGCTTCACCGCGATCCCGCGTGCGATGCACAGGCGCTGTTGCTGGCCGCCGGACAGGCTCATGCCGCTCTGTTTGAGCTTGTCCTTGACCTCGTCCCACAGCGCCGCCTTGCGCAGCGCCCACTCGACGCGGTTATCCATCTCGCTGTTCGAGAGCTTTTCGTGCAGCTTCACGCCGAACGCGATGTTGTCGTAGATCGACATCGGGAAAGGCGTGGGCTTCTGGAACACCATGCCGATGCGTGCGCGCAGCACGCTGACGTCGATCTCCGAGCCGAGCAGATTGCGCCCGTCGAACAGCAGCTGGCCGTCGGCGCGCTGCTCGGGGTAGAGGTCGTACATGCGGTTGATCGTGCGCAGCAGCGTCGATTTGCCGCAGCCCGAGGGACCGATGAAGGCGGTGCACTTGTGGCGCGCCATCTTGAAGTTGATGTTCTTGAGCGCGTGGAACTTCCCGTAATAGAAGTTGAAGTCCTTGAACTCGATTTGCGCGTCGGTGATTTCCATTCTTTTCTCCAATCCCGGCCCGCACGGCGGCGGGCACGGATTGCGTACGGCGGATGCCGGGTTTGATCCTGGGTCGATCCTTAGTTCACTTTCTCGGCGCGCAGGAAGACGCGCGCGATGATGTTGAGCACGAGCACACCCATCGTGATCAGGAACACGCCGGCCCAGGCCAGTTCCTGCCAGTTGGTGAAGGGGCTCATGGCAAACTTGAAGATCGTGACCGGCAGGTTGGCCATCGGCTCGTTCAGGTTCAGCGACCAGAACTGGTTGGACAGCGCGGTGAAGAGCAGCGGCGCCGTCTCGCCGGCGATGCGCGCCACGGCCAGCAACACCCCGGTCAGTACGCCGGCACGCGCCGCGCGCAGGGTGACCTTGGAGATCACCACGCTCTTCGGCGCGCCGAGCGCGAAGGCGGCCTCGCGCAGCGTGTTCGGGATCAGCTGCAACATGTTCTCGGTGGTACGCACCACCACCGGCAGCACGATCAGCGCGAGCGCGAGCACCCCCGACCAGGCGGAGAACTTCCCGGTCTGCGCCACCACGACCGCATACACGAAGAGGCCGATCACGATCGACGGCGCCGACAGCAGCAGGTCGTTGATGAAGCGGGTGGTCGAGCCCAGCCAGTGGTTGCGGCCGTACTCGGCGAGATACACCCCGGCGAGGATGCCGATCGGGGTACCGAGCAGGGTCGCGAGCACCACCATGATCAGGCTGCCGGCGATCGCGTTGGCGAGGCCGCCCACGTCGGCCCCCGGCGGCGGCGTCATCTCGGTGAAGAGCGTCAGCGAGAGCCCCGAGATCCCGAGCTCGAGCACGGTCCACAGGATCCAGGCGAGCCAGAACAGGCCGAAGGCCATGGCCGACAGCGACAGCGTCAGCGCCACCTGGTTGGTCAGTTTGCGTCTAGCGAGAAGGTTCATGTCGGTCCCCGGTCAGCTCTTCGTACCCTCGCCCTTGGCGAGACGATTCAGCAGCAGCTTCGACACCACCAGCACGACCAGGGTGATCATGAACAGGATCAGGCCCAGTTCCATCAGTGCCGCGGTGTGCAGGCCGGGGTCCGCTTCCGCGAACTCGTTGGCCAGCGCCGAGGTGATGCTGTTGCCCGGCGCGAACAGCGACGCCGAGTCGAGGAAGTTGGTGTTGCCAATCACGAAGGTCACCGCCATGGTCTCGCCGAGCGCGCGCCCGAGGCCGAGCATGACGCCACCGATCACGCCGGTCTTGGTGTAAGGCAGCACGACCCCCCACATCACTTCCCAGGTGGTGCAGCCCACGCCGTAGGCCGACTCCTTGAGCATCGGCGGAGTCACCTCGAAGACGTCGCGCATCACCGAGGCGATGTAGGGGATGATCATGATCGCCAGGATGATGCCCGCAGCGAGCAGGCCGATGCCGAGCGGAGCACCGGCGAAGAGCTTGCCGATCACCGGGACGTGGCCGATCGAGGACTGCAGGCCGGGCTGGATGTATTTGGCGAAGATCGGCGCGAACACCAGCAGGCCCCACATGCCATACACGATCGAGGGGATGGCCGCGAGCAACTCGATTGCGGTACCGAGCGGGCGGCGCAGCCAGGCGGGCGCCATCTCGGTAAGGAAGAGCGCGATGCCGAAGCTCACCGGCACGGCGATCAGCAGCGCGATCACCGAGGTGACGAGTGTGCCGTAGATCGGGATCAGGCCACCGAAGTCCTCCATCGGCGGGTTCCACGCGTCCGAGAACAGGAAACCGATGCCGAAGGCCTGGATGCTGGGCCAAGAGGCGTAGACCAGGGCGAGGATGATCCCGGCGAGCAGGATCAGGGTAAGCCAGGCGAAGGACTTCGCCAGGGTACCGAACAGTCTGTCGCCGAACTTCATCGAGGCCGACGACTTGAATCCGGTCGTTCGCATGGAGCCACCAGAAAGGGCGGCCGCATCTGCGCCGCCCCCCGCGGAAAGTTTATGGCCAAGGGCCCCGGAGGGCCCTGGCTGGACGCTGGATCGAGCCACGAGGCCGACTCCGGCTTACTTGGCTGAGAAGACCGGGTTGCCGGCGCTGTCCTTCATCTCGCCCCAGGAGGCGCGGATCAGCTCGACGGTCGCCTTCGGCAGCGGCACGTATTCCAGTTCGAGCGCCATGTCACCGCCGTTCACATACGCCCAGTCGAAGAACTTCAGCACCTCGGCGGCCTGCGCCGGCTTGTCCTGCGTCTTGTGCATCAGGATGAAGGTGGCGCTGGTGATCGGCCACGACTTCGCACCCGGCTCGTTGGTCAGGATCTCGTAGAACGCGGACTTGGACCAGTCGGCCCCCTCGGCGGCCGCGGCGAAGGACTCGGCGCTCGGCTCGACGAACTGACCCTCCTTGTTCTGCATGATCGCGTGGGAGAGCTTGTTCTGCTTGGCGTAGGCGTACTCGACATAGCCGATCGAACCCGGCAGACGCTGCACGAAGGCCGACACGCCCTCGTTGCCCTTGCCACCCAGACCCACCGGCCACTGCACCGCGGTACCTTCACCGATCTTCTCCTTCCACTCGGTGGAGACCTTGGAGAGGTAGTTGGTGAACACGAAGGTGGTGCCCGAACCGTCGGCACGGCGCACGACGCCGATATCCTGGTCGGAGAGCTTGAGGCTGGGGTTGAGCGCGACGATCGCCGGATCGTTCCACTTGGTGATCTTGCCGTGATAGATCCCGGCGAGCACCTCTCCGGTAAGCTTCATCTCACCCGGCTTGACGCCTTCGAGATTGACGACCGGAACAACCGCGCCGATCACCGTGGGGAACTGCTGCAAGCCGCCCTCAGCGAGTTTCTCGGGCGTCAGCGGCATGTCGGAGGCGCCGAAATCGACCGTCTTCGCACCGATCTGGCGGATCCCTCCACCCGAGCCGATCGACTGGTAATTCACGCGGTTGCCGGTCGCCTTCTGGTAGGCATCGGCCCACTTCGCGTAAATCGGCGCCGGAAAGGTCGCGCCAGCACCGGTGATATCGGCAGCGTGGGCGCTGGCGGCGAACAGCACGGACGAACACGCGGCGACGGCAAACTTGGTGGAGAAACGCATGGTGACTACCTCGGGGTTGGAAGACTGAGCCCGTAAGGTAGCAAGCGATTGTTACAACCACGTTGCGTGTCATCGAACGGGAAGATTTGCCCTCCTCCCGCTTGCGGACGGAGCCTTGCACCCCGCCCGCAAACCTCATGCCTGAAGAATCAGGCGATCGCTTCCTCGACCACGCCGGCGATCTCGCGCGCGAGCCGCTCCACGAGCGCACCGTCGCGACCTTCCACCATCACGCGCAGCAGGGGTTCGGTACCCGAGGGGCGCAGCAGCACGCGTCCGCTATCGCCGAGTTCGTGCTCCGCCCGCGTCTGCGCGCTTGCGATCGATCCATCCGCGCGCCAGTCGAAACCGGCGGGCATGCGCACGTTAATCAGGCGCTGAGGATAGAACACCAGGTCCGCGCACGCGTCGGCGAGCGAAAGCCCGCGCTGCTTGAGCGCGGCCAGCACCTGGAGCGCCGAAACGATGCCATCGCCGGTCGTGTGCCGGTCGAGGCAGATGATGTGGCCGGAGTTCTCGCCGCCGATCTTCCAGCCGCGCTCCTGCAGCAGCTCGAGCACGTAGCGATCGCCCACCTTGGCGCGCGCGAACGGGGCGCCAAGGCGCTGGATCGCATGCTCGAATCCGAGGTTGCTCATCAGCGTGCCGACCACACCCTCGAGCCGACCCTCGGCATGGCGCGCGCAGGCCACGACATAGAGCAGCTTGTCGCCGTCGTAGATCTCACCGCGATGATCGACCATGATCAGGCGGTCTGCATCACCATCGAGCGCGATCCCGAGTTCGGCGCCGTACTTGAGTACCGCTTGGCGCAGGTTCTCGGGTCGCGTCGCGCCGACACCGTCGTTGATGTTGAGGCCGTTGGGCTCCACACCCACCGGAATGATCTCGGCCCCCAGCTCATGGAAGACCTTGGGCGCGATCTGGTAGGCCGCGCCATGGGCACAATCCACGGCGATCCGCATGCCGCGCAGGTCGAGCTCGTTGGGGAAAGTGCTCTTGCAGAACTCGATGTAGCGCCCGGCGGCGTCGTCGATGCGGCGCGCCCTGCCCAAGCGGGCGGAGTCGACACAACCCATCGGCTCGTCGAGGTGCGCCTCGATCTCGGCCTCGACCGCGTCGGGCAGCTTGCTGCCGTCGGCGGAGAAGAACTTGATCCCGTTATCGTAAAAAGGATTGTGCGAGGCCGAGATCACCACGCCGGCCTGCAGGCGCAGCGCCCGGGTGAGGTAGGCCACGGCCGGGGTCGGGATCGGCCCGGCGAGCATCACGTCCACCCCGGCGGCTGCGAAGCCGGCCTCGAGCGCGGCCTCGAGCAGGTAGCCGGAGATCCGCGTGTCCTTGCCGATCAGCACCGCCGGGTGATCACCCGCAGGCAGCTTCTCGCGCGCAACCAGCGTCACACCGGCCGCATACCCCAGCCTCATCACGAACTCCGGCGTGATCGGCGCATCGCCGACCTTGCCGCGCACACCATCGGTACCGAAATACTTGCGCGCCATCATCGCTCCAGCAGCTTCCGAAAGCGCGGATTATGACACTGCAGGCGAGGCCTTGCTCAGCAACCCGTCACGGTCGCCTTCCACACCGCGAGCGCATCCCGCGTGGGACCGACGTCATGCACCCGCACGATGCGGGCCCCGTTCTGCACCGCGATCAACGCTCCGGCGACGCTGGCGGAGAGCCGCTCACCCACCGCGCGCCCGGTTACCGCGCCAAGCATGGACTTGCGCGAAAGCCCGGCGAGCACCGGCAACCCGCCAGCCCCGAAGCGCGCGAGCTCGCGCAGGAGCGCGTAATTATGCTCCACGCGCTTGCCGAAGCCGAAGCCGGGATCGAGCACGATACGCTCGCGCGCCACACCCGCGGCCTCGAGCGCCGCCACGCGCTCATCGAGAAAGTCGATCACCTCGCCGACCACGTCGGTGTACCGCGGATCCTCCTGCATCGTGCGCGGCTGCCCGAGCATGTGCATCACGCACAGCCCGGCATCACCCGCCGCAACCGCCTCGATCGCGCCTGGCGCGCGGAAGGCGTTGATGTCGTTGATCATGTCCGCACCCGCCTCGAGCGCGGCGCGCATCACCGCCGGCTTCAATGTGTCGATGGAAAGCGGCACCTTCCAATCGTGCGCCGCTTCGACGAAGCGGACCACACGCTCGAGTTCCTGCGCCTCGGACACCGGATCCGAACCCGGTCGGGTGGACTCTGCGCCGATGTCGAGCATCTCCGCCCCCTCCTCCACCGCGCGCTCCGCACGTGCGAGCGCGCGCGCGAGGTCTCCGCGCAGCCCGTCGCCGGAGAAGGAGTCGTCTGTCAGGTTGATGATTGCCATCACCCTGGGCTGGGAAAGGTCGAGCCGGAAGCGGCCGCATTGCAGGACGGACATCGAACCCTCTTCAAGGCCGAGGCGCCCGCACGGGAGCTTGCGGACGCCGGAATGAAAAGGGGCCGGTCCGACCGGCCCCGTGAAACGGAAGATATGGAAGTCAGGCAGCTGGCGCCGGAGCGGTCGGCGCAGCTCCTGGCGCATCGTCCTTGGGACGGCTGGGCGGGACGGTAGCGGGCTTGGGCGGACGCGGCGGACGGCCAGCCATGATGTCGTTCACCTGCTCGGCATCGATGGTCTCCCACTCCAGCAACGCGGCCGTCATCGCCTCGACCTTGTCGCTGTTCTCTTCAAGCAGGCGACGCGCGAGCGAATACTGCTGGTCGATGATCCGACGGATCTCCGCGTCGACCTTCTGCATCGTAGCTTCCGACACGTTGCGGTGCGTGGTGACCTGGCGGCCGAGGAAGATCTCGCCATCCTCCTAGCCAAACACCATCGGCCCGAGCGTGTCGGACATACCCCACTGCGTCACCATCCGGCGCGCGAGGTCGGTGGCGCGGGCGAAGTCGTTCGACGCGCCGGTGGTCATCTGCTTCATGAAGATCTCTTCGGCGATGCGGCCGCCGAACAGCACGGTGATCGTCTGCAACAGACGCTCGCGATCCTGGCTGTAGCGATCCTCGGTCGGCAGCTGCATGGTCACGCCCAGCGCACGACCGCGCGGGATGATGGTGACCTTGTGCACCGGGTCGGTCTTGTCGAGCAGGCGCGCCACCACCGCGTGACCGGACTCGTGGTAGGCGGTGTTGCGGCGCTCCTCCTCGGGCATGACGACCGAGCGGCGCTCGGCCCCCATCATGATCTTGTCCTTGGCGCGCTCGAAGTCATCCATGTCGACCAGGCGCTTGTTGCCGCGCGCGGCGAACAGCGCGGCCTCATTCACCAGGTTGGCGAGGTCGGCACCGGCGAAGCCCGGCGTGCCGCGCGCCAGCACCTGCGGATCGACGTCGGGCGCGATCGGCACCTTGCGCATGTGCACCTTGAGGATCTGCTCGCGGCCGCGAATGTCGGGCAGCGACACGACGACCTGGCGGTCGAAACGGCCCGGGCGCAGCAGCGCGGGGTCGAGCACGTCGGGGCGGTTGGTCGCCGCGATCACGATCACGCCGGTCTGGCCCTCGAAGCCGTCCATTTCGACCAGCAACTGGTTAAGCGTCTGCTCGCGTTCGTCGTTGCCACCGCCGAGGCCGGCGCCGCGCTGGCGGCCGACCGCATCGATCTCGTCGATGAAGATGATGCACGGCGCCTGTTTCTTGGCCTGCTCGAACATGTCGCGCACGCGCGCCGCGCCCACGCCGACGAACATCTCGACGAAGTCGGAGCCGGAGATCGAGAAGAAGGGCACCTTGGCCTCGCCCGCGATCGCCTTGGCAAGCAGCGTCTTGCCGGTACCCGGCGAGCCGACCATGAGCACGCCCTTGGGGATGCGGCCGCCGAGCTTCTGGAACTTGGACGGATCACGCAGGAACTCGACCAGCTCGAAGACCTCCTCCTTGGCCTCGTCGCAACCGGCGACGTCGGCGAAGGTGATGGTGTTGGCGGACTCGTCGAGCATGCGCGCCTTGCTCTTGCCGAACGAGAACGCCCCGCCCTTGCCGCCGCCCTGCATCTGGCGCATGAAGAAGATCCACACGCCAATCAGCAGGAGCATCGGGAACCAGGACACGAACACGCTGGCGAGGAAGGACTGCTCCTCTTCCGGCTTGCTGGCATTCACCTGCACGCCGTAGCGCATCAGGTCCGAGATCATCCAGATGTCCTGCACGCCCGGCGTATACACCGTGATCGTGCGGCCTTCCTGGGTGGTGGCCTTGAGCACCCGACCGTCGACGGTCGCACGTACGATCCGTCCTGCCTTGGCCTCCTCCAGGAACTGGGAGTATTCCATGGTGCTGGTCGGCGTCTGGCGCGTGTTGAACTGGTTGAATACGGTCATCAGCACGACACCGATGACCATCCAGATCGCGAGATTCTTGAAGAGATTGTTCAACGTTCTGTTCCCCGAAAGCCATTGCGGCCTGTACGCGACTGACCGATTCTAGTGGCGATTGTTCCCATCGGCAAACCAATAGACTGAATAGCGCGACCCAATCGCCTACCGGAGCGCGGGATCAGGGCCGGCGCGGCCCCTTGCCCAGCAGATACACCTCGGCGCTGCGGTCGCGCGAGGCCTTGGGCTTGCGCACCTGTACCGAGGCGAACGCCGCCTCCATCTGCTTGCGAAACTCCATGAAGCCCTCGCCCTGAAACACCTTGACCACAAACTGCCCGCCCGGCTTGAGGTGACGCACCGCGAAGTCGACCGCCAACTCGCAAAGATGGACCGAACGTGCCTGGTCGACCGTCGCGACCCCGGAAAGGTTCGGTGACATGTCCGACAACACCACGTCGACACTCGCACCGCCAAGGCGCGACTCGAGCTCCTCGAGCACCGCGTCCTCGGAAAAATCACCGAGCAGGAAATCCACCCCCGCCACCGGCTCCATGGGCAGCAGGTCGAGCGCGAAGATGCGCGCCTTCGGACCGCAGCGCCTGACTGCGACCTGGCACCACGAGCCGGGAGCCGCCCCGAGATCCACCACCACCGCGCCGGGACGCAGCAGGCTGTCGCGATCGTCGATCTCGAGCAGCTTGAAGGCGGCACGCGCACGATAGCCCTCGGCCTGGGCGCGCTGGACCCAGGGATCGTTGACATGATCGTGCACCCAGGCACGGCTGGTCTTGTTCTTCTTCATCAACTTCGCTCCATCCGCAACGGCCATGCACGGCACGCAAGGGGTAGAATCCGCGTCCCGGGATTCACCCATCCAGAGATTTGCAATGACCGAGCTTACCCCGGCCGAGCGCAGCGACCTGCGCGCCCGTGCCCACCACCTGAACCCCGTCGTGACCGTCGCCGGCAACGGCCTCACGCCGGCCGTCCTCGCCGAGATCGAGCGCGCCCTGCAGGCGCACGAGCTCATCAAGGTCAAGGTCCAGGGCGCCGAACGCGAGCAGCGCGAGGCCTTGATGCAGGCGCTGTGCGCCGCGGTGGACGCCGCCCCGGTGCAACACATCGGCAGCATCCTCGTCGTCTGGCGCGCGCGCCGCGAGGACGAGAAGACCGCCGCGCCCGCCGAGAAGAAGCCGGCGCGCGCCTCCACCGCCAAGTCGGCCGCGGCCTTCGCCGCCGCCGCGCGTCGCGCCGCGCTCGCCAAGGCGAGCGCCGAGTCGCGCCGCTCGCCTGCACGCGCTCCCGCCCCGCGCGGGCGCGGCGTCGCCCGCGGCCGCTGAGCCACACTCGCCCGGCGCGCCTCGCGCCGCGGCTTCAAAGAAAGAGGCGGTGCATTGCACCGCCCTTCTGACTGCCACGCCGCTGAGGCGCCGCTCAGACGTAGCGCACGTCCAGGATCTCGTACTCGCGCACACCACCGGGCGCCTGCACCTCGGCGATATCCCCGGCGTACTTGCCGATCAGCGCACGCGCGATCGGCGAGCTGATCGAGATCTTGCTCTCCTTGATGTCGGCCTCGTCGTCGCCGACGATCTGGTAGGTCACGACCTGGCCGGACTCGAGGTCCTCGAGCTCGACCGTGGCACCGAACACGCAGCGACCGTCTGCGTCGAGCAGCGTCGGGTCGATGATCTGCGCGTTGGCGAGCTTGGACTCGACCTCCATGATGCGCCCCTCGATGAAGCCCTGGCGATCCTTTGCAGCCTCGTACTCGGCGTTCTCGGAGAGGTCGCCGTGCGAGCGTGCCTCGGCGATCGCGGCGATCACGTTTGGACGCTCGACGGTCTTCAGTCGATGGAGCTCGGTCCGCAGCTTCTCGGCACCGGCGACGGTAAGCGGGGTCTTGTTCATGCTTGCTGCTTCAGTTCGGCGTGCAGGCCCTGCACGGAATACACCTCAAGACCGTTCGAGAGGTGGCGCATGCCCATGCAGGCGGCGCGCGCGCCCTCGATGGTGGTGAAGATCGACACCTTGGCGGCGAGCGCGCTGGTGCGGATCGAGCGCGAGTCGGCGATCGCCTGGCGCTTCTCATCGACGGTGTTGATCACCAGCACGATCTCCTCGTTCTTGATGATGTCGACGATGTGCGGACGGCCCTCGTTCACCTTGTTGACCACGCCCACCGGGATGCCGGCGGCCTCGATCGCCGCCGCAGTGCCGCGCGTGGCCACCAGCGCGAAGCCCATCTCGTGCAGGTCGCGCGCCACCTCGATCGCGACCGGCTTGTCGGTCGGGCGCACGCTGATGAACACCGTGCCCGAAGTCGGCAGGCGCACGCCGGCGCCCATCTGGCTCTTCACGAAGGCCTCGGCGAAGCTGCGGCCCACGCCCATGACCTCGCCGGTGGACTTCATCTCGGGTCCGAGGATGGTATCCACGCCGGGGAACTTCACGAACGGGAACACCGCCTCCTTGACCGAGTAATAGGGCGGCACGACCTCGCCGGTCACGCCCTGCTCGGCCAGCGTCTGGCCGGCCATGCAGCGAGCGGCGATCTTGGCCAGCGGCAGCGAGCAGGCCTTGGAGACGAAGGGCACGGTGCGCGAGGCACGCGGGTTGACCTCCAACACATAGACCACGGCGTTGTCGCCCTCGCCCTGGATCGCGAACTGCACGTTCATCAGGCCGACGACCTTCAACGCACGCGCCATCGCCTCGGTCTGTCGGCGCAGCTCGTCCTGCAGCTTCGCCGACAGCGTGTAGGGCGGCAGCGAGCACGCCGAGTCGCCGGAGTGCACGCCGGCCTGCTCGATGTGCTCCATGATGCCGCCGATCATGACCTGCTTGCCGTCGGAGAGCGCGTCGACGTCGACCTCGGTGGCGTCGTTGAGGAAGCGGTCGAGCAGCACCGGCGACTCGTTCGAGACCTTGACCGCCTCGCGCATGTAGCGCTCGAGGTCCTTCTGCTCATGCACGATCTCCATCGCGCGGCCACCGAGCACGTAGGACGGGCGCACCACCAGCGGGTAGCCGATCTCGGCCGCGAGGCGCACGGCTTGTTCGGGCGTGCGCGCGGTGCGGTTGGGCGGCTGCTTGAGACCCAGCTCGTTGAGCAGCTTCTGGAAGCGCTCGCGGTCCTCGGCAGCGTCGATCATGTCCGGGCTGGTGCCGATGATCGGCACGCCGTTCTCTTCGAGCGCCTGGGCGCGCTTGAGCGGGGTCTGGCCGCCGAACTGCACGATCACGCCCACCGGCTTCTCGATGTGCACGATCTCGAGCAGGTCCTCGAGCGTGATCGGCTCGAAGTACAGGCGGTCCGAGGTGTCGTAGTCGGTGGACACGGTCTCCGGGTTGCAGTTGACCATGATGGTCTCGTACCCGTCCTCGCGCAGCGCGAGCGCCGCATGCACGCAGCAGTAGTCGAACTCGATGCCCTGGCCGATGCGGTTGGGACCGCCGCCGAGGACCATGATCTTCTTGCGCTCGGTCGGC
>JAEUNQ010000242.1 GCA_016790365.1 Thauera sp. | reverse complement strand
GCGGAGATCGATTTCCACAAGGCCCACGGCAAACTGGCCACGGTCGCGGCCGTACAGCCACCGGGCCGCTTCGGCGCGCTGGAGCTGAAAGGTGACGACGTCGACGCCTTCGTCGAAAAACCCCTGGGCGACGGAGGCTTTATCAATGGCGGGTACTTCGTCCTCTCACCAAAGGTGCTCGACTACATCGCCGAGGGCGACCAGACGGTCTTCGAAGGATCCGTGCTCAAGAAGCTGATCGCCGACCAGCAACTTGCCGCCTACCGCCATACCGGCTTCTGGCGACCGATGGACAACTTGCGCGACAAGATCATGCTCGAGGATCTTTGGCAGACCGGCGAGGCGCCATGGAAAACCTGGTGAGCCCCGCGTTCTGGCGGGGACGCCGCGTCCTCGTCACGGGACATACCGGCTTCAAGGGCGGTTGGCTCAGCCTGTGGCTGCAAAGCATGGCGGCGGATGTTTGCGGATTCGCCTTGCCACCCGCCACCGCGCCGGCCTTGTTCCATGTCGCAGACGTCGCGCGCGGCATGCGCTCGGTGCTCGGCGATGTGCGCGACCATGAGAAGCTGAGACAGACCCTCGCCGCAGCAAGGCCGGAGATCGTGCTTCATCTCGCCGCACAGCCGCTCGTGCCCTACTCGTACGCCGAACCCGTCGAGACCTTCTCGACCAACGTCATGGGCACGGTGAATCTGCTCGAGGCCTGCCGGCATCAGCCCGGCTTGAAAGCCGTCGTAGTGGTCAGCAGCGACAAGTGCTACGAAAACCGGGAGCAACTCTGGGGCTACCGAGAAACCGATCCGATGGGCGGGCACGACCCGTATTCGGCCAGCAAGGGCTGCACCGAGCTGGTCGTCGCGTCGTACCGCAGATCCTTCCTTGCCGCCCGCGGCGTGGCGCTCGCCAGCGCGCGGGCGGGCAACGTGATCGGCGGCGGAGACTGGACCCCCAGCCGTCTGGTGCCCGACGTCCTGGCGGCCTTTGCGCGCGAGGAGGCGGTCGTACTGCGCAATCCCGACGCGATACGCCCCTGGCAGCATGTGCTCGAGCCCCTGGCGGGCTACCTGTTGCTGGCGCAGCGCCTCTTCGAATATGGCGAAGCCTTTGCCGAGGGCTGGAACTTCGGCCCTGACGAGGCCGATGCGCGGACGGTCGCCTGGATCGTGGACACGCTGGCCGCTGGCTGGGGCGGCAATGCCGCGTGGCGGGCATCCGACGAGCCGCGGATCCATGAAGCGCACATCCTCAAGCTGGACTGCACCAAGGCCCGCGTCCGGCTCGGCTGGCAGCCGAGATGGCAAGCCGAGGATGCGGTCGCCCACAGCCTGGCCTGGTATCAAGCCTGGCGTGCCGGAGCCGATATGCATCGGCACACTCTCGACGAAATCTCCGCATTCGCAGCCAATCCATGAGCCTGATCCGCAAGACCCTCGCCCCCGACGCCGACGGCAAGCTGCTGCTCGACCTGCCCGATCTGGCCGGTCAACCACTCGAGGTCATCGTCCGCCCGGCCCGCCCGACAAACGCCGCGCAGGCCTGGCGCGCGGGCATCGACCCCGTCCCCGCATCGGGCAAGGTCGTCGGCGACGCCGAGAAGGACGCGATGATCGACGCCGCGCTCGACGCCTGGCTGACCACCGGTCGCTTCAA
>JAEUNQ010000228.1 GCA_016790365.1 Thauera sp. | reverse complement strand
AATCCCCCAATGTCGCTCTACACCTTGCTCGGGGCGCTGGAGATCGGCCTGATCTTCAGCCTCGTCGCCCTCGGCGTGTACATCTCCTTCCGGCTGCTGCGCTTTCCCGACCTCACCGTGGATGGCAGCTTCCCGCTCGGCGGCGCGGTCGCCGCGACCATGATCGCAGCCGGCTACGACCCCTTCACCGCGACCCTCGCCGCGACCCTCGCCGGCGCGGTTGCAGGCCTGATCACCGGCTGGCTCAACGTCAGCCTCAAGATCATGGACCTGCTCGCCAGCATCCTGATGATGATCGCGCTGTACTCGATCAACCTGCGCATCATGGGCAAGCCCAACGTGCCGCTGATCACCGAACCCACCGTGTTCAACCTGCTGCAGCCCGAGGCGCTCGCCGACTACGTGTTCCGCCCGCTGCTGCTGGTCTTCGTGGTGCTGGCGGTCAAACTGCTGCTCGACGGCTTCTTCGCCACCCAGAGCGGGCTGGCGATCCGCGCGACCGGCTCGAACGCGCGCATGGCGCGCGCCCAGGGCGTCAATACCGGCATGGCGATCCTCGCCGGCATGGCGCTGTCGAACGCGCTGGTGGGCCTGGCCGGGGCGCTGTTCGCGCAGACCCAGGGCGGCGCCGACATCTCGATGGGCGTGGGCACCATCGTCATCGGCCTCGCCGCGGTGATCGTCGGCGAGAGCCTGCTGCCCTCGCGCAAGCTCTACCTGGCCACGATCGCGGTGATCCTCGGCGCCATCGTGTATCGCTTCTTCATCGCGCTCGCGCTCAATTCCGACTTCATCGGCCTGCAGGCGCAGGACCTCAACCTCGTCACCGCGGTGCTGGTGACGGTCGCGCTGGTGGTGCCGCGCCTGCGCGCGCACTGGTCCGGCAAGAAAGGAGCCTGACATGCTCAAGGCCAGCGAGCTGCGTCTCACCTTCAACCCCGGCACCCCGATCGAGACCCAGGCCCTGCGCGGCATGTCGCTCGAGATCCCGACCGGGCAGTTCGTCACCGTCATCGGCTCCAACGGCGCCGGCAAGTCGACCTTCCTCAACGCCGTCTCGGGCGAGCAGCGCGTCGACAGCGGCACGATCGAGATCGACGGCATCGACATGACCCGCCAGCCGGTGTGGGGGCGCGCGCGTCATGTGGCGCGGGTGTTCCAGGATCCGCTCGCCGGCACCTGCGAGGACCTGACGATCGAGGAGAACATGGCGCTCGCCAAGATGCGCGGCGAGCGCCGCGGCTTCTCCTTCGCGGTCAAGCCGGCGCTGCGCGAGGAATTCCGCGCCCAGCTCGCGACGCTGGGCCTCGGCCTGGAGAACCGCCTGTCCGACCGTATCGGCCTGCTCTCGGGCGGCCAGCGTCAGGCGGTGAGCCTGCTGATGGCCGCGCTGCAGCCCTCGCGGCTGCTGCTGCTCGACGAGCACACCGCGGCGCTCGACCCGCGCACCGCGGCTTTCGTTCTGGAACTCACCGTGCGCATCGTCGCCGAGCACAAGCTCACGACGATGATGGTCACGCACTCGATGCGCCAGGCGCTCGATGTCGGCCAGCGTACCGTGATGCTGCATCAGGGGCGGGTGGTGCTGGATGTGTCGGGCAAGGAGCGCGAGGGCCTCGACGTGCATCACCTGCTGGAGATGTTCGAGAAGGTGCGCGGCGAGGAAATCGACGACGACGCGCTGCTGCTGGGCTAGCGCGTGGGTGTTGCAGGGCGCCGTGCTGCTGACTAACGCCAAGGTGGGGTACCGCAGCCTCGAATAGCCAGGGCATGTCTCGAAATTTACGGTTGTGATAAAGATTTTCGAGATTGTGTCCGCGGTTTATTTCGGCCAAGAGCAGTCCGTCGCTGTTACACTTGATCCGTTCGACATAGAAGCTCCCAGAGCCATCGAGACGACTTTCACCCCCTGCCGGGCTTCGCTGCTGAGTTAGATTCTGGAGTAACTCGGATTAAACAAGAAAGAGTCTAGGAACAGTCTGATACGGGTGTGGCTTTTAATTAATTGAACCGAAATATAGCGAATGAGTCCCCATATTTGCGGGCGAAAACACTTTATCTTCTTGCATTTCAAACAACTGTCATGGCCAACTTTTCAACAGAATTTCCGATCGACACAAAGAATAGCGTTGAGGACGTAGTCCGTTTGGCATGCAAGTGGGTGACGGGGAGTCCTCACACGAGAATTCCTTCAACGGCTTTTGATGAGCTGCCACTCGATTTGGAGCAGCGCTACTCAAACGGACCAGAGGAGGTAACAACCGCTATCGCTAAGAACGCCGACTACGACATCGGTGGCCTCCGGCACGTACGTACGGAAAATGGTCTTGAGTGGGTCACATCTATTGTGTCGCTCAAGACGCCCGAGCGACATATGCTCAGCCTTCAGGTTTCGTGTGAAGCTCTCAGTACCGCAGTTAGGCTACCCCCTCCGAAAAAGCCGTACTTCATTCGCCAAGCTCTCACGGAGTTGGGCGGCGGCATGGATGGGGAAATACCAGTAACCGACAAGCCGTTCCGTTTGGGCGAGGACGAGGCTGGAATTGCTGCAGCGCTAATGATGGGAGTGGCAAATAACAAGCTGCCCATTGTCTACGTCAGCGCGGGCTTCGACGGCACCCATCTAATCAATCCCGACGAACTGGCGAAATTCGTATCCGGAATGGCGCACGTGGTAGTTGAGCCTAGCCGAATATTTTCATTTAAGGTTAAAACGCTCACAAACTCTGGGAACGTATTCGGTGGCACTATCGGCGTCTATTGGCCTGAGAGCAATGCGCGCAACGCGTACTTTATCGATGACGAAACACCGAACCCTCGCGCCATTCAGATTGAAATTGCAAAGGACATTCGCCTCGCGCTTTCAAATAGACGGACTCGCACCAATTGTACTTGGGCACATCTAAAGGAATCGATTTCCCGTAAGCGCTACGATTTGTTGAAATCGCAGGGATCCACAGCGCTACAAGAGTACATCGAGGCGTTTGACGCGGATCAAGCAGCCAAGGACGTCAAACTGGCTGACGCCGAGCAGGAAATTTCAAGACTTAACGCTGAACTTAGGCGAGTCACTTCATCCAGTCAGTCTTCAAATCGCGGCTTAGTTAATGCCGGGAAGGAGCAGGATCTATATGAGCACGAAATCGCTGACATCATTGTTGAAGCGCTGCGGGAAGCTCTACGTGCCGCCCGAGAAAATAGCCGTCGCCATCACGTATTAACGGATCTTTTGGCTGCTAACAAATCATCGGATACTAGGCAGAAACTCGAAGAGGAAATCAAGTCACTCTTCAAGACCTATAGAGACATGGATGCGCGTACAAGAAGCACGCTCGCCAGGATGGGCTTTGAACTCTCAGAGGACGGAAAGCACTATAAGGCTGTATTCCAGGGTGATGGCCGGTACACCTTCACGCTCCCCAAGACAAGCAGCGATCATCGAGCTGGCAGGAACACGGCTAGTGACATCAACAACGTTCTGTTTTAGGGGTAACAATAGGCTGCAGCCGACCGGCCAAAAGCAAGGCTTTCGTCCGTCGGCTGAGCTTCGACGTTGAGCGACAGCTTTCCTCAATGCTCAACGGCTGCAACGGGTCGGATGCAGTCAGCAAGCGCGGCGAGGGATCGTACTCATTCTTGAGTTGTGTGTACGAATGGCGCACAATGATTGCACTGTTTTCCTAGGTGCGCTCGATGAACTCCCTGACCAAAGACACCCGCCTGCACATCCGTTGTGACCAGGAAGTTCGGCGTCTGCTCGACAAGGCTGCGGCCTACGCGCACATGAGCGTGTCGGAGTTCGTGCTGCGAAACGCGGTCGAGCAAGCGCAGACTCTGGTTCAGCAGCACGAGGCCATCACACTGTCGCAGCAGGATTTCTCCGCATTTCTCGATGCACTGGATACCCCGGCAAAACCCGCCCCGGCTCTGCAGAGGGCATTCGCCCGTCACGCCAAGCAGGTGCGCTGAGTGGAGTACGGCATTCGCGCGCTCGACAACGAGACGGCGACCGCCGATTTTCGATGTGGGGAGGCGGCGCTGGATGAGTACTTGCACCGTTATGCCAGGCAGGACGTCAAGCGCGGTGTGGCGCGGGTGTTCGTGGCGACGCCGGGGGATCTCGCCAGCGAGGTCGCAGGCTTCTACACACTGAGCGCCGCCAGCGTTGCCGCCGAAAAGCTACCCGAGTCCTTGCGCAAGAAGCTGCCGCGTTACCCCGTTCCTGCCGCCTTGCTCGGTCGGCTAGCCGTGAGCGAACGGGCGCAAGGGCAGGGCCTGGGTTCGATCTTGCTGGTCGATGCGTGCAAGCGGGTGGCAGCGGCCAGCCAGACGCTCGCGGTGGCGGCCATCATTGTCGACGCCAAATCGCCCGCTGCGGCTGCTTTCTACAAGCACTTCGGATTCGTCGAGCTTCCTGGCCAGCCGGGACGCTGGATGTTGCCGAGGTCCCATTTCGTTCAAGGACTTTGAACGCCAGATTGTCTTGGGCGAACGGCCGTCTTCGCCGCGCTTTCCTATGCTCACGGCCGCCGATGTTTCTGGCAATGGCTTAGAATCCGCGCTTCGCTCAAGTTTGCATCGACTCTGCCATGTCCCAGATCTCCGCTTCCCGCCCCATCCGCACCCGCTTCGCCCCCAGCCCGACCGGCTACCTCCACATCGGCGGCGCGCGCACCGCGCTGTTCTCGTGGGCCTTCGCCCGTCGCCACGGCGGCAGCTTCATCCTGCGCATCGAGGACACCGACGTCGCGCGCTCCACGCCCGCGGCGGTGCAGGCCATCCTCGACGGCATGCACTGGCTGGGCCTGGAGCACGACGAGGGCCCGTTCTACCAGATGCAGCGCATGGACCGGTACAAGGAGGTCATCGGTCAGATGCTGGCCGCCGGCACCGCCTACCACTGCTACATGTCGTCCGAAGAGCTCGACCAGATTCGCGAGGCGCAGCGCGAGCGCGGCGAGAAGCCGCGCTACGACGGGCGCTGGCGCCCCGAGGCGGGCAAGACCCTGCCGCCGCCGCCCGCGGGCGTGCAGCCGGTGGTGCGCTTCTGCAACCCGGCAGACGGCGTGGTGGCCTGGGACGACCTGGTCAAGGGTCGCATCGAGATCGCCAACACCGAGATGGACGACTTCATCATCGCGCGCGCCGACGGCACGCCGACCTACAACTTCTGCGTGGTGGTGGACGACTGGGACATGGGCATCACCCACGTCATCCGCGGCGACGACCATGTGAACAACACCCCGCGCCAGATCAACGTGCTGCGCGCGCTCGGTGCCGAAGTGCCGCTGTACGCCCACCTGTCGATGATCCTCGGCGACGACGGCACCAAGCTCTCCAAGCGCCACGGCGCGGTGAGCGTGATGCAGTACGACGAGGACGGCTACCTGCCCGAGGCGGTCATCAACTACCTCGCGCGCCTGGGCTGGAGCCATGGCGACGATGAGGTCTTCAGCCGCGAGCAGTTCGTCGAGTGGTTCGATCTCGACCACATCACGCCCTCGGCGGCGCAGTTCAACACCGAGAAGCTCAACTGGCTCAACGCGCAGTACATCAAAAAGGCGGACGATTCGTTCCTCGCCGCCGAGGTCGCCAACCGCCTGGCGCGGCGCGAGGTGAATCCGGAGACCGGGGTGAGCCTGGAGGCGGTGGTGGCGCTGTACAAGGATCGCGTCGCCAACCTCAACGAGCTGGCCGATGCGGCGGAGTTGTTCGTCGCCGACGTGCATCCGGCGCCGGACGTGGTCGGTCAGCACCTGACCGACGTCGCCAAGGCCGCGCTTGCCAGTCTGCGCGCACGTCTCGCCACGCTCGAATGGAACAAGGCCGCGTTGTCGCAGGCGATCAAGGACACCATGGCCGAACACGGATTGAAGATGCCCCAGGTGGCGATCCCGCTGCGGGTGGCGGTGCTCGGTGTGCCGCAGACCCCGGCGATCGACGCCGTGCTTGAAGTGCTCGGCCGTGAGCGTGTGCTCGACCGCCTCGACCGCCGCCTGTGAGCTCGAGGCCGCATTCATGCCTGCCGGCATGAGTGCGGCGGCGAGGGTGGGCATGCGTGTCGATTGCTGGACCGCCCCGTTCGCGGCTCGCGCCGCTCCTACATGGGGCCGGGATGCGCGGCGGTTTCTGTAGGAGCGGCGCAAGCCGCGAATGCGGCGGCGAGGGTGGGCATGCGCGTCGATTGCCGGAGCGCCCCGTTCGCGGCTCGCGCCGCTCCTACATGGGGCCGGGATATGCGGTGGTTTCTGTAGGAGCGGCGCAAGCCGCGAATGCGGCGGTGATGGTCGGAACGCGCGTCGATTGCCGGAGCGCCCCGTTCGCGGCTCGCGCCGCTCCTACATGGGGCCGGGATATGCGGTGGTTTCTGTAGGAGCGGCACAAGCCGCGAATGCGGCGGTGATGGTGAGCATGCGCGTCGGTGTCCGCAGGAGCACCGACAGGGCGCGAATGGGGTGATCGAGCCGGGCGCGGAGGCGCCTCAGGCGGCCTTGCGCATCGTGCGGCTGCGTGGCTCGGCGACGGCGGACTGGAAGGCCTCGACGCTGCCCAGCTTGCGGGCCTCTTCCATCATCGACTGCATCGAAGCCTGGAAGTCCTCGAAATGGCGACTGCCGAGTTCGAGCATCTCGCTCTGCGCGCCCGACACCACCTCGTTCACCTGTTGAAGGTAGCTGCCAAGTTGCTCGAGCGTCTGGCCCTGAGTCTCGCGTTGCTTCGCGAAGCTCTCCTCGAGATCGGCACCGGCTTGCGCGAGCGGGGCGGCCGATGCGGCTTCGCACAGCGTGCGTGCGGCGCCGAAGTTGAGCGCGCACAGCTTCTCCGAGGCGTCGAGCGCGATCAGCGCATAGGCCTGGAATTGCTCGAAGCCATTTCGGGTCGAGTGGGCAAACTGCTGAAAGGCCGGATGGGTGTTCATGGCGAAGTCTCCGCTAAAGGATGCCGGTTGGATCTCTCAGCCAGTGATCTTAAGTGGCTACCCTTTCCGGGCATATACAGCGTTCGCAGTGTTTGAACTACCGGTTTCCCGGTAGTCGGGGCGCACGGGATGGCCTCAGGACGTGCTGCCGGGATTGCCGCTCGGACTGATGCCGCTGTGGATCGCGTAGCGCGTGAGTTCGGCGACATTGTGGAGGTCGAGCTTGCGCATCAGGTTGCGGCGGTGCACCTCGACGGTGGAGGCGGCAATGTGGAGGCGCTCGCCGATCTGCACCGAGGTCAGTCCCTCTGCGATGAGCTGCAGCACCTGGCGTTCGCGTGCGGTGAGCCGTGGCATGGCGGCATAGACGCCGGGGCTGTCGCGCAGGGCGTCGGCGACCGTGGCGGCGACCTCCGGACAGAGGTAGCTGCGCCCCTCGCACACGGTACGGATCGCGCGCAACAGCTCGTCGCCGGCCTCGCCCTTGGTGATGTAGCCGCGTGCGCCCGCGTTGAGCAGGTCGATCACGAACTGGCGGTCGGCGAAGGCCGACAGGCCGATCACGCGCAGCGCCGGATGGCGGGCGAGGAGGCGGCGGGTTGCCTCGATGCCATCCATGCCCGGCATCGCGATGTCCATGCAGACGAGGTCGACCGGCTGGGCGTCGGCGATCGCGAGCACCTCCTCGCCGCTCGCGGCCTCGGCGACCACGACCAGCTCCGGGTCGCGGGCGAGCAGCGCACGCAGCGCATGGCGGAACATCTGGTGGTCGTCGGCAAGCAGGATTCGCAGGCTCATCGGGTGCTCATCGGGTGTCGTCGGCAGGATGGAGGTCGGCGGGCAGGCGGACCTCGATCACCGTGCCGTCGCCCGGCCGGGTGTAGAGGCGGAAGTCGCCGCCAGCGAGCTGGACGCGCTCGCGCATCGTGATCAGGCCAAGCCCCGGCGTGCTTCCGGCCTCGCCGAGGCGGGAAAGATCGAAGCCGACCCCGTCGTCGCCGATCTGCAGCAGGATGCCGTCCGCGCTCGCAGCGAGCTCGATCCGCACGCTGCCGGCCTGTGCGTGCTTGGCACAGTTGGTCAGGGCCTCCTGCACCAGGCGGAAGCACAGGGTCTGGGTCGCTCGGGAGAGGACCTGCGGTGCGTTGCCAGGATCGGCATCGATGCAGACGTCCAGTCCGGTGCGGGCGCGGAATTGCGCCACGTACTCGCGCAACGCGGGCACCAGGCCGGAGTAGTCGAGCGTGGCCGGGCGCAGGTTGGTGCAGATCTCGCGGATGCCGGCGGTCGTGTCGGCGAGCAGGGCCGAGGCGTCCTCGAGCAGCGGTGCGAGCTTGCGGCCGACGGGTTCGGGCAGGGCTTCGGCGAGACTGGAGAAGAGGATCTGCAGCGCCGCGAGGTTGGGGCTGGCGCGGTCGTGGAGCGCGCTGGCGAGTTCGCGGCGCTCGCGCTCCTCGATCTCGACCAGATGGCGCGAGAGCTCCTCCAGGCGTTCCAGATGCTCCAGGCGCTCGGTTTCCAGGCGCCGGCGCTCGGTGATGTCCTGCACCGTGCCGTAGAGGCGGAACACGCGTCCGGTCTCGTCGGCCACCGGGACGATCACCGTGAAGTGGCGCCGCACCTCGCCAGAGGGCAGCCGGACTTCCTGCTCCAGCGCGCAGCGCCGGCCGGTGTCGATCGCTTCCCAGAACAGGTCGCGGGTGCGATTCGTCGACTCCAGGCTGAAGTAACCGAGCGCCTCGTTGAGGTCGGGCACGCCGAGCGCCTCCGGACGCTCGAAGAGGCGGAAGAGTTCGCGCGACCAGTACATGCGGCCGGTGTGGCGATCGAGCTCCCAGTCGCCGACACGGGCGAGGTCCTGAGTGGCGGCAAGGCGGAACTCGGCCTTCTCCAGAGCAGCACGCAGGGCTTCGAGCCGTCTCGATTTCATTCGCGCACCGCAGTCCTGGTGACCGGGCGCAGCGCGAAGCGCGCCGGATCGATCGCCTCGGCCAGGTCGCGCTCGAGCGGCGAGGGGTCGCCTTCGAGCTTGCTGGCGAGGAACTCGGCCGCCAGCGCAGACCACACCAGGCCGCGTGCGCCGTAGCCCGAGAGCGCGTAGAGCCCGGGCCGGCGTTGCACTTCGTCGAGACTGCGGGCTGGCGAGCCGGCATCCGCAAGGGCCGCCGGATCGGGCAGGGCGCCGATCATCGGCAGGCGGTCGGGCGAGGCGGGACGGAACCCCACCCGGCCATCGAGCCGCGTGGGGTCGAAGCCCACGCCCAAGCCCGCGCCGAAGCCGGGCAACATGGCCTCCAGGCGCTGCAGGTTCTCGACGTGGTCCTGCGGGCGCAGGCCGGGGTCGAAATCGTCCACCGCGAAGGTGGCGCCGGCGCAGCGCAGGCCGTCGAATGCCGGGCTGACATAGCCGCCGCGGCACACCACCACCCTGGGTGCGCTGCCCGCGTTGGCGGGCAGATGGGAGACCTGGCCGCGCGCGCTCACCACCGGCAGGCTCACCTGCTCGAAGCCGGCGATGCCGGTGCCGGGCGCGAAGATCACCACCGGCGCGCACGCGATCGTGCTGTCGTCCGGACCGAGCGCGTGCCAGGCGCTGCCGTCGTGCCCGAGCCGCGCCACGGCGTGGCCGAAGTGCGTGCGCAGGCGCGCCCCCGCCGCTTCGAGGCTGGCCGCGCACAGGCTGGGCGGCTGCACCCAGCCGCTGCCGGCGAACCACCAGCCGCCATTGGCGACCGCGCAGCCGGCGAGCTCCGCCGCCTCGTCGACGCCGACGAAGCGCAGGTGATCGGGCGGCAGTGCGAGGCGTTCGACCGCTGCGCGCATCTTGGCCTCCTGCGTGGTGTCGCGTGCCAGGTGGAGCACGCCGCAGTCGTCGGCGCGCAGCGCGAGGCTGCGCGCCAGCAGCTGATGGATGCGCCGCCACGCGTACAGGCTGCCGGCGCGGGTGAGCCGGCTCATGCGGTTGTCGTCCAGGCTCGGCAGCGGGCGCAGGACGCCGGCGAGGTTGCCCGAGGCGCCGTTCGCCGGGGAGGGGGCACGGTCGACCAGCTCAACCGTCCAGCCGCGCTCGGTGAGGCGCTCGACCATGGTGCAGCCGGCGATGCCGGCACCGATCACGAGCGCGTGGCGACCAGCCGAGTCCGCCTGCGGTGTCGAGAGCGGGCGGGGTTCGCATGCCAGCCGACCGCGCAGCATCTGCCACTTGGTGCCGAAGCCGGGTGCCTTCTCGGTGACGAAGCCCGCGCGGCGCAGGCCCTCGCGCACCGGGCCGGCGACCGACCACGTGGCGAGCGTCGCGCCCGGGGCGGCGAGGCGGGCGAGCAGGTGGAAGACGCGCTCGGACCACAGCGCGGGATTCTTCGCCGGGGCGAAGCCGTCGAGATAGAACGCGTCGGCGCGCGCGTCGATGCGTGCGAGGCCCTCGGCCGCATCGCCGAGAAAGAGCGTCAGGGTGACGCGGCCTGCGTCGAGGTTCAGCCGGTGCAGGCCGGGCGCGAGCACCGGCCACTGCGCGCGCAGCTCGGTTGCCAGCGCGGCGAAGCCGGGCCAGGCGGCGTGGATGAGGGCGAGATCCTCGCCAGTGAAAGGGTGCAGCTCGCAGGAGATGAAGTGCAGGCGGGCGCTGCGGCGCGCATCCTCGCGCCACGCTGCCCAGGTGGCGAGGAAGTTCAGCCCGGCGCCGAAGCCGGTCTCGACGATGGTGAAGCGCTCGCGTCCCCGCCAGCGCTGCGGCAGCTCGTTTCCGGCAAGGAAGACCGCATGCGCCTGGCCGAGGGCGTCGTCGCGCGAGTGGTAGAAATCGCCGAAGCTGCCCGAGTACAGCAGGCCCTCGGGCGAGTGCTCGAGGCGGGCGGGAAGGATCGGCATGGCGAGGGCGCGCACAGGCCGCCGGCGCGAGGCGTGGAGACGCCCCGCGCGGCGGCCGCCGGGATCAGAGCTCGGGTTCCGGGATGACCAGGCCCGCGGCGGCCTCGGGGCGCATCTGCGGGAACAGGATCACGTCGCGGATTGCCGGTGCATCGGTCAGCAGCATCACCAGGCGGTCAATGCCGATTCCGCAGCCGCCGGTCGGGGGCAGGCCGTATTCGAGCGCGCGGATGTAGTCGGCGTCGTAATACATGGCCTCCTCGTCGCCGGCCTCCTTGGCCTCGACCTGGGCGCGGAAGCGCGCGGCCTGGTCCTCGGCGTCGTTGAGCTCGGAGAAGCCGTTGGCGATCTCGCGGCCGACGATGAAGAGCTCGAAACGCTCGGTGATCTCGGGATCGGTGTCGGAGGCGCGCGCCAGCGGCGAGACTTCGACCGGGTAGTCGATGATGAAGGTCGGCTCCCACAGCTCGGCCTCGGCGCAGGCCTCGAAGAGCTGCAGTTGCAGGCTGCCCAGGCCGCCTGGCTTCACCTTCTCGCCGAAGGCGACGATCTTTTCCTTCAGCCAGGCGGCGTCGGCGAGTTGATCTTCGGTGAAACCCGGGTGGTACTTGCGGATCGCCTGAACGATCGTGAGGCGGTGGAAGGGCTTGGACAGGTCGAGCTCGCGGCCCTGGTAGACGAAGGATTCGGTGCCCAGCGCCTCGCGCGCAGCGTGGCGGATCAGGCCCTCGGTGAAGTCCATCAGCGTGCGGTAGTTCGCGTACGCCTCGTAGAACTCCATCATGGTGAATTCGGGGTTGTGGCGCGGGCTGAGGCCTTCGTTGCGGAAGTTGCGGTTGACCTCGAAGACCTTCTCCAGGCCGCCCACCACGAGTCGCTTCAGATACAGCTCTGGTGCGATGCGCAGGAAGAGCTCCATGTCGAGCGCGTTGTGGTGCGTGGTGAAGGGCTTGGCCGCGGCGCCGCCGGGGATCGGATGCATCATCGGCGTCTCGACCTCGAGGAAGCCGTGCCCGGTCATGTAGTTGCGGATCGACTGCACCATGCGGCTGCGCGCCACGAAGGTGAAGCGCGACTGCTCGTTCATGATCAGGTCGACATAGCGCTGGCGGTACTTCTGCTCGACGTCGGTGAGGCCGTGGAATTTGTCGGGCAGCGGGCGCAGGCTCTTGGTGAGCAGGCGGATCTCGGCGGCCTTGATGGAGAGCTCGCCGGTACGCGTCTTGAACACGGTGCCGACGCAGCCGACGATGTCGCCGATGTCCCAGGTCTTGAATTCGGCATAGACCTCGTCGCCGACGGCGTCGCGCTGTACGTAGAGCTGGATGCGGCCCGACAGGTCCTGGATGGTGACGAAGCTCGCCTTGCCCATGATGCGCTTGAGCATGATGCGGCCGGCCACCTTGACCTCGACCGGGGTGGCCTCCAGGGTCTCGGCGTCCTTCTCGCCATAGAGCTCGTCGAGCTTGCCGGCGGTGTTCTCGCGCGAGAAATCGTTGGGGAAGGCACGGCCGCTCGCGCGCCAGGCGGCGAGTTTCTCGCGGCGCTCGGCGATGAGGTGGTTTTCGTCCTGGGGCTGGGGCGTGGTCTGCGTCTGGTCGGCCATGATCTGGATGTCGAAGCTCTGAAAGGGGATGCGCCGCAGCTTGCCGCGCGCGAAAGGCGTAATTGTGGCAGGGCCCGCAAGGCGGGGCAATTGCGCAACGCGCCGAAGGCCGCGCTCAGCCTTCCCGCATGGCGGCGAATAGGGTTTCCCGTAGCAGCGGCGTCCCCGATCCCGTGCCTGCGCGGGCGCGTTGCAAGTCGCGCTGCGACGCCGCTCCGGCGCCTGCCCGCAGCATGAGGAGAGGATCTTTCCACCCCCATCCTAAAGTCGCCGTAACGCGGACCGATATCAGCACTGTCGATTCACCGTCCCAACGGAACCCCCATGAGCAACTTCCGGGAAATCTACGAAGGTATCGAGAAGACCTTCTGGAACTCGCTGACCAAGAAACTCTTCAGCCTCCTGCTGTTGTCCGTGGTCAATCTTGGCTACCTGATCATCTGGCAGGACCGACGCGAGGCCGTGGAAACGGCGCTGGCCGGCGGTTCGGTGCCGGCGGAGGCGGTCGCAGCGGTGGCTGCGGTCTTCGACGTCGGTCTCTACGCGATGCTGGCGCTCTCGGCACTTGCGTTCGTGATGCTGTTCGGGCAGATCCTGTACCTACGCCACCTGATCGTCCGACCGATCCGCGTCATCACGGGGATCTTCGACGAGATCGCGCGCGGCGAGGGCGACTTCTCCCGCGATCTCCCGCTCACCACCCACGACGAGCTGCGCGAGCTCGCGGCAAGCTACAACCGCTTCGCCGCCAAGATGCGCGAGATCATCGGCAAGGTGCGCTCGATGAGCGTGAACATTGCGCGCGAGGCGGTCCAGGTGAAGGTGGGCGTGGAGAACTCCGCCCGCGATGCGCAGCGCCAGGGCGAGATGACCGACACCGTGTTCGAGGCCAGCACGCGCTCGACCGAGGCGATCGGCGAGGTGTCGGTGAGTGCGGGCGCGATCGACGCCTCGACGCTGCGCAATCTCGACATCGCACGCGAGTCGCTCGGCGAGGTGCAGCACGTCGCCGCGAAGATCCTCGCAGTGAGCGAGAAGCTGCAACGCTTCAACCACACCGTGGACGAACTCTCGCAGCGCTCGGAGAGCGTCAAGCAGATCGCCGCGCTGATCCGCGAGATCGCCGACCAGACCAACCTGCTCGCGCTCAACGCGGCGATCGAGGCTGCGCGCGCCGGCGAGGCCGGGCGCGGGTTCGCGGTGGTCGCGGACGAGGTACGCAAGCTCGCCGAGCGGGTGAATCAGGCCACCCAGGAGATCGTCGGCAACATCAACGGCATGCTCGAGCTGGTGGGCGACACTCGCGCGGAGAACGACGTGATCAACGAGGACGTCGAGCAGACACGCGACGTGGTGACGCGCTCGGCCAAGCAGTTCGAACACATGGTGGGCGAGTTCGAGCGCACCGGCGGGCAGCTCTCGCAGATCGCCGCCGGCATGGCCTCGCTGACCGAGACCAACGCCCATGTGCATGCCAACGTGACCGATATCCACCGCCTTTCCGCGGAGGTGGCCGGTCGCATGGCGAACTGCGAGCAGCGCACCCTCGCCCTCACCAAGTCCACCGAGGCCGTGCAGGAGCTGATGGCGCGCTTCAAGATCGGCACGGGCGTGTTCGACCTGCTGGTGAACGAAACACGGGGCTTTCGCGATCGGGTGCAGGCCGAGCTCGAGCAGATGGCGGCGCGGCTGGACGTCTTCGATCGCAACTACCGGCCGGTGCCGGGCAGCAACCCCCCCAAGTTCCGCGTGGCCTGGGGCGACGAATTCACCCGCCGCTGCCAGCATCTGCTTGACGAGAGCCTGGAGCGCGCCCGCGGTGCGGTGTTCGCGGTGGCGGTCAACGCCGACGGTTACCTGTCGACGCACAACACCCGTTACTCGCGGCCGCTGACCGGAGATCCGGCCAAGGATCTGGTCGGCAACCGCACCTGCCGCAAGTTCGAGAACCCTGCCGAGCTGCGTGCCGCACGCAACACCGAGCCGATGCTGCTGCAGACCTACCTGCGCGACACCGGTGAGGTGCTGTGCGATCTCGCCATGCCGATCGTGGTGGCGGGGCGCCACTGGGGCAACGTGCGCGTCGGCATGCCGGCCGAGGCGCTGCTGGGGCGCTGAACGGGGGGTTGGGGGCGCGGCCCGGCAGATTGCAGGAGCGCCGCCAGGTGCGAATGCGGTGGTGGTGATTGCGACGCGCCGATTGCCGAACCGCCACGTTCGCGGCTTGCGCCGCTCCTACAGCCGCGGGAATGACGTCGCCGGCCGGCGGAACGTAGGAGCGGCGCAAGCCGCGAAAGCAGCCGCCGACATGGCGTCGCCGGTCGGCGGAATGTAGGAGCGGCGCAAGCCGCGAAAGCAGGCGCCGACATGGCGGCGCCGGCCGGTGCCCCTGGATAAAACATCGCTCCCGGCCGCCGGGGCGGGTCGTGGAGCTTGCGACGGCCTTGGGCTTCAATCCACCGCCCGCTGCAGCACCCCGATCGGCGGCGCCCAGTCGGTGCCGGGTTGCTTCTTGCGCGTGACCAGCGTGAGCTGGGCCGGCGCGAAGACGTTGGCGTTGTGGGTGACCGGGGTGGTGATCAGGTACTGCGCGCGGGTGGCGCGCAGGAAGGTGCCGACGCGGTCGATGTTGGCGACGTCCAGGTGCGCGAAGGGTTCGTCGATGAAGACGAAACCACCCGGGCGCGACTCGTCCATCAGCAGGCCGATCAGCAGGATCAGCGACTTCATCACCTGCTGGCCGCCCGAGGCCTCGCCGTCGTTGAGGCCCGCCGCGCCCTTGCGGTCGAAGTCGAAGCGCACCTCGAGCCCGGCCTGGGCGAGCGAGAGGTCGTCGTTCTCGAGGTGCGGGGTGGGGCAGTCCACGCTGAGGTTGGCGAGCTCGCCGAGCGCCTTGAGGTTCTTCGCATACTGGCGAACCGTGGCGCGCAGCTTGGCGATGTAGGCCGCGCGCGCATTTTCCGTGTGCAGGCGCGCGGTCGCGCAGTAGCCCTGCCGGTTGAGGTAGTCGCGCTCGCGCAGGGCGACGTCGGCGCCGAGTCGGTCGCGCACCACCAGCACCGCGGGATCGGTGATCCACTCGCCCTCGTCGAGGTGGCGGCGCAGGCGGTCGAGCTGCAGACGGGCGCCGCGTGCGTCGCCGTATTTCTCGGCGAGCAGGGCGAGTTCGGCGGCGTCCAGCCAGTGCGCCAGCATGCCGCGCCGGCGCCGGCGCAGGGCGAGGATGCGCTCGGCCTGGGCGCGGCGGCGCGGGCCATGCTCCCGCGCGATATCGGCCAGGCGCAGCTCGATGGCCTTGAGCTCGCGGTTGCGGCGGTCGAGCTCGATCTGGATGCCGTTGACCTTCTCGGCGAGACGGTCGATCTCACCGCGGGTGTCGCTGCGTTCGGCGATCGCCTCGGTGAGCGCCTTGCGTGCGGCGGGCAGCTCGGCCTCGGCGCTGGCATAGGCCTCGGCGCGGGCGGCGAGCAGCTGCGCCGATTGCAGGCCGAGCAGGCGCTGGCGCAGCGTGGTGAGGCGGGCGCTGGCGGCGTCGAGCTTCGGGCGCAGGGCCTGGAGCTGCCTGTCGAGGCCGCCGATCTCGTCCTGCAACACGGCGATGCGCGACTGGCGGGCGAGCTCGCCGAAGTGGAACTCCTGCGGCCGGCCGAGGTGGCGGGCGCCGCGGCGCTCGCGGTGGTAGCCGTCGCGGGTGATCCACTCCTGCTCGCGCGGCAACTCGCGCGCGGCCTCGGCGTCGTCGACGCGGCGGATGCGGTTGAGCAGATCGGTGAGCCAGCGCGGCACCGGCGCGCCGAACTCCACGACCTCGGCCAGGCTCATCGGGCGCGGCGGCGGGGCGGACTCGCGCTCGGCCACGATGAAGTGGCGGAAGCGCTCGCGCTCGCCGAGCGCCCAGGCGGCGTGGCGGTCGGATTCGCGTTCGAGCAGGATGAGGTGGCGGTAGGGGCGCAGGATGGCTTCGAGCGCGGCCTGCCAGGCCGGGTCGGTGACCTCCACCACCTCGGCCAGGCTGCGGTGGGCGATGCCCTCGGCGCTGAGCCTGACGCGGAAGCGCGCGACCTCGGCGTCGCCCGGCGCCCCGGCGCGGTTGCGCTCGCCGCGCAGGGTCTCGCTGCGCTCCTCGAAGGCGGCGACCAGCTCGCGCTCCTTGCGGCGCAGCGCGGCGAGCGCGGCGTCGGCCTCCTCGTGCTCCTTTTCCAGCGCCACGGCGTCGGCGCCATGCTCGCTGGCGAGCTGGGCGCGCAGCATGTCGCGCTCCTCCAGCAGGCGCTCGAGGTCGCGCACGCGGTCGTGGGCGGCCAGGTAGCGCTGCTCGGAGGCGCGGTCGTCGTCCTTCAGGCGCTTGCGCTCGGCCTGCGCGGCCTCCTGCTCCGCGCGCACGATCTCCAGACGCTGGCGCGATTCGCGCTGCTCGACGAGCTTGTCGGCACGCTCGTGGCCGAAGCGGAACAAGGCTTCGCGCTCGGCGGCGAGCGCGCGCTCGAGCTCGGCGATCTCCAGGCGTGGCACGACCTCGGCTTCGAGCGCCTGGATCTCGTCGGTCAACTGTTTCCACTCCAGGAAGCGGTTGGCCTCGGCCTTCTTCTCCTCGGCCTGGGTCTTCAGCCGGTCGAGGTCGATGCCGAGCTCGCCGAGCTCGCGCTCGGCGGACTTCTGCTCCTCGCGCGCGGCCTGGTAGTTGTCCAGCACCTCCTTGTCGCCGAACACGTCGAAGACGAGCTCGAGCAGCGCCGTGGGGGAGTATTCGCACAGCTTGTCGGTGTCGCCCTGCTCGAGCGCCAGCACCTTGGTGATCGCCGGGGTCAGGCCGCCCCAGGCGAGGCGGTGCTGGTAGTCGCGCAGGCCGATCCAGTCGTTCGAGCCCTCCAGCGCCTCGATCGGCAGGTTCCCATCGACGATGGTGTAGTCGCGGATCCAGTCGCCGCCGGCCTTGCGGATGCGGCAGGCGAGGGTGACCTCGTCGGCCAGGCAGGGGAAGAAGGGCCGCTTGCCGGTGTGGCCGGGCAGGTTGGCGACCACCGCGCGGATCCAC
>JAEUNQ010000203.1 GCA_016790365.1 Thauera sp. | reverse complement strand
ATGCTCGCCATCTGCCGCGGCGTCGAGGACAGCCCGATCAAGCTCGGCTCGCCCGCCTTCCCGGTGTATGGCTACGACCTGCGCATCTTCCGCGAGGACGGCACCGAGTGCGGCGCCAACGAGAAGGGCATCGTCGGCATCGTCCCGCCGCTGCCGCCAGGCTGCCTGTCGACCGTGTGGGGCCAGGACGAACGCTTCGTCAGCACCTACTTCAGCCTGTTTACCGAGCCGGTGGTGTACTCCTCGTCCGACTGGGGCATCAAGGACGAGAAGGGCTACCACACCATCCTGGGCCGCATGGATGACGTCATCAACGTCGCCGGCCACCGCCTCGGCACCCGCGAGATCGAGGAAGCGGTGCAGACCCACCCGGCGATCGCCGAGGTGGCGGTGGTGGGCGTGGCCGACGAGCTCAAGGGCCAGATGCCGATGGCCTTCGCGGTAGTCAAGAACGCCGCCGACGTCGACACGCCCGAAAAGCGCGCCGTGCTCGAGAAGGAAGTCATGAAGAAGGTGGACGAGAGCCTCGGCGCGATCGCGCGTCCGGCTCGGGTTCACTTCATCGGCGGCCTGCCCAAGACGCGTTCGGGCAAGATGCTGCGGCGCTCGATCCAGGCGCTTGCCGAGGGGCGCGACGCCGGCGACCTGACCACGATCGACGATCCGAGCACGCTCGAGCAGATCAAGGTGGCGCTGAAGAGCTGAACGCTGCCGGGTTCCTGCGGGCCGTCTCCGGCCCGCAGGGCTGAAGAGGGCGGCGGCCACGGGGGATTTTCCCGCGGCCGCCGCCCTCTTCGTTCACCGTCGCGGGCTTGCGAACCCGCTAGCCGGCATCCGTGGCTGGCAAGCCCTGCCTGCACTGGCCTCGTCCGGCCTCGTCGAATCCGCGCCCGATCTCCGTTCGAACCAGTTGCCACAGGGGGTGCAAGATGGGGCGCATGTTGCGGATGATCTCCTCGACGTGCATCACCGAGGGAATGCGCCGTCCGCGGTGCTCGATCGGCTGTCCCACCTGGATGACCTCGACCCCGAGCTTGGTGAAATGCGCAGCCAGGCGCGGCTCGGTGAGCACGAACACCGTGTCGATGCCGCAGCAATCGGCCAGCGCGACGGCACCCAGCAGCAGGCTCGTCGGGACGAAGGGAAAGCGCGGCCGTTCCCCCTCGGCGAAATCCGAACTGTCGATATGCACCGCCGTGTGCTCCTCGCCGCGGCGCCGACGGTAATCCCGGTGCACCGCCAGCCGGGAGATCTCCGCGATCCGGCCGCGCGGAAGCCGTGCCGGATCGATGATCGACCGATCCAGCGCCGAGGCGCAGGAAACCTCGAAGGGTAGCGGGGCGGCCGGGTCCCTCGGATCCGTCAGGACGACCCGTGTGCACCCGACCGGCCGGAACGGGGCAGTCGAGGTCCTGAGCAGGCAATGGACGCTGTGCGCGTCGTAGTGGTCGATCTCCCGGCCGTCCGGGCGCGTGCTCTCGAACTGCAGGTCCTCGCAATACACGCTGTGGCGGATGCGGAAGACTTCGTCCTTGAGGTCCTCGTCGAGTGCTGCGTCGATGCGGAAGTATTTGCTGAACCCCTCACCGAGGTTGAGGCGGTCGATGAGCTGCATGGTGGTGTGCCTTTTCGATGTTCAGATTCGCTGACGCAGCGCTTCGACCAGTTCCGTCCTGGAAACCCGCCGGGCCGGGAAGATCGCAGCCAGCGCGGTCGCCAGGACGCCGATCAGGAAGGCGGTCGCCACGTTCGCGGCGTCGAGGCGGATCATTGCGGTGTATCCGGTGTTGGCGCTCGGTGGTGGCGGCATCGGAATCCCGATCGCGGAGATCGCGAGCGCCAGCCCGATTCCAATGATCGCACCAAGCGTGCCACCGATCAGGCCGAGGAAGGTGTTTTCCAGCAGGATCAGGCGGAATATGTCACGTTGCCGGTTGCCCAGGGCCTGCAGGGTGCCGAATTCGCCCAGACGCTCGAAGGCGCTCATGTTCACCGTGTTCGCCACCGAGAGCAGGACCATCACGAGAATGATCACCTGCAGCACCCCGAACTGGCGGTCGTAGAGTTGCAGCGTCTTTTCGTAGAAGTCCGACAACTGCTTCCAGCTGTAGGCCTCGAGCCCGCTGCCGGCGAGCTGCGCCTGGATCGTCGCGAGCGCAGCGTCGGTGTCCTGCGTACGGTGCAGGGTCACGACGAGCTGGTTCGCGCCCGTGGTCGCG
>JAEUNQ010000166.1 GCA_016790365.1 Thauera sp. | reverse complement strand
GTCAGCGTGGCGGCGCGCCTATAGACTCGCGGGCGAACCTCGACCGGCCGCCGTTTGCGGCCACCGCACGGCACCCCGAACATGTTCCAGCACTCCGCCCCCTCCCCCGCCTGGCTCCAGCACGACATGGAGCGGGTCGATGCGATCATCCGCGCGCACATGAACAACGACGTGGCGCTGATCCGCCAGGTGGTCGAGTTCATCCTGCACGGCGCCGAGCGCCGGCGGCCGGCGTTGGTGCTCGCGACCGCGCGCGCGCTCGGCCACGGCGGCGAGCGGCCGCATGCGCTGGCGGCAACGGTGGAGCTGATCCACATCTCGCTCGCGCTGCACGACGACGTGACCGAGGCGAGCGGCGGCGCGGCCGACGGCGCGCACGAGGCCGCGCTGTTCGGCAACGCGGGCAACATCCTGCTCGGCGATCTGCTCTACACCAGCGCCTTCCGCATGATCGTGGACCTCGACGACATGGAGGTGATGCGGGTGCTGTCCGATGCGACCAACGTGATCGCCGAGGGCGAGGTGGCGTATCGCGAGGTGCTCGCCGCGCCGGCCTCGCGTACGCCGGAGGCCTGGCTGGACATCGCGCGCCGGCGCCGGGCGAAGCTCTTCGAGGCGGGCGCCGAGTGCATGGCGATCGTGCACGGCGCCGACCCGGCCACGCGCTCGGCGCTGGCGCGCGTCGGCCTGCATGTGGGCAGCGCGCACGCGTTGCGCAGCGAGGCGGAGGACGCGGCGCGCTTCGGCATCGTTGATGCGCATGCGCGGGCGCAGGCGGAGATCGACGCGGCGCGGCTTGCCGTCGATGGCTTGGCGCTGGCGGACGCTGCGGTGATTGTGGGGGTGGTCGAGGGCTGAGCGCGGGATTCCTGCGCGCGCTGGCGCGGCTCCGGAAAGGGGGCCGCGCAAGGACTGGTGTCGCGGATCGACGAATGCTGTGGCTGCGATCCGGTCCCAAGGCCTCGCGTCGGCGCGCATTCGATTCCCTCGGCGAGGTCGTCGGCAGGAGCGCCGCAAGGCGCGAACGCGGCGTTCGGGGTTCCGAAGACGCCCGTCGTCCGCACGCGCCTCCTGGAGTCACCCTCGGATCAGGCTGCCCGGCACTCGTTGGCGAGCGGCTTGTGGGTGCGTCCGTCCAGCAGCAGGCCCTTCCACGGCAGGTCGATCCACACCAGGCCGCTGACGCTGTCCTCGAAGCGCGGCAGGCCGGAATCGGACGGGTCGCGGACGAGGAGATACTGGCTGCCGTTCCAGCCGAGCTCGATGCGGTTGTTGACCGCGTTGGCGAGCTCGCGGCGGATCTGCAGACGCTCGCCGCGCTCGCAGCGGTATTCGCCGCTGGGCAGGGCGAACTCGAACTGGCCGGTCTGCCGGGTCACGCCGGGGGCGATCTCGGTCTTCTGCGGTAGCAGGCTGCAGGCACCGAGCCCGAGGGTGGCGGCAATCCAGAGTGCCCCGCTGGACATGCGCAAGGCCTTCGCCGTCGCGGCCATCACTTCACCTCGAGCAGGCTGTCGTCCCACTTGTCGTGCTTGTGCAGGCCGAGCAGGTTGGCGACCGTGGCGGCGATGTTCGACAGGCCGGCGGTCTCGAGCGGCTTCAGGCCCAGCCGGCCGCCGCTGACGTTGTCGTAGAGGATCAGCGGCACCGGGTTGAGCGTGTGCGCGGTCTTGGCCTTGTAGCTGCCGTCCTTGTTTGTCGCCGGCTGTTTCGTCTTCTTGTCGAGCTCGAACATCTCGTCGGCGTTGCCGTGGTCGGCGGTGATCAGCGCCACGCCGCCGGCGGCGTCGATCGCCGGCAGCAGGCGTGCGAGCGCGAGATCCACCGCTTCGATCGCCATGGTGGCGGCGCGGAAGTTGCCGGTGTGGCCGACCATGTCGCCGTTGGCGTAGTTGCAGCGCAGCACCTTGTACTGGCCGGACTGCAGCGCGGCGATCATCGCGTCGGTGATCTCGGCGGCCTTCATCCACGGGCGCTGCTCGAAGGGCACGACGTCGCTCGGGACTTCCTGCCAGGTCTCGCCGTCGAACTTGTTCGAGCGGTTGCCGTTCCAGAAGTAGGTGACGTGGCCGAACTTCTGCGTCTCGGAGCAGGCGAACTGGGCCAGGCCGGACTTGCTGAACCACTCGGCGGAGGTGTCCTTGATCGCCGGCGGGGCGACCAGGAAGCGCTTGGGCAGCTGCAGATCACCGTCGTACTGCAGCATGCCGGCGTAGGTCACGCGCGGATGGCGCACACGGTCGAATTCGGTGAATTGCTCTTCGACGAAGGCACGGGTGATCTCGATCGCGCGGTCGCCGCGGAAGTTGTAGAAGACGACCGCGTCGCCGTCCTCGATGGTGCCGATCGGCTCGCCGCCCTCGGCAACGATGAACTCCGGCAGGTCCTGGTCGATGGTGCCCGGGTGCTTCGCGCGCAGGCCGTGCACCGCCGCGGTGGCGTTGGCGAACTGCGGGCCTTCGCCGAGCACGTGGGTGCGCCAGCCGCGCGCCACCATCGGCCAGTTGGCGTCGTAGCGGTCCATGGTGATCGTCTGGCGGCCGCCGCCGGAGGCGATGCGGGCGTCGAAGCCGGCGGTGCTGATGTCCTGCAGGAAGGCCTCGAAGGGCACGACGTAGTCGAGCGCGCTGGTCTCGGGCACGTCGCGGCCGTCGAGCAGCGCATGGATGCGCACCGTGGCCACGCCCTCCTCCTTCGCGCGCACGACCATCGCCTTGAGGTGGTCGATGTGGCTGTGCACGTTGCCGTCGGAGAACAGGCCGATGAAGTGGAGCACGCCCGCTTTTCCGTTCGCTCCCGCCTTGGCCCCGGCGACGATCTGCTGCCAGGCCTCGCCCTGCCAGATCGCGCCCTCGGCGATGGCGTTGGCCACCAGCGCCGCGCCCTGCGCATACACCTGGCCGGCGCCGATCGCGTTGTGGCCGACCTCGGAGTTGCCCATGTCGTCGTCGGACGGCATGCCCACCGCGGTACCGTGAGCGCGCAGCGTGATGTTGGGGTAGTTGGCGAACAGGCGGTCGAGCGTGGGCTTGCGCGCGGCGTCGATGGCGCTGCCGAGCTCGTGCTTCGGAATGCCGTAGCCGTCCATCACGATGACGACGACAGGGCCCTTGACGCCGGCGAAGGCGGGGAGTTTCTGCAGCATGGTCGTTCCTGAAGGAGAAATCCGGGGCCG
>JAEUNQ010000176.1 GCA_016790365.1 Thauera sp. | reverse complement strand
CCACCTGCTGTTCAACGACGCGCCCAAGGCGCTGATCGAGAAGATCGAGCAGGTGGTGCGCCTGATCCGCTCCAAGGGCGTGGGCGTGTATTTCGTCACCCAGAACCCGCTCGACGTGCCCGACACCGTGCTCGGCCAGCTCGGCAACCGCGTCCAGCACGCGCTGCGCGCCTTCACCCCGCGCGACCAGAAGGCGGTGAAGACCGCCGCCGACACCATGCGCCCCAACCCGGCCTTCGACGCCGTGGCGGCGATCACCGAACTCGGTGTGGGTGAGGCGCTGATCTCCTTCCTCGACGAGAAGGGGCGGCCGCAGGTCACTGAGCGCTGCAACGTCATCGCGCCCGATTCGCGCCTCGGCCCGCTCGATGCGGCGGAGCGCAAGGCGGTGATCACCGGCTCGGTGATCTACGGCCACTACGAGCAGGTGGTGGACCGCGAGTCGGCCTACGAGCTGCTCAAGGCCAGCGCGGCCACCAAGGCCGCGGTCGAGGCCGGCCGTGCGGCCGCGAAGGAGGTCGGCGGCGAGGACACCGGCAGCATGGTGAGCGACATCCTCTTCGGCGCCACCGGCCCGCGCGGCGGCAAGCGCGATGGCCTGGTGCAGATCGCCGCCAAGACGGTCACGCGCACCATCGGCAGTAGCCTGGGACGGCAGATCGTTCGCGGGATATTGGGCTCCTTGCTCGGCGGCAAGCGCTGAGGGGGCGAGGGCGGCCGCGCACCCGGGGCTCAGCAGCATCGATGGTTCATGTAGGAGCGCCGCAAGGCGCGAACCGGCGGTTCAGGGGCTCCCCCGCAATTACGTGCCGCCCGCAGGCCAGCCTCTTACGCCTTATCCCTCACGCCTCACGGAAAACACCGCATCTGCCCCTGCACGACCACGCAGCTGCGGTTGCGTCCGGCCTGCTTGGCGCGGTAGAGCGCACGGTCGGCCGCGTTGACGAGCGCGTCCGTCTCGGTCATGCCGACTTCGCGGGTCGCCACGCCGATGCTCACCGATGCGCGGATCTCGACGTCGCCGGCCTGGATGCGCAGGTGCTCGACCATCCGGCGCAGGCGTTCGGCGGCCTGGATCGCCGCCTTCAGGTCGGTGTTGGAGCAGAGCACCAGGAACTCCTCGCCGCCCATGCGGCACACGCTGTCATCCTTGCGCGCCGATTGCTGGATCGCGCGCGCGACGTCGCGCAGCACGGTGTCGCCCACCGCATGGCCGTGGCCATCGTTGATGCGCTTGAAGTGGTCGATGTCCAGCATCATCACCGACAGCGGCTGTTCGAAGCGGCTGGAGGCGGCCCAGGCCTTGGCGAGCGCGTTCATCCCCGAGCGCCGGTTGGGCAGGTTGGTGAGGAGATCGGTCATTGCCGCGTGGGCGAGGCGGCGGTTGCTGATCGCAAGCTCGGCGGCGAACTGCTTGAGCTGGGCGCGATCGCGTTCCCAGGCCTCGAGCAGCTGGACGTAGTGCCAGGCCGCGCGCAGGCGGGCGCGCAGGGTGCGCACGTTGACCGGCTTCACCAGGAAGTCATCCACCCCGGCTTCGAAGGCCGCGCTCACCTCGTCCTCGGCTTCGTGCCCGGTGAGCATGATCAGGTAGATGGTCTGCCCCCACTCGGTCGCGCGCAGGGCGCGAGCGAGGTCGAGGCCGTCCATGCCCGGCATCATCCAGTCGGTGATGACGATCTGTGGCTGGGTCTCGACCGCCAGCGCGAGCGCCTCGTGGCCGTTGTTGGCGCACACCACCGAGTGGCCGAGCGCGCCCGCGAGCACGCCCTCCATCATGCAGCGCGTGGTGGGGTCGTCGTCGACCAGCAGCACGCGCAACGCCGACGCTCCGCCGGCGCCCTCGTCGCGCATCGCGTGCGCCGCCGACATGTGCGCGAACGAGGGCAGGGCCGAGGCCGGCACGCGCAGCAGCTCGCCCCACTCGCGCCACTGCAGCACCAGGTCGTCCACCGTGGCGCCGAGCTGCTCGGCGTCCAGCCCGATCTTGCCGCCGAGCAGCAGCAGCTCGGCCGTGCAGGCGTTGCGCTCGTTCTCGCCGGCGAGGCCGAGGTCGGCGACGCGGCGGGCGAGGTAGAACAGGTGGACCAGCTGGTAGGGCCGCGAGCCGGGCGAGAAGCCGGAGCGCTCGGGCTCCTCGTGGTGGTAGATCGGCTCGATCAGCGCGCCGGGGATGCCCCACTCGCCGAGCAGGGCGGCGGTGAGCTCGTTGTGATCGGTCTGCAGGTGCTCCTGCTCGAGCGCCACCAGGCTGCGCGCGGCGCCGTCCTGGCCGTCGAGCAGGCGGCCGTACTCGACCGGATAGACGGTGGCGAGCGAGAGCCGGCCCACCTGGGCGAGCAGGCCGCAGGCGAAGAGCTCCTCGCTCGAGCCGACCCCCGTCATGTTGCTGAACCTCTGCATCGCCAGCCCCATCAGCAGCGAATGCGACCAGAAGC
>JAEUNQ010000142.1 GCA_016790365.1 Thauera sp. | reverse complement strand
GCCCGCTCCGCGCGTCTCCGGCGCACTCGCCGCCCATTACGCCCCGCGCACCCCGCTGCGCCTGGTCGAGCCCGCGCTGCTCGCCGACGAGGCCGCCGCGCTGGCGGGCGAGGGCAGCCGCGTCGCAGTGCTCGCCCACTCAACCTCCGATCCGCGTGACGCCCGCCTGAGCTGGCGCAGCCTGCCGGCCGATCCCGCCGCCTACGCCCAGGGCCTGTACGCCAGCCTGCGCGCCCTCGACGGCGTCGGCGCCGACTTAATCCTGATCGAAGCGCTCCCCGGCGGCCCCGGCTGGCGCGCCGTCGCCGACCGCCTCGGCCGCGCCGCCGTCGGCTCCGGCAGCCCCGACTAAGTCCGTCCGCCGCTTTCGCGCCTGGCGGCGCTCCTACATGAAACCGAAGCGGTGCCGCCGCCCTGCAGGAGCGCCGCCAGGCGCGAACACGGCCACGGGCCCCTTGCACACGCCGATTGCAGAACCGCTGCATTCACGGCTCGCGCCGCTCCTGCCAGAACCAGGAAGCGCCGTGCGCAAATGCACTCGAGGCCCTTCCCTTTCCTCCCGAGCCTCACTATAATGCGCGCTCTTTCAGGGCCGATAGCTCAGCTGGGAGAGCGCTGCGTTCGCAATGCAGAGGTCGGGAGTTCGATCCTCCTTCGGTCCACCAGGAATTCCAGTTCAGGACAGCGCACCACACTGCAAAGTGTCGTGCGCTGTCTTGCTTTTGGCTTCCGGAGTTCGCCTCCGGGATGCTGCGCGATCCCGGCTACGACGCCTTTCAGCGCCCGCAGCCCAGGCGCCACATCTCATCCTTGTGATATCGGCGCCGCTCCCGCAGGCGGTCCATCTGCCATGACGTGCCGCCGGCCCGGCCGGCCGCGTCGATCCACTTGATCGCGCGTTCGTGGCCCTCGCAGGCCCTCTCGTCATCGCTGAACTCGGGGGGCGTGCGCGCGATAAAGCCTACGCCAGCACCTTCAGTGCGTGCCGTTGCCGGCGGCGAATACTGCGCCGTCGGCAACGGCGGGGGCGACACGATGCTCATCGTCCCGCCGGCTACGGCGGCTTGTTTCGTGCCGGTCGGACAGGGCTCCGCCTGGTAGAGGATGCCGTTCGGGCCCTGGCAGCGGTAGAGACCGTTCTCCGGCGGTGGGGTCTCGGGCGCAATGCGCGACACGGCGCTGCGCGAGGGGGATGTAAGGGCCGGCGCCTTGCGTTCATCCTCGGTCCCGGGAACGGCGCTTCTCGGCGGCACGACAGTCTGCCGAGCATCCCACCACAGCAATCCGCCTGCGGCGCAGGTGATGAGGGCGGTCAGGGTGAGCGCCAGCGCGTTGCTCTTCATCGGATAGACAGGGCGGATATGTACTCGTGCGTAACCATACCTATCCTCGGGTCATGGTCCTGTGCGTTATGACACGGCTTCGATATTGACACTCGAGGAGCGGGGCCTCCTGCACCCTGGGGGCCGGCACGGCCTTGTTCGCAGCTGCCGCAGCGCCTACAGGGCACCGGGAGCGCGGCGGTTTCTGTAGGAGCGCCGGCAGGCGCGAAGGCGGCGTGCGCGTTGGGCTCGCCATGACGCGACCCCGCCACGCGCGCCATGTGCCGGAGAGACGACGCAGGTCACCAAGGATTGGCTGGTGAGCCTGCAGAACGCTGTCATCCTGAAGAATATCCCGGCCTACCTCGAGGTGCTTTCGGGGTTCTCGCAGTCGGTGACGCGGCTGTGGCGCTACGTGCGCGCCGAGGAGGCTCTGCATGTAAGCGCGCATCCGGGGAGCAGAGCCTACCGATTCTTCGACGCCAGCAGGGAAGTGGCTTTCCTGCACCGCATGATCCAGCAGGCCGTGGAAGACGAGATCCCCCGCGAGCTGGCGTGGCTGAGCGGCTACGACAAGGCCTTCGCGCAGCTGGAGGCAGAGTTCGATCTGCCCCGAAAGGACCTGTCGGCCTTGATCCGCATGGCGCAGTCGAGTCAGGGGAGGCTCTCTGCGAGGCGGCGAAAGCAGTATTTCCATTTGCCTGCCGAGGTGCTGGACCGTGTTGAAGAAGTGGTGCGGGATTCGTTTGGGCTCACGCAGGAGGACGGCTCTGAGGCAAGGTACGGTTTCGTGCTTTTCGACTCGAGTGCTGCGAAGGCCCGATGCTGTGAGGAAACTTCGAGTGTCGTGATGATTTTTCGAGTTCGGCTCGCACGTTGCCTGCAAAAAATCGGTGGGTTGAACGGGCTGGTTTGACCCGTCACTTGGCAGGCGGCGGCGACAGCCCGGCGGCGGAGCGCATCAGCGCGGTGCAGGCTCGGCTACGAAGGCGCCCGAGTCGAAACCCCGGAAAAACCCGCGCGCCGCGCTTTCGGACTTCGCGCGCAGCCAGTCTCCCCAGGCCTCGTCGGGCAGGATCACCACCGAGCGCTTCTCGTCGCCCGGCTTGTGGAATCGCTGCATGAGGGGATGGCCGTCGGCGTTGATCGTCAGCAGGGTCATCGACCAGTGCAGATTCCCGGCCTCGTCCGCCTTGCGCTCCCACAGCCCGGCGATCCCCATCGGCTTGCCGTCGGCGCGTCGGATCGCCCAGCGCACCGATTTCCCGGTCTCGTAGCAGGGCTCGAAGAGCACCTCGGCCGGGATGATGCAGAGCTGCCCGCGCTGCCAGGCGTGGCGAAAGGAGGGCTTCTCGCCGAGCGTCTCCGAGCGTGCGTTGTAGGTCGAGCGGAGGATCTTGAGGTCGTGCGCCCAGGCCGGGACGAGCCCGAAGAGGGCGGGCACCCACTGTCGGGGGGCGAAGTTCGTCACGACCGGAACGACCGAGCCGGGATAGGCCTCGCCGTAGCCGAAGTCCGGCGGCGGCAGCGGCAGCGCAGAGAGTGCTTCACGCGAGGCGGGGCGGTAGTTGGCGCACATTGGGGGGCGGTGCGAGTCTCCGGGCGGCCATTATCCCCGATGCGGGAGGCGGGGATGCAGCGGCGCCAGGTCGTGCTGTTCGCGGTGTTCGTCGCGCAGGGGGGCGATGCCGCGCTGTGTCGCCATCGGTATCTGGTAGAAAATGGATTCCCGCAAGCAAAGCCCCCGCGGACCAACAACGCCCTTCGCTCCCTTGCCCCCTGAATTGCCCACCACCTCTCCCCGCCGCCGCACGCTGGCGGCCGTGCTGCTGTTTGCGATGACGGTGCTCGCCGCGCTGGCGGGCACCGGGCATGGGCCGCCCGTGTGGATCGCCGGGCTGGCAGCCTGGGGCGCGGCCGCGTTGTTGTGGCCGCAGCTTGCGCGCGCGCAGAAGCGCCAGGCGCTGCTGCTGGCCGGTGCGGGCGCGGTGGCGTTCGGGGTCGCACTCTGGCGCGGGGGCAGCCCGAGCCTGCTGGGCTTGCTGACGCAGAACACCGCGCTGCTGGGCATGCTGGCGGCGGTGAGCTTCCTGCGCCTGCTGCGCACGCCCGAGGCCGGCGGCGCAGGCCTGCCCAAGGGCCGCGGCGCGCTGTGGCGCACCTTGGGCGCGGTGCACGTGCTGGGCGCGGTGATCAACCTGTCGGCGGTCTTCATCATGGCCGACCGCATCGGTGCGGACGGCAAGCCGCGCCAGGACCAGGCGGCGGTGCTGGTGCGCGCCTTCCTCGCCGCGGCGCTGTGGTCGCCCTTCTTTGCCGCCACCGCGGTGGCGCTGACCTATGCGCCCGGCGCCAGCCCGCTCGGCCTGGCCGCATCCGGCATGGCGCTGGCGGTGGTGCTGCTGTGGCTCGCCGGCCGGGACATCGAGCGCAGCAGCGGCAACCGGGCGGCCGACTTCATCGGTTATCCGATGCAGGCGTCGGCGCTGAAGGTGCCCGCGGTGCTGGCGGTGCTGGTGGGGGCCGGACATTGGGTGGTGCCCGAATGGGCGGCGCTGGCGGTCATCAGCCTGGCCGCGCTCGCGGTGGTGTGCGTCGCGGTGCTGGTGCAGCAGGGCGCGCGGGCGGGCGGCCATGCGCTGTATGGCCATGTGCGCGACCGCCTGCCGGGCATGTCGGGCGAGCTTGTGCTGTTCCTGTCGGCGGCGGTGTTCGCCAGCGGGCTGCGCGCGCTGATGGACAGCGGCGGGCTGTGGCTGCCCTTTTCCGCCTTCGGCGTGACCGAGGCGGCGCTGGTGCTGGCGGCGATGATCCTGCTCGCCGCGCTCGGCATCCACGCGGTGATCACCATCGCCATGGCCTCGGCCTGGCTGGCGCCGCTGCAACCGGAGCCGACGCTGCTCGCGCTGGTGTTCGTGCAGTCGTGGGCGATCGGCCTCGCCGCCGGGCCGATGTCCGGCATCCACCTCGCGCTGCAGGGCCGCTACGGCCTGTCGGCCGCGCAGCTCGCGCGCGCCAATGTGCGCTACTGCCTGCAGGCCTATGCGGCCGCGGTGGTGTGGCTGGCGGTGATCGGCAGCGTGCTGGGCGTGAAGCTGTTGCCGGCCTGGGGCTGAGGGCTGAGGGCGCCGGGCTGGGGGCGCTGGCGAGCGGCCCGAGCCCCGCAGCAGTCAGTCAAGGCGAGTCGTTCGGTGCCCGGGTTTTCGTGCTTGGAATGCTTGCATTCTTGGCTGGAGTGTAATCATTGCAATCACCTGGAGCGTGCCATGGCGACCAGTCTTGTCGTTCGCAACATCGAGCCTGCGGTGGCGCAGGCCTTGAAGGAGGCGGCGGCGCGGCACGGGCGAAGTGCTGAAGCGGAGCACCGGGAAATCCTGCGCGCGGCGCTCGCCCGACCGGCACGTCGGACGTTCAAGGAGGCGCTGGCGTCGATGCCCAACGTCGGGACCGACGAAGACTTCGACTCCAGGCCGGCCTGATGTACCTGATCGGCACCAGCGTCATCAGCGAGCTACGCATAGGTGGGCGCGCCAACCCGGGTGTGGCGGCTTTTTTCGCGACATTGGCGGCGGAGGACATCTATCTGTCGGTGGTGAGCATCGGGGAGACTCGTCGAGGGCTGGAGAACCTTCGTGCCCGAGGAGACCGGGAGCAGGCGGGGCGGCTCGAGGCGTGGCTGGACGAGGTGGTCACCGACTTTTCCGACCGAATCCTCGACTTTGACCTCGACTGCGCACAGGGCTGGGGCAAGCTCATGTCGCCTCATCCACAGCACCCCATCGACAAGCAGATTGCGGCCATCGCACTCATCTACGACCTGACCGTCGTCACGCGCAATACGGACGATTTCGTCTCGAGCGGCGTGCGCAGTCTCAATCCCTTCCGATAGGACGGATGGCCCGACGGCAACGCCGTCGTCGACCTTGTGGCTCGTCGGCCGCAAGGGGCGGCCCGGGGGCCAAGTCCCGGCGGGGTTCTTCAGTACAATGAATCGATGTTCGACAGAGCGATGCGTCGAGGGGCTGCTTGCAGGAGAAGTGTCAAGTGTGCGGCTGGATCGACGAATGAGGATTTCGATGAATTACATCATGGCAGTGTTGATCGGCTTCAGCGCCCTCCTTGCGAGCGGCACGGCGATGGCCGCGGGCGCCGGACAGGAAGGCACGACGGCGGGCGCGCAGGCGCTCGAGCCGCAGCAAGGGGCGAAGGCGGACGCCAAGGCGGCCGTGATGGAGGCCGACCCCGGCAACCGCGCTTCATTGCTGTACATCGTCCTCATCGGTGGCGTGATGGTCGTGGCCATGAAGATGGCGATCGCCTACGGCAAGAAGAAGCTGGAAGAAGAGCGCGAGGCAGCTCGAGAGAAAGCCGAGCTCGAGGAGCGACAGAGGAAGTCGCAAGCGAAGGGCTGAGGAAGGCGGGACGCCTGCCGGCTTGTCGCTCGAAAGCCGGGACACCGACGCCCCCGCCCCTTGCATATGCGCCCGTGCGTTTGAAAGCGCAGGATCCATCCCCATATAGATAGGGTCGGCCCTCACGGCCATCCCCCCAACTTTCGGAGACCACGCGATGGGCTGCTGCGGCCGCGCGAGATTCGCCCTGTGCATCGACCAGGCACATGCCTGGCCCCGGCCTCGATAGCGCCTTGCCGGCGCGGATCGGCAGGCCGGGGTCGGTGGAGTGTCGTTTCCTCTCGTCTCGAAGGTCCTGCCATGGTTCGCGCGCTGTATTCCCGCGCCGGCTCGCATGCCGGTGTCGGTCTTCTCTTCCTGGTGTTGTTCGTCCTGTACGCCGAGCGGGCGTTCGGGCTGCTGCCCGTCGACCACGCCCTGCAGGCCTGGCTCGAGCCGGTGCGCAATGCGGCGATCGCGCTCGCGTTGTTCACCGCTGCGCATCTGCTGCATGCGCTCGCGTCCGCGCGGCTGTCGCAGCGGCGCAAGGGGCGCAAGCCGGTGCCCAGGGTGCTGCTCGATCTGCTGCGGGTGTTCCTGTTCGCGCTGGCTGCGCTGGGCGGGCTGTCGCTGCTGTTCCGCCAGGACCTGTCGGGGATCCTGACCGGCTCGGGCCTGGTGCTGGCGGTGCTGGGCTTCGCGATCCGCAACGTGGTGGCCGATACGCTGTCGGGGATCGCGCTCGGGATCGAGGCGCCGTTCCGCATCGGTGACTGGGTGCGCATCGAGAACCTCGCGCAGGGGCGGGTGCAGGAGATCGGCTGGCGCACGACGCGGCTGGTGACCGGGGACAGCACCTATGTGATCCTGCCAAATAGCCAGATCTCGCGGCAGCGCATCACCAACTTCAGCGCGCCGAAGAAGGAATATCGCGACCATGCCGAGCTGACCTTGCCGCTCGCGCTGCCGGTGGCCGAGGCGCGCGAGCTGATGCGCGCCGCGCTCGCGCATGCGAAGGGCATCGTCGAGGACAAGCCGGCCGACGTGCAGCTGGTCTCCTACGGTCCGACGGGCATCACCTACCGGGTGAAGTACTGGGTGCCGCAGCATGACCGCGAGCCGGGCTGCCGGGACGAGGTGCTCGGCCTCATCGATGCGGCGTTGCGCGACCGCGGGGTCGTGCTGGCGCAGCCGCTGGTGGAGGCCGTGTGCGCGCAGGCGACAGTCGCCTCCCCGTAGGAGACGGAAGCGCGTCCGCTCGCGGGAGTGTCGGGAATTCTTACACCCCCGGTCCGGTCTTGGAGGAACTTCATTCAGAATCAGTGGCTTGTATTCTGGTGTGATTCTTGCATGACCGTCGTGCATTCCCCTGACACCTGGGAGCGAGATCATGAAGCAAGCTTGCGCATCGATCGTTGCAACGGCCGCGCTGGTCGCGGCGCTCGGGTCCGGCGCGGCTGGAGCCGCCGTTCTGAATGTCACCGTACGCGGCAGCGACGCGATCTTTCTCGCGGGGCGCACGGACATCACGATTCCGCCCGCCTCCGATCCCTGGAATTCTCCCACCGGAATGCAACGCCACGGCGGTCCCACGCCCGAGGAGATCCAGGAGACCTTCCCGCCCTTCCTCGGCGTGGTCGGTGGCGACATCATCCGCCTCGCGGATCCTTCGATCGGCGGCATCAGTTATTTCAACGGGATCGGCGGGTCCTACTTCGGCCCCGAGGGCAACAACGCCGACTGCCTGGGGTCGAGTTGCAGCGACCTCTCGTCGTTCGGCGGCATCAGCGGCTACTTTGGCCCGGAGGGGGCTCTCGTCGGTGTCTTCCTCGACGACGGCATTCCGGCCAGTGGCGCGCCCGCGCGCCTCAACTTCAGCACGGCCGGCCTGGGGCGTAACTTCCTGACGCTGACTCCCGGGCTCGGGCAGATCTTCTATATCGGCAATGGCGTGACCACCTCCGCGGTCTTCCAGGAGTTCATCGCCCCGGTCGGCGCCACCCGTTTGTTCCTGGGGATCCCGGACGGTTTCGGCTTCGATGGCGTGCCCGGGGCCTACGACGACAACGATGGGGCCTACCAGGTCCGCATCGGTGTCAACGAGGTGCCTACCGTGCCCGAGCCGGGCGTGCTCGCACTCCTCGGGCTGGGCCTCGTCGGCCTGGCTGCCGCCCGCCTGCGCGGTTCGCAGGGGATGAAGGGCGCGGCCTGATCGAGGCCCGAGGATCGTCGTTTTCCCGGAAGGTGTTCAGGCGGGCAGCGGCGCGACCATCACCCGGTTGCGGCCGGCCTGCTTGGCTTGGTACATCGCCGTGTCGGCGCGTTCGAGCGCGTTCTCGAGGCTCTCACCCTCGGCCATGAGGGTGATGCCCGCGCTGAAGGTGATCACCACTTTCTGCATGTCGGTCATGAAGAACTCACGGGTGAGTTCGCGCTGCAGGCGGACGAGGGCCTGCTGGGCGTCGGCGTCTCCGGTTTCGGGCAGCAGGATGACGAACTCCTCGCCGCCATAGCGGGCGAGCACGTCCTGCGGACGCAGATGCTGGCGCACGACCTTCGCGAGGTGCACCAGCGCGTCGTCGCCGACCTTGTGGCCGAGCTTGTCATTGAGCTTCTTGAAGTGGTCGATGTCGAGCAGCGCGATGGCGAGTCGGGTGCCGCGGCGCTGGGCGCGGGCGGACTCGGTCTGGAACATCTCTTCCAGGCCGCGGCGGTTGAGCGCGCCGGTGAGCTGGTCGTGGCGCATCAGGCGGCTGGCTTCCTCGAGTTCGTTCTGCAGCGTGACGATGCGTTCCTGCGCTTCGGAGGCTTGGCTGCGGGCGACGATCAGCTCGTCGCGCGAGCGGCGCGCTTCGTCCTGGATGCTGCGGGTCTCGGTCATTACCTCGTCGAGCAGGGGGCCGATCTCGGTGATGTCGTTGGCCTTGGCGATGCGCTGCGCGCATTGGCCGATGCGATCGTGGTAGGCGCCGGTCGATTCGGAGAAGCGCGCGAGCTGGTCGACGAAGCCGGCCAGCATGTCGCGCAGGTGGCGCTGCGATTCGGCGAGGGTGTGCTTGAGCTGGCCCTGCTTGTAGATGAGCTCCTTGAGGCGGCGGCCGGCGTCGTCGATCTTGCGCGGGTCGGGGCGGCTGTCGACGATCTCGCGCAGCATCTCGATCTGTCCGGCGAGCCAGCGGTCGTCGAGCACGAGTTCGTCGATATTGCGCAGCAGCATGCGCAGCAGTTCGAGCATGCCGGAGCGGATCTCGGCCTCGTCGGCGGCGGCGAGTTCGAGTTCGTGCGCGAATTGGCGCAGGCGCGTGCCCACCTCGCGCAGGCCGGCGGCTTCGCTGCGGCTTGCGATCTCGGTGCACAGCGCCGCGGCAGTCTCGCGCAGCGGCGGGTATTCCTCGAGCAGCGGCGGCAGTGCTTCGCCCAGGCTGATGGTGACGAGCTCGCGCAGGGCCTCGATGGTGGCGGTGTCGGTAGCGGCTGCGGCTGCGGAGCGCAGGGGAGCAGCCGGTCTTGCCGCGTTCGCACCGGCACGCTCGGATGAGGTGTCGGCGCGCAGGCTCACTTCGTCGGGCACCTCGACCGCGAGCGCATCGGCGTCGGTCGTTGCCAGCGCCCAGCTCTTGAGCAGGCCTTGAAGGCGGGTGTAGAGCGCCGCCGGGTCGGCCGCGCTCAGCACGCGATCGAGCGCCTCGCGCTTGCGCGCCGGGGTCCATCCGGTCTGGCGCGCCTCCCACTGGCGCAGCAGGTTGCCGATCAGCTCGTTCCAGGCCTGCGGCTCCCCAAGCTTGAGTCCGTCGAGGTAGCGCTCGAGTGCAGCCTCGGCGGCCTTGTGGCGGCCGTCGGCGAGCGCCTGGTCGAGCTGATGGCCGTGGCGCTGGCGCTCGGCGCTGTCGCGTGGCAAGCGGCGGGCGAGCTTGCGCACGAAGGCTTCGGGCAGCGCGTCGTCGTCAGGACGCGTGCCGGCGATCTCGTGGTACAGCTTGCGGTAGTTGTCGGGGGTTGGGGCCACCCGGCGCAGCGCGAGCTGGCGCAAGGCTTCACGGGCGATCTCGGAGGGATTGCTGAGGATGGGCATGTTGGGCTTCGGCGGTCCCGGTGTCTGGGGCATGTTTTCGGCATTCTGACAGGAGTTCTTGAGCTTTCGGAGGGCAAAGTCCGCAGGGCCGGAAGATAGGGCGAGCCTGCTCCGGGCAATCTGCCGATCCATAAATTTTAATCAAATGCTTATATTCATCTCCGGACTAGACTGAACAAGGAGATTGTTCTCGTGGAGGAAAGGGAGATGGACAAGCGAATATTCGGCTGGCGCCGTTGGATCGGTGGAGCGTTGATCTTCGCGGCCAGCATGATGGCGGGTGCGGCGAACGACCCGGCGGCGGGAAGCCTTCCGGTCGCCGCGGCGGGCGGCAAGGCGGCCAGTACGGCGGACCACAGCAAGTTCAAGGAGCTTCAGGGGCCGTTCAAGACCGGGCCGGAGGTCACCAAGGCCTGCCTGGCCTGTCACAACGAGGCCGGCCACCAGGTGATGAAGAGCGTGCACTGGACCTGGGAGGCGATCAGCCCGACCACCGGCAAGAAACTGGGCAAGCAGCACGCGGCCAACAACTTCTGCGGCTCCATCCTCTCCAACGAGCCGCGCTGCACGAGTTGCCACGCGGGTTACGACTGGAAGGACAAGAACTACGACTTCAGCAACCAGAACAACGTGGATTGCCTGGCCTGCCACGACACGACCGCGACCTACAAGAAGATCGCCACCGATGCCGGCCACCCGCTCTACGAGCCGCGCGAGATGCCCAAGGGCAGTGGCAAGATCGCGCAGCCGCCCGACTTGACCAAGATCGCACAGGCGGTGGGCAAGCCGGGGCGGCAGAACTGCGGCGCCTGCCACTTCAACGGTGGCGGTGGCGATGCGGTCAAGCACGGCGACCTCGATACCTCGCTGATCAAGCCGGCAAAGCAGGTCGATGTGCATATGTCGCCCGACGGCGCGAACCTGTCCTGTGCCGACTGCCATACCTTCAACGCCCACCAGCCCTCCGGCAGCCGCTACGCGGCCACCGCCAAGGACACCAAGGGCCTGGACATGAAGCATGAGGACCACAACCGCGCGACCTGCGAGTCCTGCCACGACCTGCGTCCGCACAAGAACGAGCGCCTGAACAACCATGCCAATCGTGTGGCCTGCCAGACCTGCCACATCCCCGAGTTCGCACGCGGCGGCGTGGCCACGAAGACGCTGTGGGACTGGTCGACCGCCGGCAAGCGCGGCGCGGACGGCAAGCCGCTGTTCATCAAGGATGACCACGGTCACCTGAGCTATTCCGCCGAGAAGGGCGACTTCAAGTACGGCGAGAACGTGCGCCCCACCTACAAGTGGTACAACGGCGTGGTCCATCAGATCGGCATCACCGACAAGATCGATGACAGCAAGATCCTCGAGCTGAACCGCGTCGAAGGCTCGGCGAGCGATCCGAACGCCCGCATCTGGCCCTTCAAGGTCATGGTCGGCAAGCAGCCCTACGACCCGGTGAACAAGACCCTGGTGGTCAACCACGTGTACGGCAACGACGACACCGCGTTCTGGGGCAACTTCGACTACGAGAAGTCGATCAAGGCCGGCATGGACTACGCGGAGCTGCCGTATAGCGGCAAGTTCGACTTCATCGAGACGCGGATGAACTGGTTCATCACCCACATGGTGGCGCCCAAGGAAGACGCGTTGAGGTGCAGCGACTGTCACACCCGCGCGGAGGATGGCCGCCTTGCTGCGATCACCGACATCTACATGCCCGGTCGTGATCGCAACGGCTGGGTCGACCTGCTCGGCGGGCTGGCGATCATCGGCGCGATCGGCGCCGGTTCGATCCACGGTATCGCCCGCATCCTCACCCGTCGCAAGGGGCACTGAAAAATGAGCGAGAACCGCATCTACATCTACAAGCGCTATGAGCGCTTCTGGCACTGGTCGCAGGCGCTGCTGATCGTCATCATGATGGTCACCGGCTTCGAGATCCACGGCAGCTATACCTTGATGGGCTTCAAGGATGCGGTGGATGTCCACACCTTCGCGGCGTGGACCCTGCTGGTGATCTGGGCCTTCACGATCTTCTGGCAATTCACCACCGGCGAGTGGAGGCAATACATCCCGTCGATGAAGAACGTGTCGGCGATGATCCTCTACTACACGGTGGGGATCTTCAAGGACATGCCGCATCCCTTCCGCAAGACCACGGTGCAGAAGCACAACCCGCTGCAGCGTCTGGCCTATCTCGCGCTGCTCGCGTTCATCTCGCCGCTGATCTGGGGGTCGGGCCTGCTCTACCTGTTCTACGGCAACTGGGCGCAGCTCGGCATCGACAAGATGTTCTCGCTCGAGACCGTGGCGCTGGTGCATACCGCGGGTGCTTTCATGATCACCGCGTTCTTCTTCATCCACGTGTACCTGACTACCACCGGACACACGGTCTTCGCCCATATCAAGGCGATGATCACCGGCTGGGAAGAGATCGAGGACGACCACGCGCCGGCTGCGGCGGAGCAGGGCAAGCGCGCGCACGGCAAGGCTTGACCGCACTCGCCGCAACGCGGCGCCCGCCTGGACGAAGACGCCCCGCGGCTGGCTCAGCGCGGGGCGTCTTCGTCCGGAAGTTCGTAGCGGTCGGCGATGTAGGCCGGGCCCTTCATCACGAACACGATGAAGGCGCCGATCGCCACGGTGAAGACCACCGTCCAGTGCAGGATCACCGCCGCCAGCACCCAGATGTCGATCATCTGCAAGGAGCGTACGGCCTCGATGCTGTCGTCGCCCCACCAGTGCAGGCGGGCGAGGAGAGAGAGGGCCACGCAGGCTGCGGTGCCGACGAGCGCGACCATGGGTAGGCGTGCGAGCACCTTTCTTTCGAGCCCTGCCGGTTCGGTGCGCGAGCCGGGCAGGCGGCGCCAGCGCTTTTCCATGGTGCTTTCCCGATGTGCGGATATTGTGAAGTGCATGTCTGCCGGTGTCCGCGTGTGGATGCCCGGACATGCGGTTTCGTCGCGATGGAGCCTCCAGGCGCGGGCAAGTGAGATCCGTGGCAAAAAGCACCACTTCCGGCGGCGCCCCGGCGGACCGGGGGTAGAATGCCGGGGACAGCACTCGCTTCGCGCAGCTTGCGACTCCGATCCGGAGGCGAGGTCTACGGACTGCTGCTCAGACACCGACCCGCGTACCAGAGTTCTGCAGAAATGACCCTCCAGCAAGCCGAAACCGCCGCGCCCGCGCCCGCCAGTACTGAAGTGCAGGAGCAGGCCAAGCTCCCGCGCATCGAGCCGCGTGCCATCCTCAAACGCCTGCAGGCCGAATCCCCGGCATTCCGCGACAGCAAGCCGCTTGCGTTGAAGATCGACACGAGCATCCTCGCCCGCTTCCCCGACTTCGACCGCAAGAACCTGCGCATCGCGCTGCGCATGCATACCGCCTCGACCAAGTACCTCAAGGCCGTCGAGCGTGGCGGCGAACGTTTCGATCTCGATGGCAAGGCGTCTGGCGAAGTCACCGACGAACAGCGCCAGCACGCAGCCACCACACTCAAGGAACGTTTCGCCGCTGTCGCCAAGCAGCAGCGCGAGAAGCGCGAAGCCGACGAAGCCGAGCGCCGCCGAACCGAGAAGCTCCAGCAGCTGGTGAGCAAGTTCGGCCGCTGAGCCCGAGCCGGTTCGTCGGTGCTCAGCGCAGGTCGCGCCGCACCGATTCCGCCCGCGCCAGCCAGATCCCCGCCCCGGCTGCGACCGCCACCGCGAGCGCCCCGCCGGGATGCCCGGTCCCGATCATCAGGCCGGCGAGCAGGCCGAGTGCGAGCAGGACCTTGGAGGTGATGGTTTGCATGGCGGTCTCCTGAACTTTTGGACTGTTCGGATACTGTATATTTGAACAGGCGTTGACGCAAGCCCATCCGCGCTCGCGTGCCGGTGACGTGCGATCCGATCCGCTGCCTGGGCGGTGTGTTGAGCTATAATCCGCAGCGCCTTGCCGGCATAGCTCAGTTGGTAGAGCAGCTGATTTGTAATCAGAAGGTCGTGGGTTCGATTCCTATTGCCGGCACCA